>NZ_JACVTU010000003.1:0-481743 GCF_016624705.1 Acinetobacter sp. S40
CGTGGCCAAACTGGACAGCAACTCGGCTGAAAAAGATGCAGCAGCAATCAGTGCTAAAGACGCGTTTGATGTATTGGTCGTGGGTGCTGGTCCTGCGGGCGGTACGGCAGCGATCTATGCGGCACGTAAAGGTATTCGTACGGGGATGATTGCAGAGCGTTTTGGTGGTCAGGTGATGGATACCATGGATATCGAAAACTTCACATCGGTACAAAAAACCATTGGTCCGAAGTTTGCTGCCGATATGGAAGCGCATATACGTGAATACGATGTAGATATAATGAATCTGCAACGTGTTCGTAAAATCACAGGAGCGGATCAAACGGCGACAGGTCGGGTTGAAGTTGAACTGGAAAATGGAGCAAAGGTTGAATCGAAAACCGTGATTTTATCGACGGGTGCACGCTGGAGAAAAATGGGGGTTCCTGGTGAACAAGAATATGCGACGCGTGGAGTCGCCTATTGCCCACACTGTGATGGTCCCTTATTTAAAGGCAAAAAAGTTGCGGTGATTGGCGGTGGTAACTCAGGTGTAGAAGCCGCGATTGATCTGGCAGGAATTGTAGAACATGTGACTTTGGTTGAGTTTGATACCAAATTACGTGCCGATCAAGTATTGCAGGATAAACTCAATAGTTTGCCAAATGCTACCATTATTACCCATGCCCTTTCAACGGAAGTGGTCGGTGATGGTCATCAGGTGACGGGTCTGAAATACAAAGACCGTGCTACGGATACAGAACAGACCCTTGAGCTGGCAGGAATCTTTGTCCAGATTGGTTTATTGCCTAATACAGATTTCTTAAAAGGTTCGGTTGAGTTAAGTGGACGTGGTGAGATCATCATTAACGAGCGAAATGAAACTAATGTCGCAGGTGTATTTGCGGCAGGTGACTGTACCACTGTACCTTATAAGCAGATTATTATTGCTACTGGTGAAGGTGCAAAGGCTTCTCTCTCTGCGTTTGATTATCTTATCCGAAATAGTTGATTCATAAAAAAGCAAAGGAATTTCGGTTCCTTTGCCTGCAAGTTTTGAAATGAGTTTATAGGAACTTGATCTTCTAACAGTCAGGTTCCTTTTTTTTATGCGATGATTTATTGGTTTAACGACAAATGATATTGAGCTGTTCAAATTTATGCATTAACGTTATCTGATCTTCAATATGAGCTAAATCAAGTACAATACAGTTGATCGGACAGACAGCGATACAGGTCGGTTCAGGATAAAATCCTACGCATTCAGTACAACGATTTGGGTCAATTTCATAGACCTTTTTCCCTTCAAAAATGGCGCTATTAGGGCATTCAGGCAGACACATATCACAGTTGATACAATCTTTTGTAATGAGTAAGGCCATAATTACTCCGCAGTAAATGCCAATGCTGACGCAGAAAGTTGTTCAGTAGCATGGGGTAAATTACGAATGAGTAGGGCATATTCAACATTTATGGCAGGGTCAAGTGGAATGTCAACGATATGACCTGAGCCCTTGGCACTATCAATTTGATGGCCGTTACGATCCAGAATTTCATTCAGGATAAACGTAAAATTGCCTTGCGGAGTCATAAGTTCGAGTGAATCTCCTACATCAAAACGATTTTTTACATTAATTTTGATATAGTCACCATTGCGTTCTAACACTTCACCGCAAAACTGCTGATAATCAAAATGTGAAGAGCCATCATCATAGTTTTGATAGTCACTATGCACGTGACGACGCAGAAAACCTTCGGTATAACCACGATTAGCCAGCCCTTCGAGTAACCTCATTAAACTATTATCAAATGGTTTCCCCGCGATAGCATCATCAATGGCTTTACGATAAATTTGAGCAGTTCTAGCACAGTAAAAATAAGATTTAGTTCGACCTTCAATTTTTAAGGAACTGATTCCCATCTGGGTTAAGCGTTCCACATGTTGAACTGCTCTTAAATCTTTGGAGTTCATAAAATAAGTGCCGTGTTGATCTTCTTCGGCAGCAAACATATCTTCGTCGTTACGTTGTACTAAAACGGGTTGCATTCGCGGGATTTGAACATTTTGTGAATTACAACAGTTTTCCTTTTCACTAAATTGCTTAAGCGGAATAACTTCACCAGTCTCATTCTCAATCGCTTCATGAATTTTGTAATCCCAACGACAGGCATTTGTACACGCCCCTTGATTGGCATCGCGTTTATTCATATAACCAGAAAGCAGGCAACGGCCTGAATAGGCCATACATAATGCACCATGTACAAACACTTCAAGTTCAATATCTGGTACTTGTGTTTGTATTTCCGAAATTTCTTCAATAGAAAGTTCTCGTGAAAGAATGACACGTGTTAAGCCATAATCTTTCCAAAATTTGATTGTCGCCCAGTTAATCGCATTGGCTTGTACTGAAAGATGAATAGGCATCTCAGGAAAATGTTCGCGTACCAACATAATTAGACCAGGGTCAGACATGATTAAGGCATCGGGTCGCATTTTAATAATCGGGTGTAAGTCTGCAATAAAATTTTTTAGTTTGCTGTTATGTGGTTGAATATTGACGACCACATAAAATTTTTTCCCTAGAGTATGCGCTTCATTGATACCTATTTCTAAGTTGTCAGGATCGAATTCGTTATTACGCACGCGTAAACTATAACGTGGCTGGCCTGCATAAACCGCATCTGCGCCATAGGCAAAGGCATAACGCATATTTTTCAAGGATCCAGCAGGAGAGAGTAACTCAGTTTTCATAAAATATTATAAAGGCATAAAAAATATAAGTGATTATTTTAGTTTCTGTCCTGCTTTGGCTCAACCTAGTATTTTAGTCAGAATTGTCGTTCTAAAAATACGCAGATTTGTTCTATTTTTGCCCTTGTTGTTGCATCAGTAAATCTATTAAATAGAAAAATATTGCTAGAACACAGCATTTGAGGGGATTTTCATGACAACTGTTCATCAACGACAACCTGTTTTTTTTATTTCACATGGTGGGGGACCGTGGCCGTGGATGCCTGATTATCTCAATAGCGTTTATGCGAATCTGGCCCAGTCATTGCGTGGATTATTGAATACATTGCCTCAACGTCCAAAGGCCATTTTAATGATTTCGGCGCATTGGGAAGCTCCAGAATTTACAGTTCAAACAGCCTTGCAACCTGATATGATTTATGACTATGGAGGGTTCCCAGCGCATACGTATCAGGTGCATTATGAGTCCTCTGGTTCATTTGAATTGGCCAAACGTGTTGTGGAGCTATTGGAACAAGCGAACATTCAAGTCGCAACTGATGCACAGCGTGGCTACGATCATGGTATGTTTTCTCCTATGCAGGTCATCAATCCTGATGCGGATATTCCTGTAGTACAACTTTCTCTGAAAAAAGGACTTAATCCAGAGCAACATATTGCTTTAGGACGTGCCTTGGTAGCATTGCGTGATGAAAATATTTTGATCATTGGTAGTGGATTAAGCTATCACAATCTACGCATGTTTAATGCCCATGCTGCTGAACCATCACGTGCATTCGACCAATGGTTGTATGAAACTGTGGTTGAACATCAAGGCAATGAGCGTAATGAGCGCCTAAATAGGTGGGAACTTGCTCCTGCTGCACGTGTCGCACACCCACGTGAAGAACACTTATTACCCTTGATGGTTGCTGTTGGTGCGGCGGAAAATGAACAGGGGATTCGTAATTACCATGAAGATCACTTTATGGGTGGATTATCTGTTTCCAGTTTCGCATTGGGTGAAATAAATTAGAGGTTTAAAACGAAAAAGGTGCACTAAAGGCACCTTTTTGATTTATTGGGCTAACATTCGCTAGAGCAATTTTGATTATTTCTCAACAAAAGCACGTTCGATGACATAGTCACCTAAAACACCCATACGTGGAGATTCTTTCAAACCCGCTTTATCTAAAAGTGCAGCCACGTCAGTTAAGAAATGTGGGCTACCGCATAACATCGCACGGTCAGTTTCTGGATTAAATGGTGGTAAACCAATTTTTTCAAATAAAGCCCCCGTTTCAATTGCAGTTGTTACACGGCCTTCATTTTCAAATGGTTCACGGGTTACAGTTGGGTAATATATCAATTTATTTTTGATATCTAATTCTTCAAACCATTCATTATTTGGTAGTTCATTCAGAATTAAATCTTGATAAGCTAATTCGCTAATCCAGCGCGTACCATGCACTAAAATCACTTTTTCAAATTTTTCGTAAGTTTCAGGATCACGAATCAAAGATAAAAATGGTGCTAATCCTGTTCCTGAAGAAAGGAAATATAGGTTTTTACCCGGATTAATATCGTCATGAACCAAGGTGCCAGTAGGTTTTTTAGAAATCAGAATTTCATCACCAACTTGAACTTTTTGTAAAATAGACGTTAATGGACCGTCCTGAACTTTAATTGAGAAAAACTCTAGTTCTTCTTCGTAGTTGGCACTGGCAATCGAATAGGCGCGCATTAATGGTTTGCCATTGACCTCAAGCCCGATCATGACGAACTGACCATTTTTAAAACGTAGTGCGGTATCGCGTGTTGTTTTAAAACTAAAAAGAGTGTCATTCCAGTGGTGAACATGGGTGATGCGTTCAACATTAAAAGCAGCCATTAAAGATCTCAATCACGATCAAAAGAAAACAGGTTGCTATTCTAATCTAAAATCATTCTCGATAAACTGAATATATTTAATTGTGTTTATAAGAAAAAGTGATGATGACCTCTGTAAATTTGCCAATCATCGGCAGCATGCATTCACCTTATCGTGAAAAGTTTGGTATTCCACGCCAGCCTAATCTGGTACAGGTACAGTCTTATATTGAAATGTATGAACCGTACAATGTTAGATTGGCTTTTGATGGAATAGAGGAGTTTAGCCATTTATGGTTGATCTGGCAGTTTCATGAAAATAAAAACCAACATGAGACCGAAAAGTTTCGTCCGCAAGTGCGCCCACCGCGGTTGGGTGGAAATAAAAAAATAGGTGTGTTTGCAACGCGTAGTATGTATCGACCTGCACCTATTGGTTTATCTGTGGTGCAATTTAAATCTATTGAAAAAGTGGGCAAAGGACTTAGAATCTATGTCACAGGTAGTGATTTACTTGATGGAACTCCTATTTTGGATATTAAACCTTATATTCATTATTCGGATGCCATCGAAAATGCGCAAAGTGGCTATGCCCATCTTGAGCCTGAAAGAAAACAAGTATGTTGGAAGGCAGAGGCGTTACGACAGCAACAAATTTTTATGCAAACGCAGCAACTTACTCCGCAATTAATTGAGGAATTAGAGCAGGTTTTATCTTTGGATCCCCGTCCTGCTTATCAAGATGATATTTACCGAGTTTATAAGATGAAATTTGCTCAGTTTGATATCAGTTTTAGCGTAAATCAGGAATATATCGAAATTATCGATTTTAATCAGTTAGACCCTTAACTTGATTGGATTTTGCATGACGCTTATGAATATACATTTGCTGGTCGGCATCTTTACACGCGTGTTCCAGTCCGTGACTTGGGTGACGCAGGGCATAACCAATCGCAGCACTGATTTGAGCATTTGCCAAATGCTCAAGTAAGCGTTGTTTTAATTGTTCCAGATGCTCTTGATCATGACCGAGTATCAAGATTCCAAATTCATCGCCTCCTAAGCGGGCAAGTAAATCTTCCTGACGTAATGATTTTCTTAAAATAGACGCGGCCTGTTCAATAAAACGATCGCCCTCAGCGTGCCCTTGTTGATCATTAATTGCTTTTAATCCATTGAGATCAACGATCACAACGGCAGCAGGATGTCCATAGATTTTACAACGTTCTTCTTCAATGCAAATAAACTGATTCCAGCCGCGCCGATTATAGATACCTGTCATGGCATCAATTATGGCTTCATTTTGTAGGCGTTCATGCAAACGGATTTGTTCATTTTCACGAATCTCGCGTTGTAAAATATGGCTAAGTAAATTACCAAATAATTCGACTAATCCACCATCTTCAATAATCGCTTCAGATTTTGGTTCCGGATCAATCGCGCATAAGGTTCCAAAGAGAGTTCCATCTTCTTTAACCAAAGGTTGCCCAATATAGGATTTAATATTGACTTGTTGAGCAATGGGTGCAGAAGCATATAAAGGAATATCTTCTGAACGTGGTGCAATACGAGGAGCATGACCCAATACCATATGTGAACAGAATGAATCTGCCCAGTTAAAAACCCGCCCTGATTTTACATCATAACCATGATCTTCAGATTGCAATACAATCCAGTCATTCCCCTCGACACGTGTGATCATCCATAAATCAAAACCAAATTTTTGATGTAAAAAATGCAGTACCGCATGTCCTGCGTCATGAAAGTTTTTAAATGCAATAGAACTCATTTAGCCGCCTATGATTTGGGTATTTTCCTGATACTGATGGCACTTTAAAACAAATTTTAGATGATGCATATCCCTAATTTCACGGACTAAAAAAATACATTGCAAATGAACTCTGCTATATTGGATAGAGTGTTTGGGGTAGAACAATGAAGTTTAATTTTGAAATCGATACGGTTTGGTGTTTAGAACAATTATTAAAAGACGGACGCATTACAGAGCGTGAAAAATTATTGATTCAAACGACACATCGACAAAAAGATCAATTGAAATGGCATCCTATTCAATGGATTGCGCAATTCAATCTGAAAGATCAGCAAGCGCCTGAGAAAATTTTAAATACCACTCGTTTGAGTCAGTGGCTTGCTGAAAAAGCAGGTTTGGCATTTTATGTGATTGATCCATTAAAAGCAGATGTAGGTAAACTGACATCGGTGATGTCACAGGAATTCGCTTTACGTAATAAAATCTTGGCTGTCGAAGTTAGGGCAGATTCGATTTTGATTGGAACCGATCAGCCGTTTATGACAGATTGGCAAGTCAATCTTGAGCGTAGTCTGAATCCAAAGAAAATTGAACGAGTGATTTTGAATCCCGAGCAATTGCATCGTTATCTGGTGGAATATTATCAGGTGAGTCGCGCGGTTAATTCATCGCAAAACTCAGGAAGTTATGAGCGGGAAAATAAAGGTGTGGAAGCACTTTTGCAACTCGGTGATACGCAAACGCCTGATGCCAATGACCAACATATCGTCAAGCTGGTCGATTGGGTGTTGCAGTTTGCCTTTGAACAGGGTGCAAGTGATATTCATCTTGAACCACGTAAGGATACAGGTAAGGTTCGTTTTCGTATTGATGGCGTGTTGCATACCATTTATAACATGCCGGCTAATACTTTAACCGCAGTGATCGCGCGTATTAAAATCTTGGGTCGGCTCAATGTTGCGGAAAAACGTAAACCACAAGACGGGCGCTTAAAAACTCGAACGCCTAAAGGACAAGAAACAGAACTGCGTCTATCGACTTTACCTACTGCATTTGGTGAAAAAATGGTGATGCGTATTTTTGATCCAGAAGTCTTGGTACGTAGTTTTCAGCAATTGGGTTTTGAAGGACGTTTACTCGATGACTGGAATACGCTGACGCAGCATAGTCATGGGATTATTTTGGTCACAGGCCCAACAGGTTCAGGTAAAACCACCACGCTCTATTCCTCTTTAAAGCAACTTGCTACCGAACAGGTCAATGTGTGTACTATTGAAGACCCGATTGAAATGCTAGAGCCTAGTTTTAACCAGATGCAAGTCAACCCAGCCATTGAGTTGGGTTTTGCCGATGGTGTTCGGGCTTTGATGCGTCAGGATCCAGACATTATTATGGTGGGTGAGGTACGTGATCAAGATACGGCCAATATGGCCATACAAGCCGCATTAACAGGTCATCTGGTGCTTTCTACTTTGCACACCAATGATGCACCATCAAGTTTGACCCGTTTACATGATCTAGGCGTTCAACCATTTTTAACGGCTGCCACCATCTTAGGGGTATTGGCACAGCGGCTAGTACGTAAGTTATGTCCACACTGCAAACAACAAACCCAGATTAATGAACAAGAATGGGAACATTTGACTTTTGACTATATTATGGATATGCCAGATACAGTATATCAGGCAGTTGGTTGTGAAGCCTGTCGTAATACAGGGTATAAAGGGCGAGTTGGCATTTATGAGTTTATGCCTGTGAGTACGGAAGTGAAGCATTTGATTAGTGCTCATGCCACCTTAAATGAATTACGTGCACAGACCAAGAAAGAAGGTGTAGAGCCACTACGGATTGCAGGTGCGCGTAAAGTGATAGAGGGTGTTACAACTTTGGAAGAAGTTCTGCGTGTAGTACCTTTAAGTTAAATCGCCTAATTATGTCTTTCCTAAGATTCACCTCATCTTGTTTGGTTAAATTATTTATAGCAAATAAACAACCTGAATGAGGGAATCAACATGATGCGTAATATCCTAATGGCAGCAGCTTTAATCACAACGGGTTATGTATCTGCTCAAGTGCCCGTAAATCAATCTGCTTTAGCACCTACAAAAATAAGTAGTGTAAAACAGGCTTTGAGTTTTAAAGATGATACCCCAGTTAAGCTCAAAGGGCAGGTCGTAAAATCTTTGGGAGATGAAAAATATCAATTCCGCGATTCGACAGGTACGATTACTATCGATGTCGATGATGAGTTATGGCAGGGACGTGCTATTTCTCCGACTACAACGGTAACTTTAATCGGAGAAGTGGATATTGATCATAAACCATTGAAACGGGTTGAAATTGATGTAGATGCGGTTGAATTTTAACTTTATATTTTAGGCAAATCTTCTTTTTCATAAACTGCATGTCTATTTGGATATGCAGTTTTTTATTTTATAGTGAAAAAAGACCCATTTACCTATTTCTTATTTGAGAAGCAGCATGCGTATATTAGTGGCAGAAGATGACCGTTCTCAGGCAGAGAGCATCCAATCGTGGTTAGAAATGGATGGTTATCATGTGGATTGGGTTGAGCGAGGAGATTACGCCATTGCAGCAATTGAACAGCACCAATATGACTGTATTTTGCTAGATCGGGGCTTACCTAACTCTACAGGCGATGAAGTGCTAATTGCTTTGCGTAAACACCAAGCTGCGACCCCTGTCATTTTTATTACCGCAAAAGATAGTATTCAGGATCGGGTTAAAGGACTTGATTTGGGAGCAAATGATTATTTGATTAAACCGTTTAGTCTGGAAGAGTTATCTGCCCGAATACGCGCCAAGTTGCGTACCCAACAACAGGTTAATAGCCATATTTTGGAGTGGAAGCAATTAACGCTAGATACAAAGGCCAAAACTGTACGCCGTGATCAAGATGTCATGGATTTAACGGCGAGGGAGTTTCAGATTTTATATAAATTGATGCAATATCCTGAGCGAATTGTAACGCGTGAGCAACTGGAAGAGTCACTTTATGCATGGGGTGAGGAAATCGAGAGTAATGCAATTGAAGTTTATATTTATCAGTTACGAAAAAAAATTGGTGCGACTTTAATTAAGACCATACGTGGTCTTGGTTATCGAATGGGCGAATAATTTATGAATCGACCAGTTTCTGTTTCGTTACAGTCAAAAATCATCAAAACAACCGTATGGAGTAGTGTCATCGCAGGCATAACTGCTTTTGCTTTGCTGATATTTCTAACGTGTTATCACAACATGAAAGTACAAGATGAGATCATGGATGAAGTGTCAGATATGTTGCTTCTTTCAGACCGACATTTACCTTCAGGTCAACAACTGGATGAATTAAGTGATGAATTTGATCTTCAATATGCGTTGTACTGGAATAATAAGCTGCTCACACAATCCAAAGAACATGATTCACTACCACTTCAGTGGAATTTTAAAACAGATTTTTCTCTGGTTTGGCAGGACGGACAGATTTGGCGTATTTATCGTCAGGACAAAACCCAAGCAGAACTTAAATCTGTTGTGATACAGCCGTTATCCACACGATTTGATGAAATTTGGCAAAGCCTAATGGGGTATTTTCTGGTTCTTATCGTTTTGTGGCTATTGCAATGGGGACTCATTCGTTGGGGGATTCGACGTGATTTAGCACCTTTACACCATTTATCTCATTCCATTGCGACAAAGTCTGCACATGATTTACAGCCAATTAGTATGATGCAAACTCCCTTAGAAATTGAACCTGTAATCGATTCTTTAAATCAATTATTGCAACGGCTGGAGCGGGCACTTTTGGCACAGCAATCATTTACTGCTGATGCATCCCATGAATTACGTTCGCCTTTATCTGCAATACAAATGCGTTTACAGTTGATACAACGCAAATATAATGATAAACCTGCGCTGAAACAGGATTTGATCCAGATTCAAAATGATGTAAATCGAAGTACACAAGTTCTGGAAAATTTATTGCTTTTAGCGCGTCTTGATCCCGCTCAAGAACAAGGACTCATAAAGCATCTGTTAATGCTGGATGAGATCCTGCTTGAAGTGATAGAAGCATTGTCTTTATTTGCACACGATAAAAATATTGAAATTATTTTGGATTGTAATGCGCAGCAAACACAGATAAAGGCAAATCATGAGCTTATATTTACCTGTCTACGCAATTTACTTGATAATGCGATTCGATATTCGCCTTATCACTCAAAAGTCTACATTCATCTGGAAAATATGCAGCAGTATTCAGGAAAGCTACGTTTAAATATTCATAATGACGGTGAAAAAATTACTCCACAGGTTATGGAGCGTTTAGGCCAACGTTTTTTTAGAGGATTGGGAACAGGACAACAGGGGACAGGACTTGGACTTTCCATTACTCAAAAAATTGTGCTACTGCATCAGGCAAAGCTAAACTTCTATCCCAATCCAAATGGGGGACTCGAGGTTGAGTTAATTTTTGATATAGCAGAATGTTAAAGCTAATTTCTAAACAGCATAAATGATTTGGAAAATTTTATATCTCGAAATTCAGATATGAGATTAAAGAAAAACAGTATGGTAAAACCATACTGTTTATATATTGTATTTGCCCACGAGTATTATTATTTTAGACGATTATTCTTATTATTTTGTCAAAATCAAACGGTTATTGCGGGTCAAACGTAAACGATATTCTTCACCTGCATGCATAATGCGAATTTCACGACCTAGGGCAAATAGATTGTTTGAATGCAACATTGGCAAAGATTGGGCTGTTTCGTTGCTACGGGTAAATAGGTTAAAAGGTGCGTTCATTTGTTGTGCTCCGTGGTGTTTTATTTAACGATTTAAATGATAATCATTATCGAATAGGCCTGTCAATCAAAATTTGAATATTTTATAAAAAATAAAATTTGCTTACACTTGAGTAAAATTAAGGAAGCTCTAAATCTATGTCAAAACCTGTGATCGACATCGCCATTGGATTACTACTGCATCATGGAAAAGTACTGGTGGGCTGGCGTGAAGCCAAACAACATCAGGGAAATAAATATGAATTTCCGGGTGGAAAGGTGGAATCAGGGGAAAGTCCTGAGGATGCGTGTCGTCGTGAGATTTATGAAGAAGTTGGAATTGGGATAAAGCAATGGTATGCCTTTGATCGAATTCAGCATGAATATGAAGATATTATAGTTTATCTCCATTTGTTTTATGCTTACGTTCCTGATGATTTACTTACTCTGATCCAGCAACCGTGGACATGGTATCATCGTGATCAACTCATGCAGCTCAATTTTCCTAAAGCCAATGATACTATTCTTCAGCGTTTGTTCTGGTCACATTTTATCAAAATTGGCGATAAATTATCTGAATTTCAACCCCATGCTGATTCACTTTTTTATTGGAGAGTGGATGCAGAGCAGTTTCAGCGGGATGTTTTACACACCTATTCAGCAGATGATTTAACAAAACTGATTTTAAATGATGAGCACTATCAGCAATTAAGTGACGATTTAAAGCCATTGATTAAAACGCTACATTTGAAGCAGCATCAACTTATGCAGTTTAAAAAAGGCGATCTAGAGTTAGGCAAACGTTATATTGCAGCTTGTCATGATTTAGTTGCCTTACAGCATGCTGAACAAATCGGCTGTGAAGCCGTGTTTGTGAGTCCGATTCAGCCAACACAAACCCATCCACATACTAAAGCACTTGGATGGACCCAGTTGGAAGAATGGAGCAAACAGAGCCAAGTATTGGTTTTTGCACTGGGCGGTTTACATCCCAATGATTTAGCTCAAGCACAGTTACATGGAGCTTATGGCATAGCAGGCATTCGAAATTTCTAATCATTGTAATAAGTAAGTTAAAGAACATCAGGGCCTTAAAGTGATTTTAAGGCCTGTTGAGCCTGTTGCACAGTTTGTGCATTATTTTGTTTTTGACCCGCGACTAAAATTGCCTGCCAAAGTTGCTTTTTCATTGGAGCAGATTGGGCATAACTTAAACCACGACGTGCCAGTGATTCAGCAGAGTTATATTGTCTTTTTTGATTGGCAACTAAAGCCAGATACATAAAAGTTTCAGCCGCTTGAGGTGCTAAACGCTGAGCTTGTAAAGCAAAGCGCTCAGCATCATCCCATTTTTTTTGGCTATAGGCTGTCTGGGTTTGCTGGATCAGATTTTTAAATGCAGGTAGTGATCGTCCATCATTAAATTGTTGTTTGGCCTTTTGTTCAGGAACTACGACTCGCATTTGCTTGCGTTTGATTTCTTCCTGTTCATAGGGGGTGATTTTAACGCCATCCGGAGTTTCTATGGTTTTTTTTGTGGGTTCAGCAGGCTTTGGCGGCACTTTCTTTGGTTCTTCATGTAAAGGGAATGTCGAGCATCCCACAAAAGAAACGACTGTTAATGCTAAAAAACCTTGCTTCCACATATCTTTAAAATCTCTTTGACCTGTCCACATCATTGATTTGAATAACTACCACTTGAAATTACGCGATTATTTGAGAGATCATTTTGCATTTGATCTTCACTGTCACGAATATAGTTGTCGATGCTATCGTTTGATGATGGATTTGTATCACCATTTTCCGTATCAGAATTGTAAGCCGGTTCAACCTGATAATGCGGTAATCCACACATTGTTGCCTGACGAGGTACAGTATGGCGCAGCATAGGAATGTACATGGCACCTTCACACCCCTGAGCAGATAAGTTACCCGTGGCTGAGTCAATCCATTGCCATTGCACATCATCCGTCTGACGTAAATTGACGGGTTGCTGGCGCAATTGTTTCATGACATTGGTCCAGACAGGTAGGGCACCTGAGGAACCGGTTAAACCTGTGACTTTATTATCATCTAAACCTAACCAGACCACAGCAAGATGATTGCCTGAATAGCCTGCAAACCATGAATCACGTGTATCATTGGTTGTGCCTGATTTACCTGCCAAATTTAGATCAGATGATAAGCTACTATAAGCTGCTTTACCTGTCCCAGAGCGCATAACTTGTTGTAAGCCGTAATTTAAAATATACGCAGCTGAAGGATCAATGGTTTGTTGAACATTTAAACCAAAACGTTCAAGGACATGACCGTTTGCATCGACTACTGAGCGAATGGCGCGGGTTGGATATTTAAAACCACCTGTCGCAAAGTTACCGTAAATACTCAACATTTCCATAGGCGACATATTTATAGCACCCAAAAACGCAGAAGGATAATTAGGAATATCTGAGGTTACGCCGAACTTTTTCAGATTATTAGTGAAAGCAGATAAACCAAATTCCTGACCTAAACGTACCGCCGAAAGGTTATACGAGTTCGCCAATGCCTGTTGTAAAGTGACTACGCCATGTTCGCCACCGCTATAATTTTTCGGTGTCCAGCTTTTATCACCGCCGACAGGGATATTGACGGCAGCATCCTGAATCTGACTGGCCCAATTATAACGTCCAGACTCAATCGCATTTAGATAAATTACAGGTTTAAGCAAAGAACCTACTTGTCGTTTTGCATCAACAGCACGGTTAAAACCCGTAAAGTCTTGGGTCGAACCTACAGCCGCAATCAGTTCTCCATTTTCAGGATGTTCCACCAAAACAGCGCCCTGTAGGTCTTTAAGACGTGCTGGATTACGTTTTGCAATTTGTTCAACACTGGATTTGAACGCATCCTGAATGCGCGTCTGTGCAATTGGATCAAGTGTGGTGAAAATGCGTAAGCCCTGATTGGTAAGGTCGTTTTCCTGATATTCTGAACGTAGCTGACGACGTACGATATCCAGAAAATCTGGAAATTTCGCTGGGCCAAGACTTGGTTTTGAAACCACGCCTAAAGGACGAGCACTCTCTTTTTCATATTGATCTTGAGTCAAATAGCCCATGACCAACATATTATTTAATACAATATTACGGCGTTTGAGTGCTGCCTCAGGATTACGCCAAGGATTATATAGAGATGGACCTTGTACCAGACCTACCAGATAGGCCTGTTGGGCAATATTTAGTTCACGTAATGGCAAACCAAAATAAAACTGTGAGGCCAGACCATACCCATTAATTGAGTAACTGCCATTTTGCCCGAGATTTACTTCGTTTAAATAAGCCTCCAAAATTTCATCTTTGCTATAATGTAACTCAAGCAACATCGCCATAAACGCTTCATTGGCTTTACGTTTTAGTGTGCGCTCAGGACTAAGATAGAAATTTTTAACCAATTGCTGGGTGAGGGTAGATCCGCCCTGACGTCTTCCGCCTGTTACGTTACTGACCAAAGCACGTGCAGTACCTCGTACAGAAATACCGTGGTGACTATAAAAATTACGATCTTCAGTTGCAACCAGTGCTTCAATTAATGTCTTTGGTACTTTGTCTAGTTTAATCAGTACCCGATCTTCATTATGTTGAGGATAGATTCCCCCAATTAATAACGGCTCAAGTCGAGCGATACCTGTGGAAGACGGTTTAGTTGCACGAATATCCGCAATTTGATCATTGGTGAATGACACCTGCAAAACTTGCTCAGGTTCAGTACTATCTCCAAAGTCAAAACCGCGCGTGTGAACATACATGGTATTGCCCTGAACCACGTAACTACCAGACTTGGTATAATTTTGGGCATTTTTATAGCCGAGTAATCCAAGTTCCTGACTAAAATCATTCTGGCTGACAGGGGCATTGGTATAAAGTTCTAAAGGCCGTGCAAAAACTTTGGCAGGGATATCCCAGCGTTGTCCTTCAAATTTATCGCGGATCACATTATCAAGGCGGATTAAATAGATACTAAAAGCTAAAAAAACACCAATAATGATGACTGAAAAAATAAGCGCAAAAAAGCCAATGCCACGTTCAAACTTCATAAATCTGTCATAAAAGCCAACAAAGTGTGCTAATCATGCGATAGCTTTCATATATTTTGCAATGATAAATCTGTGAATGAGCTAAAAAACTCATTATTTATGCAAAAGGCGATGATCTACTTCACTTTTTCAAAGACTTTACTCCAACTGGTGTGAAGATTTGAAAGATCTATTTTAGCAGAATAACCACATTTTATTCATAAAGTTATTTTGGATAGTCTTCGAATTGGCTGGCTAGAAAATCTATAAAAAGTCGAACTTTTTTGGGAAGCAATTGTTGACTAGCAGGCCATAAAGCATGAAAACAAATGGGTTCACAGCTATAATCAAGGAAACAGCGAACTAATTGACCATTTTCCACATAAGATTGCACGATAAATTCGGGTAAAAAAGAAATTCCTTTATGCGCAAGACAGAGATCCAGTAAGAAATCGCCATTATTACAAATAAATGTAGGCAAGTATTCAACATTGATGTCCTGAGAATCTTTTTTAAATTTAAATTTGGGTAATTGTTCATTAATACTATAACTTAGAACTTTATGGTGCTTAAGATCTTCAATATGTGAGGGATAACCATAGGTTTTTAGATATTCGGGTGTGGCATAAAAGTATCGATCAATGGATAGAAAGTTTCTGCTTTTATATGAACTATCAATCTTTTCACTGATTCTCAAGGTTAAATCAAAATCGCCACTGGCCATATCGAGATGATGATCGGTCAGAGTTAAATTAATGCGTATTTCAGGATATTGATTTTGAAATTTGACAAATAAATCTTTTAAAATGAGATGACTAAACGAAAGCGGAGCATTAACTTTTAATTCTCCAGCGGGATATTGTTGATTATAGGATAATTCGTATTTGACCCAATCCAGTTCGCTTATGATCACTTTACTATGTTTATATAAAGTTTCGCCCGATGGGGTAAGGCGCATCGTCCGGGTGGTACGATGAAATAATGTTGCCTTTAAATTATTTTCAAGATAGGCGATGCGCTTGGCGACCATATCTCTGGATAGGTTCTGGTATTGGGCTGCTTTACTAAAATTGCCCTGTTCTACCACACTAACAAAGCTTAAAATACAATCGAGTCGGTCCATTTTAAAAATCTATAAAAGGCTAAAATAAAAACATTGAACGTACAAAAATTAAACATCATTCATAAGTAGGCAAATATAAATTATTTTACTTAGATACGGCGAATTTAAGTCTGCTGGTCAGTCTAATCAGATATCTGATGAATTAAATTGGCCGAGATTTGAGCGTGGCTAAAATAATTGAACAAAACTAACCTGCATTTGAACGTAAACATAAACTTAACAATGACGCTAGATTACACCATAAATATATTTTGATTGTATGAGAAACAAATAAACACTTTCTTAAATTTGGACGTATGTTTTTACAGGTTTTTCTGAATTAATACACGTACAGAAACAATAACGGCGGTATAAACTGATGAATACATCTTTACTAGAACAACTTTCACCAAATAATTGTCAAGTTATTTTTATTGATCACCAGCCACAAATGGCTTTTGGCGTACAATCTATTGACCGTCAAGTTTTGAAAAATAATACCGTGGGTTTAGCTAAGGCTGTGAAAGTATTTAATATCCCAGTTACAATTACGACTGTAGAAACTGAAAGTTTTTCTGGGCACACTTATCCTGAATTACTGGATGTATTTCCAGATGCACCCCTATTAGAACGTACATCAATGAACTCGTGGGACGATCAGAAAGTTCGTGACTCACTTGCCAAAAATAATCGTAAAAAAATTGTGGTTTCTGGTTTATGGACAGAGGTGTGTAATAACACATTTGCTTTTGGTGCCATGCTTGAAGGGGGCTATGAAATTTATATGGTTGCAGATGCTTCAGGTGGCACATCTAAAGAAGCGCATGATTATTCAATGCAACGTATGATTCAGGCAGGTGTTGTCCCTGTGACTTGGCAACAAGTATTGCTTGAATGGCAACGTGACTGGGCACATCGTGATACTTATGATGCCGTTATGAATATTGTACGTGAGCATTCTGGTGCATATGGTATGGGTGTTGATTATGCTTATACAATGGTACATAAGACGCCTGAGCGCACTCAATCCAAGCATGAAGTACTTGCTCCAGTTCCTGCAAAATAATACGTTCCATATCAAATTAAGGGTAGAGTCGATCTACCCATTAAAATAAAAATGAACGGAGTACAGCGATGACTCAACTCGATTTAATCCTGAAAAATGGGAAAATTACCACTCTTAATACCCAACAACCAGAAGTTCAAGCCATTGGCATCGCTGACGGTAAAGTCATCATTACCGATAGCACCGATCAGGTAATGAAATTGGCAACAGCCAAGACGAAAGTCATTGATCTCAATGGAAGACGAGTGGTTCCAGGTTTAAATGACAGCCATTTGCATATTATTCGCGGTGGTCTAAATTATAATATGGAACTGCGTTGGGAAGGCGTACCTTCTGTTGCAGATGCTTTGAGATTACTTAAAGAACAAGCTGATCATACACCTGCACCGCAATGGGTGCGCGTAGTGGGTGGTTGGACAGAATTTCAGTTCGCCGAAAGACGATTGCCCACTTTAGAAGAAATTAATAAAGCTGCCCCAGATACGCCAGTTTTCGTATTACATTTATATGCCAGTGCTATGCTCAATCGGGCTGCACTGAATGTATTGGGTTTTAATAAAGACACCCAAGATCCACCTGGTGGCAAAATTGTTCGAGATGATAAAGGTGAGCCAACAGGATTATTATTGGCAACGCCTTCGGCGGCTATTTTATATTCTACTTTAGGTAAAGCACCAAAGTTACCAAAACAAGATCAGATCAATTCGACTCGTCACTTTATGCGGGAACTAAACCGTTTAGGTTTAACCTCTGCGATTGACGCTGGTGGTGGTGGTCAAAACTATCCTGATGATTATGAAGTCATTAAAGAGTTGCATGAAAATGAACAAATGACGGTCAGAATTGCCTATAACTTGTTTGCACAAAATGCGGGTTCTGAGCTAGAAGATTATAAAAAATGGACAGAAATGACCTTTCCAGGTGACGGTGATTCATTGTTTATGGTTAACGGAGCCGGCGAAAACCTGACATGGTCAGCAGGGGATTTTGAAGATTTCTATGAACCTCGACCAGATTTACCAGAAAAAATGGAAGCAGAGCTAGAAGCAATTGTTGAACTTTTAGCTGAGAAAAAATGGCCTTTTCGTTTGCATGCAACTTATGATGAAAGTATTGAACGCTTCCTGAATGTATTTGAGCGTGTAAATGCCAAGCAACCATTTCAAACCCGTTTTATTATTGACCATGCCGAGACAATTTCTGAGAAAAATATTGAGCGTATTGGGGCATTAGGCGGTGGTATTGCAATTCAGCATCGTATGGCTTATCAAGGTGAAATTTTTGTAAATCGCTATGGTGCAGAAGCAGCAAAATCGACTCCACCAGTGAAAAAAATGCTGGAATTGGGGGTTCCTGTGGGTGCTGGTACGGATGCTACACGGGTCGCTTCTTATAACCCTTGGGTATGTCTGGGTTGGTTAAGTACAGGGAAAACCGTAGGTGGTCTTTCTTTGTATGATGAAAAAGATTTACTTGATCGCCAGACAGCACTCAGACTATGGACTAAAGGATCGGCATGGTTTTCGGGTGAACAAAGTGATAAAGGTGCTTTGGTCGCAGGCGAACATGCAGATTTAGCCGTACTTTCAGATGATTATTTCAAAGTCGAAGGTGACGATATTCAGTGGATAGAATCTGTTCTGACAGTAATGAACGGTAATATCGTTTATGCAGGTGCAGAGTTTAAGCAGGAAGATCCACCATTACCGCCTGCTTCACCAGATTGGTCACCTGTAAAACGTTTCGGGGGACAGTGGCGACTGTCTGAAAATCGTAATGCACCATCTTTACAGCCACTTCAGTCAAATTCGACCATGTGTGCCTGCTCTAGCAGTTGTGGTATGCACGGACACAGTCATGCATGGATGCTAGATGTACCAGTCAATGACAAAGATAAAAAGTCATTTTGGGGTGCATTAGGTTGTTCATGTTTTGCATTCTAAACTGATGACGCGGGCTCTATCTTCTTCGGGATAGGGCCTTGAGATGAATTATGAAAGTGTATGTTTTATCTTTGGGCGTCGGTTTACTCGTGGGCGTACTTTATTATCTTTTAAATGTACGCTCGCCAGCACCTCCAATAGTTGCTCTTGTTGGGTTGCTTGGAATGGTTATTGGTGAAAAACTTATTCCGATGTTGAAAGCTTTTCTCAGTTAATCAACTGATATTTAACTCCAAATTTTAAGCTGTAATGAAGCAAATTTATATTGTTTGGCGTTCACCTACGATGATTTTGTAGGTGAGCTTTCAAAACATTTTAGGTCATATCGCAAATTTGCAAAATGACGATAAAAATAATTTTTAGATTGATACAGCCTGCATGTATTTTTTATTTTAGGTAGAACCATGATATCTGGTATTTCAACATTAGAATCTTACCTCGCTCGACAATGGATCATCATAGGTATCCTCTGCCTGTCAACACATACTTTTGCCAATGATGTTTTATCATCAGACCGTCAATATTTACTCGGTGACTGGAATGGTAAACGCACAGAACTTTCGGATAAAGGAATAGAGTTTAATGTTGCTTTTATTAATGAAGCTGCCACCAATTTGCATGGGGGGTATAACGATGATTCAGCTTTAAGAAGTGCTAATCAATGGACTTTTGGTTCAAGTTTTAACTTGGAAAAATTATGGGGCTGGGAAAATACTGTCGCAAAACTGGCAATATCAAAACGTGATGGACAAGGTCTTTCAGAAGATCGAATTGCAGATCCACGGGCAAAGCAATTTAGCAATGTACAAGAAATTAATGGTCGTGGGCAGGTTTGGCGCCTGAGTCAAATGTATTTACAAACATCTTCACTGGATAAGCATCTGGTTTTTAAAATAGGTCGTATGAACATGGGGGAAGATTTTAATTCGGCTCAATGCGAATTTCAGAATTTAACCTTATGCGGTGCGCAAGTGGGCAAAACAGTCGGCAATGTTTGGTATAATTGGCCCATTACAGTCTGGGCGACCAATATAAAATATAGTTTTAGTCCTGCATGGACATTAGGTATTGGGATATATGAGTCCAATGCAGAAAATACCAAAGAAAGTAAAGGGTTTAATTTAAGCACAGATGGGTCAAAAGGTGTCGTTATTCCTGTTGAATTGATCTGGAAAACCAAATTTAATGAGCTTGCTGGCACCTATCGTTTTGGTGGTTTTTATAGTACAGCAGATGCGAAAGATGTACTGACGGATAAAAATGGACAACTACAAACCATTGCCGCCAATCGAGAAATACATGATGGAAAATATAATCTGTGGTTAGTTGCTCAACAACAATTAACTCATCATGCTGGTGATGATCAACGTGGCTTAACCGCGTACCTGAGTTTAAATATGAATGATCAGGCGACGACTCAACTACGTGGTTCACAGCAGATTGCATTTATCTATAAAGGTGCATTTGATAGTCGTCCAAAAGATTCAATTGGTTTGGGCATTGCACGTAGTCAAATGAATAAACGTTTTCGAGAGCGTCAAAACGCATTGAATGAACAAAAACAGATTTTTAACTATGATGATCCTCAATTTACCCCTTTACAGTATAACGAAACCAATGTGGAGCTAAACTATACCTTGAATTGGTCCCCGAGCATTATGATTCGCCCAAATGTACAATTTGTTCATCAACCCGGCGGTGTTAAACAAGTGGATGATGCATGGGTACTCGGTTTAACAACCCGTTTTACTTTTTAAAATAGATTTAATTAAAACAATAGGTAAATTATGAATTTAACGACGACAAAAAATGAAGCAGAAGGGATTTGGAAAAGCTGTCGTGATCCAGTTATTTTAACGATTGTCGGTGGTGCGATTGATACGATTGGCTTTATTGCATTATTTGGTTTTTTTACTGCACATGTCACAGGTAACTTAGTGCTTGCTGGTGCGGCATGGGTGAAAGGTGGATCAGGAATCTGGATCAAGCTGGCAGCGATTCCACTTTTTATTCTGACAGTTGCGATAACCAAAGTCTTGATTGATCATAGTCAGAATAAAAGCAAAACTTTAGCTTTTCTATTTTATGGCGAAGCATTCTTTTTAACTGCTTTTATGGTGGCAGGTTTATATTTTGAACCCTTCAAAAACCCAGCAAGTATTACAGTTGCCATTACCGGTGGTTTAGGGCTAATTGCACTGGCGATTCGTAATACCTCTAGTAAAACCCTGATTAAGCATATCAGCCCAAGTACAATGATGACAGGTAACACGACACAACTTGGAATAGATCTGTCCGATTACATACGTAATAAAGGTGAAACACATAAATTTTCATTAATTAAAAGTTTTTCGATCGTTTTAGGTTTTGTAATAGGTGCTTTTCTTGGCGCATTTTTATACGTTTACCTCAACTTTTGGAGTGTGGCTTTTTTTATATTGCCTATTATTTATCTGGGCTATTTAGCTTCTCAACATCGCTTTAAAGAACCTGAATAAAATTTGAAAAGATGACGGTGTAATAAGTTAGCAGGGTGAGTGCTGATTGAATGTTCACTATTTCGTCCAAAATAGATTGAAACCGTCGTGCATCAGAACGCACGATTTTAAATTTACTGTGTTATATTAGTTGCACAAATCGCATGTTATATGTTGATCTTAGAGTTCATCGTTATTTTGCTTTTCATGAGATTGATCTAAAGTCGATCTTTAAAAAGCGATAAAAGCGATAAATGCGTTGAAAGCGGGTCGCTTACATCCTGTGAAAATACATTGATAAAAGATGTGAGATAACTCACAGACCAACCCTATACTGGCTTTTACTTATAGGCATCCAATGCAGTCTGCAAATATTTCAGCCAAATCTTTTCGTAATATTGGTCTCATCGGCCGTCCTGATAAATCATCAGTGGTTGAAACTTTAAGTTTGATTCATGATCACCTTTTACATTTAGGCTTACATCCTATTTTCGATCAGGAAACAGCTGCGCTTGTACCTAACAACAATACACAAAGTGTAAGCCGTAGTTTACTTGGCGAAGTCGTCGATCTGGTTATTGTCGTTGGGGGAGATGGTTCCCTGCTACATGCTGCCCGTGCATTGGTTCGACATAATACGCCTGTGATTGGGGTAAACCGTGGACGTCTAGGATTTTTGACGGATATTACGCCATCTGAAGTTATCTTTAAGCTTGATCAGGTTTTGCAGGGACATTTTCAGCTTGATCGCCGTTTTTTACTGGAAATGGAAGTACGTTCAAAGGGTGAAACCATTTATGATGCAATTGCGTTGAATGATGTGGTTTTGCATTCAGGTCGGTCAGTTCATATGATCGATTTTGAACTCAATATTGATGGGCAATATGTCTATCGTCAGCATAGCGATGGCCTGATTGTGTCAACACCAACGGGTTCAACCGCTTATGCGTTATCTGGCGGCGGTCCAATTTTACATCCAGGAATGGACGCAATTGCACTGGTGCCTATGCACCCTCATACATTGTCTTCCCGCCCAATCGTCGTGAGTGGGCACAGTGAAATTAAACTCACAATTCGTGAAAATCGTGTTTTACCAATGGTCAGTGCGGATGGACAAAATAGTATTTCCCTCAATGTAGGTGATACGGTGCATATCCGAAAACATCCATTTAAGTTAAACTTATTACATCCACCCGGTTATGACTTTTATATGGCTTGCCGTACAAAGCTTGGCTGGAATCAGGATTTTGACTCATTTCAACAGCAGGATGACGCATGAATATTGAACAAATGCTTGCCGTTTTAGATCCAGATATCGTAGAGCGTTTAAAGACGGCAGTCGAAATTGGTAAATGGCCAAACGGTGTAGTATTAACTCCCGAACAACGTCAGATTTGTATGCAGGCAGTCATTGCATGGGAACACCAAAATGTCCCTGAAAAACAGCGTACAGGTTATATTGATAAAGGGCATAAAGAAGGGGATGAATGCGACACGCATGAACCCCAACATGATACAGAGTTTAAACCGATTCGTTTTATCTAAAAACGCAACGGATTTTTCTGGTTAAAGAGCTTTGTCGAATCGAGTATTCCAAAGTTCTTTGGCTTTTTGGATTGCCTGAGTGAAGTCATCGGCGGCCTTCATAGTATATAGAGCAATTCCCATAGTCTCAATAATCGCCATTTCACCATATTGATGATCAGTCTGGCCCAACCAGACTTTTTTAAACGTGTCTAAATCAAGTTCTTCTTCAATTAGACTACGTTCTGGTGTCAGTTTAGGGAGTTCATATTCATACATTTCGCCATTTTTAATTCCACAAATTAAAGTTTTGGCATCTGGATTACGTTCAAACTCACCTCCTTCACCTTTAATCACAGCACTGTTTTCATAGCCCAATTGATAAGCCGCTTGTTGATGTGAGCTTCGATAAGCAGGGTGAAAAATTGCCTGTAAAGTGGCTCTAGCATTAAAGGGATTAATTAAACGGGCTAAAGTATGAACGGGTGAACGTAGACCCATGACATTACGTAAAGAAATCATGTCGCTTAGTACAGGAGAAATAGCTTCTAGTGGCAAATAAGCAAAATGTTGTTGTTGTAATTGTTGTTTAACGTCTTGTTCAGACTCGCAAATGTGGTACCCCAAATATTCTAAGACTTGCTCGGTATAAACACGATTAATTGTATGACCAGCAGCACCATGCATGACGATATTATAACCATGTCTAGCGAGTGTTAATGCGGCCAATAAAAACCATGGATAATGTTTACGTTTACCTGCATAGGATGACCAATCCAAATCAACCTGCAAAGGTTGAAAGTCAAGTTGATCTTTAGTTGCCTGTACAAAACCTGTAAGTTCTTCAACAGACTCTTCCTTAACACGAAGCAACATTAAAAAAGCACCTAATTGAACGTCAAGTACCTCTCCCTTTAAAATCATGGTAAATGCTGCATAAGCTTCTTCATAACTTAGGGAACGTGAACCTGTTTTCCCTTTACCTAATATACGCACATATTGGGCAAACGGATGTTCACTGTCTTTATAGAGATTCTTTTTAGTGTTCATGTGCATTTAATATTTCGTGGAAAAATGAATATCATCACTATGACATAAAAATAAAATGAATGAATCAACCTTAAACATATTAGACTAATGTCTACACTATTTTTGATTAAAAAATAACCGAAAAATGGATTTTGTAACCGATAGAAAGTGGAATTGCAGTACACTCTCGACAGTTTTTAAACTGTTTAATTTTTATTAACGATTTATTCGTTGACTCCCATTTTTCTTTAAACAGATGAAGTTCCCCCTAATCGGAACGAGATAAGTCGTGAGACTATTTTTGAAAAACTTTTTGTTTTTCATCTTAAGGAATGTTTTCTTTTAAGAAAACTTCCACCATGCGTCATTTAGACAAGTGGGCTAAAGGGCTGTCTATAAACTATTTATAGATATTTTTATGGATATATTTCTAAGGGCTTAGAAATATTTGTTGACGTAAAGTTATGGCTAAAAAACCGATTTATAAATCACTTTATTTTCAAGTGATCATTGCCATTATTGCGGGTGTCTTGGTCGGACATTTTTATCCGAGCACTACGCAAATCGTAGATGGTGTCAAAGAAAATATCCCAGGTTTAGGTGAGCAACTCAAACCATTAGGTGATGCATTCATTCGCCTGATTAAAATGATTATTGCGCCTGTTATTTTCTGTACTGTGGTCAGTGGTATCGCAGGCATGGAAAGTATGAAATCTGTTGGTAAGACAGGTGGGATTGCATTACTTTACTTTGAAATCGTTTCAACTATCGCACTCATCGTGGGTCTTTTGGTCATTAATATTGCCAAACCTGGTGTGGGTATGAATGTTGATCCAGCGACACTCGATACAGCAGGGATTGCGAAATACGTTGCATCTGGTCAGTCCCAGTCTACTATCGAATTTTTCATGCATATCATTCCTGAAACGGTTGTAGGTGCATTTGCTAATGGTGAAATCTTACAGGTTTTACTATTTGCTATCTTGTTTGGCTTCGCACTTCATAAACTTGGAGATGCAGGGAAACCCGTTTTGAAACTGGTTGATCAGATTTCACATGTTTTCTTCAACATTGTGAATATGATTATGAAGCTGGCTCCGATTGGTGCTTTTGGCGCCATGGCATTTACCATTGGTAAATATGGTGTGGGTTCTTTGGTACAGTTAGGACAACTTATTCTGTGCTTCTATGTGACCTGTTTGCTCTTTATTTTCATCGTATTAGGTTCTATTAGTCGCTTCTGTGGTTTTAGCATTTTTAAAATGTTGCGCCTGATTCGTGAAGAGTTACTTATTGTCTTAGGGACATCGTCATCTGAATCGGTGTTGCCTCGTATGTTGAAGAAACTTGAAATTGCAGGTTGTGAGAAGTCTGTTGTTGGTTTGGTCATCCCTACAGGTTATTCATTTAATCTGGATGGTACATCAATTTACCTTACAATGGCGGCGATCTTTATTGCTCAGGCCACCAACACACAGCTTGATATTCAGCATCAGATTACTTTACTGGTCGTATTATTGATTTCATCGAAAGGTGCGGCAGGTGTAACGGGTTCTGGATTTATTGTAATGGCTGCAACTTTATCAGCAGTTGGGCATATTCCAGTCGCAGGTTTGGCACTGATTCTGGGTATCGATCGTTTCATGTCTGAAGCACGTGCTTTGACGAACCTTACGGGCAACAGTGTGGCAACTATAGTGGTTGCTAAATGGGTAGGAGCATTGGATATGCAAAAACTTCAAAATGCGCTCAATAACCCTGAAGACGTCGACCGCAAAATGCTGGAAGAGAATGAACGGTCCGTTGCGTAATTAATCAAAGTGTGAAAAAAAGGGATGAACATCGTTCATCCCTTTTTTATTGTTATTACATTTTGTTTAAGCATATCTTGTTAGAAATAAGCAGAATGACGTGGAAGTATTATAGCAATCGTAAATAGTTCACTCTGATTTTACTGTATTTTAACTTGAATGGATTTATAAAAACCCGTGCAAATCTACACGGGTTTTTATATGTAATTTAAATTTTGGCATGTTTACCATATTTATCAATCATGATAGAGCTAGCTTCATTTAACCCTTTCACCGTGACGTGTATTCCATTTTTCTGAAACTTTTCGACTATATGGTCTAGTGAAGCCACTGTCGTAACATCCCAAATATGAGAGTGAGTTAAGTCAATGATGATCTGCTCAACATTTTCCTGAAAATCAAAAGCGCGAGAAAAACGCTCCGAAGAGCTAAAAAACAACTGGCCACGTACATCATATACACGGGTATTGCCATGACGTGAAGTTTCTATGTGTACATCATTTTCAAGTTTTTGAGCTAGAAACAATGCAGAGAGCAAAACACCGACTAAAACACCTATGGCCAGATTGTGTGTAGCAACCACCACGATTACTGTGCTAATCATGACAATATTGCTACTTTGGGGATTGCGTTTAAAATTTTTAATAGATCCCCAGTCGAAGGTGCTAATTGAAACCATAATCATCACTGCTACAAGTGCAGCCATTGGTATCACACTTAACCAGTCGCTTATAAACACCACTAATATAAGCAAAAAAACGCCTGCCACTAATGTAGACAGGCGCTGACGAGCACCCGATTTCACATTAATCATGGATTGTCCAATCATGGCACAGCCCGCCATACCGCCCATAAAACCAGTCACGATATTGGCAAGACCTTGACCCTTACATTCACGATGTTTATCACTAGAGCTATCTGTAAGTTCATCTACAATCGTTGCAGTCATCATAGATTCTAATAATCCTACCGCTGCCAATGCACAAGAATAGGGCAAAATAATCCATAAGGTTTCAAGATTCCATGGGATATTTGGAATAAAAAAGTGGGGTAAGCTATTAGGTAAATGCCCCATATCGCCTACAGTCCTTACATTAGAACCTAAAAATAAAGCTAAAAATGTAATGACAATAATGCAGACCATAGGTGAGGGAATCAATTTTCCGACTTTAGGAATATAGGGAAAGAGATAGATAATCGCTAAACCTATAATTACAAATAGATACACTTGAATAGAGACATGTGTTAATTCAGGGAGTTGTGCCATAAAAATTAAAATCGCAAGTGCATTTACAAAACCAATCACAACTGATTTGGAAACAAAACGCATAAGCTTGGCGAGTTTCAGTTGACCCACAATAATTTGAATAAAGCCAGTTAGAATCGTAGCTGCAAAAAGATAATGAAGACCATGTTCTTTTACAAGGGTGACCATAAGTAAAGCCATGGCACCTGTTGCAGCAGAAATCATGGCAGGGCGACCACCCATAAAGGCAATAATAACGGCCATAGAAAATGAAGCATATAATCCAACTTGGGGATCAACACCTGCAATAATGGAAAATGCAATTGCTTCTGGAATAAGGGCCAGTCCAACGACTAAACCGGCAAGAACATCTCCACGAATATTGGAAAACCATTCTTTGCGAATTTGCTGAAACATAAATAGCCTATAAAATTTATCTGTTATAAAAGGCTAGTGATGTGATATTTACACACACAACGACACCACATCACCAGACAGTGATGAATTGATATTTGAAAATAATTCAATTAATTAAGGTGGCGTGATCTGCATAAACTAAATAAATCTTGAAATGAGGCGCGAGCTTAACATTTTTACGCTTGAAAAACCATGTTTAGGCTGCTTAATTTCATGCCATAGGCCATTTGAAAAGCAAGTTTATCTTAAGATGAAGGATAATTTTTGCCAATCTTGAGAGGCATATAATTACATTGATAAAGATGTTGATTATTTATCATTTAATTGTGATAACAATGATAGAGTTCATCATTTTGTCATCAAAATACAATAGTTTATTTGCAAAATAACAAAAAAATAGACAGTGAATAGGTTCGTAGTTTTTGACTATAAATCTGAATAAAATTAATATTATGAGAGGTTTTTTTGCTCTCCAAAAATATCAAAAATGATATTTTTGATCCTTAAGTAACCTAACTGATACGAATATAATGGGTCATGAAACAATGTAGTGAAGTTTAGAAATGGTCTAAAGTCATTCAAGAGTCATTTGAATAGAACGATAGATTGATTCTGATGTTTTTAAATAATAATTTTTAAATCAATAACTTAACAATAATATGATAGGGTGAAATTTATTATTTTCCATATCATGGCGTGATGTAAAAAAGGGGCCAAAAATTTCAAAGAAGGCATAATCATTAATAGGTAAATGTTGTAAATACATAGTGCTATTAAGTGTTAAATATGTCACATTTCTATTATTTTTGGTAAAATATATCACTTGTGGATGAATAACAAGAAAATCGTTTATGAGAAATATACTCGTTTTAGTTTTTGCGAGCTTAGTGATCCTGCTTGGTTATAGTATTTATCTGGATTCAAAGGTAAAGAAAAGAGAGCAAGTGAGTAAAGTGATCAATGACGCTGAGCATAGTCTTAAAGCCCTTGAAGCTAACCCGAATTACAATCAGCGTTCGTCGCTGTATCGGGTTCATCATCAAGATATTATTCAATAATCAGGAATTATTTATAGTAAAATTATGATTTTTATTCATTTTTCTTAGAACCACTATTTGCTTCTAAAAAGTAAAAGTAAAAAATATTATGTTATAATCCTCACAGGAGATGGCATTAAAAATATCAATTAATATTTTTAACATCATATTCCTTTAAGTATATGTAAAGCTGCATAGACCTATGCGGCTTTTTTGTGTTTTATCGGATGATTAAACCTTATCGCATATTACGTATAGTATTTATTTTGATATGGAGAAATGTCTTTTAATTGTGCTCATTGGCATAGTGATTGCTTTTTCTATTACAAAACCATATGCAGTCTTAAAAGTGTATTCAAATAAAAATTCACTTCAAGATTGTGTACAAATCGCAATATCGTATGCTCAAACTTTTTGTAGGGACTATGTTATGTCAACTCCTAACCCTTCAGCAGACTTGTTAGAGCGCTTATTTAAATTAAGCGAAAATAAGACAAGCTTTAGAACTGAAGTGCTTGCAGGTGTAACGACCTTTTTGACGATGTGTTATATCATCATTGTCAATCCACTTATTTTGTCTGAAACAGGCATGGATCATGGCGCTGTATTTGTAGCAACCTGTTTGGCTGCTGCGATAGGGTGTTTGGTCATGGGGCTGATTGCCAATTATCCGATTGCACTTGCGCCAGGTATGGGATTAAACGCCTATTTTACCTATTCAGTTTGTCTAGGCATGGGAGTGCCATGGCAAACCGCACTAGCCGCGGTTTTTATTTCAGGAATTATTTTCCTAGCGATTAGCTTTTTAAAAATTCGTGAAGCTATCGTAAATGCTATTCCGATGTCACTGAAGTTTGCGATTGGCGGGGGGATTGGTTTATTCCTTGCATTGGTGGCGCTCAAAAATTCAGGCATTATTGTGGGGAATCCTGCTACCTTAGTTGGACTGGGCGATATCAAGCAGCCTACAGTATTGTTATCTTTACTGGGTTTTTTAATGATTGTGGTGATGCATCATTTTAGAATTCGTGGTGCGATTATCATCAGTATTCTGGTAATCACAGCAATCGCGACTTTGATGGGGCTCAATCAATTTAAAGGTGTGGTCGGCGAGATTCCATCTTTAGCACCTACTTTTTTGCAAATGGATTTTGAAGGATTATTTACCGCAAGTTTGATTGGCGTAATTTTCGTTTTCTTTTTGGTCGATTTATTTGATAGTACAGGGACGTTGGTGGGAGTTTCCCACCGTGCTGGACTATTGGTCGATGGTAAATTGCCACGTTTGAAAAAAGCATTATTTGCGGATTCCACTGCTATTGTAGCGGGCGCAGCTTTAGGTACTTCATCAACTACTCCTTATATTGAGTCAGCTTCTGGTGTGGCCGCAGGTGGTCGTACTGGCTTGACTGCTGTAGTGGTGGCTTGCTTATTCCTTGCCTGTTTATTTTTGGCTCCGCTTGCTCAGTCTGTACCTGGTTTTGCAACGGCTCCAGCGCTTTTATTTGTTGGGGTGTTAATGATTCAGGGTATTACCAATATTGATTGGGAAGATATTACTGAAGCTGTTCCTGCATTTCTTACAATTGTATTTATGCCATTTGCTTATTCCATTGCGGACGGTATCGCGATGGGCTTTATTAGCTATGCCTTGATCAAGTTGTTTACAGGTAAGGCGAAGACTGTACCGTATATGGTCTGGATTGTAGCTGCGCTTTGGGCATTTAAGTTTGCTGTATTTGGCGGTTAATTTTTATTAAAGAAAAAGGGTGCAGATAGTGTTTCTGCACCCTTTATTATTTTGGAGTTGTTATGAACCAAGTTGAGTTAATTCGTGCTTTACCCAAAGCAGAGTTACATGTGCATATCGAAGGGACGTTTGAGCCTGAATTGATGTTTAAAATTGCACAGCGCAATCATATTCAGATTCCCTACCAGTCAATTGAAGAAATTAAGCAAGCTTATAATTTTCATAACTTGCAGTCTTTTCTAGACATTTATTATGCGGGTGCCAATGTGTTGGTGCATGAGCAGGATTTCTATGATTTGGCTTGGGCGTACTTTGAAAAATGTGCAGAAGATAAAGTGGTTCATACAGAAATGTTCTTCGATCCACAAACACATACTGAGCGTGGCGTTGAATTTGCGACCGTATTAAATGGCTTAAAACGCGCTTGTTTAGATGCAAAAGACCAATTGGGTATTAGCTCACAACTCATCATGTGCTTTTTGCGCCATTTAAGTGAAGAAGATGCATTTAAGACACTTGAGCAAGCTTTAGCTTTTAAAGACGATATTATTGCAGTTGGATTGGACTCGAGTGAAGTTGGACATCCGCCGTCCAAGTTTGAACGTGTTTTTGCAAAGGCACGTGAGGCAGGTTTTCTTATTGTAGCGCATGCTGGTGAAGAAGGCCCACCAGAATATGTATGGGAAGCACTTGATTTACTTAAGGTTAACCGGGTTGATCATGGGGTTCGTTCAGATGAAGATCCAGATTTATTGCAGCGTTTAATTGATGAAAAAATGCCTTTAACTGTATGTCCATTGAGTAATTTAAAGCTTTGTGTAGTGGATGATATGGCTGAACATAATATTCATCGTTTGCTTAAACAGGGTGTCCATGTCACTATTAATTCAGATGATCCCTCATATTTTGGTGGTTATATGAATGATAATTTTCTTGCAGTACACCATGCATTAAATTTATCGAATGATGAGCTTAAACAGTTGGCGATCAACTCATTTGAAGCCTCATTTATAGAGCAAGCTGAAAAACAAAAATGGATTGCTGCTATTCAGCAATTATAAATCTTCAAGAAAAAACGCATCTAAATTTGATGCGTTTTTTTATAGGAAAATACTATTTTATGTCATAGAGCTATTTGGGTTGTCGACTCATACTAATCAATACATGATCTTTATCAATAAAATGATGTTTCAATGCAGCTAGAATATGACCTAATACCAATAAGCCTGCAAACCATGACAGATAAATATGCAAGGGTTTAACTACAGCCATCACTTCAGGGTTTTCACCTATCAATTGCGGAATATTAAATAGATAAAGTACAGGGGCGGGATGTCCTGCGCTCCAGCTAAATAAACAGCCTGTAATTGGCAAAGCCAATAAAATAAAATACAGCGCTAAATGACCTGCATGTGCCAGTTTTTTCATGGAAGGTGACATGGTATCTGGTAGCTGAGGTGCGGGATGAGTGTAACGCCAAAAGATACGAATCATCACAAGGAAAATGATTGTTGTCGCAATATTTTTATGCAGGGTGATGACATCACCTTTAAAACTACCATCAGTCTCATAACTTAAAAAATTACCACTGTAGAAACCGATGATCCATGCAGTAATAAATATAAGAGCCATAATCCAGTGTAAATATTGTGCCGTTCTTGTGTAGTACTGGCTAGAACTAGACATGAAAAATGTCCTTTCAATTGCTAATTATCACGCGAGAATAGACTAGAAGAAGAACTTAAAAAATGGGGCTGTTGTAACGAAGCGTTTTTTAAATGAAACGATGTATGACCAGTAATTCGGCAAAATTCACCTATTTCTACAATTTACATATTTCATAGCAGTCTGGGTTTAGGCAAAATAGCGGAAAATTTTTAACAGGATAGATTCATGAATAAGTATTTTTTAAGCGCTGCTTTTTTAACACTTGGTTTGGCAGGTTGTGCTACAGATGGTTCAATGAACACCAATACAGCAAGTAGTACCACAGAACAGTTGGGGATGGCTGCTTTAAAAGTGGCAGTAAATGCAAAATGTGTCAATGAAATTAATACTATTCCTGCATGGCAAACAGCATCAAAATTGATGACGACTGAACAAAAGCAAAATATACAGACAGAAGTGTGTGGCTGCGTAAGTGAAAAAGCGCCTTATAGCGTGACGGCGGCAGATTTAGCGAATGCAACATTCGATCCGAATGCACGTGCAACCATGGTGGGGCAGGTCGTTTCTAAAACAGTGACAGCTTGTGTAAATGAAGCATTCAGCTCAAGTAAATAAAAGATATTAACATGATAATTGCTGGTGTAGATGAAGCTGGACGCGGGCCCTTGGTAGGCTCAGTGGTTGCGGCAGCTGTGATTTTGGATCCTGATAATCCAATCGAAGGATTGAATGATTCAAAAAAGCTGACGGAAAAGAAACGTGAGAAATTGTTTGTTGAAATTCAGGAAAAAGCGTTGGCTTGGTCAATTGCAGAAGCGACGCATGTTGAAATCGATGAATTGAATATTTTGCAGGCTACTTTTCTCGCAATGAATCGTGCGGTAGAAAACCTGAAAATTCAACCGACTAAGGTTCTTGTCGATGGCAATCAGATTCCTAAAGGCATATGCATTAGCTGTGAGGCAATAGTGGGAGGCGATGCGACTCATGCACAAATCAGTGCTGCCAGTATCTTGGCAAAAGTCGCGCGAGATAGGCAAATGAAATTACTGGATGAAAAATATCCTGCATTTGGCTTTGCCAAGCATAAAGGTTATCCAACTAAGGCGCATTTTGAAGCGATTGCTCATCATGGGGTGATTGATGAACATCGACGCAGTTATGCACCCGTAAAAAAAGCATTAGGTCTGCTATAAAATAACGAAGACAGAAATATTTAAAGCGGCTTTGATAGCCGCTTTAATCATCAATACAATTATATATTCTTAACGATTAAAATTGTTTTGAGAGAAATTATCATCTTCAAATGAAGGCTGATAGTCTTGATCAAGATGCTGAAGGTGTTCATGCATGGCACGTTCGTGTTGAATACGCTGGTAGATTTCTTCACGGTGCACAGATACTTCTTTCGGTGCATTCACACCAATACGAACCTGATTACCTTTAACGCCAAGCACAGTTACACTGACTTGATCCCCAATCATTAATGTTTCTCCGACACGACGGGTCAGAATCAGCATGTTTATCTCCTTGCTAAAACGCTAAACCTGCGATAGTGGTTTAAGAAACCGAAATTACAACCTCAGAATTAGAGAAATGTTTAACAGAATCAATAAAAAAAGTGCTATATTTATTAAAACTGCTGAAATTTTCTAAATACATGGGTGTTAATATAACAGAGCCACTATAGAAAAAACTACAGTGGCTCTGCTTTTTTGACACAAATTGTTGAAAAGTGATCTATTTCACAGTTTGTTTGGTCAAAGTTTATGCGCGCGCACTACTTTCACCATGCTCACGATCCAAACCAAATGCAGTATGCAAAGTACGCACTGCAAGTTCTAAATAGTTCTCTTCAATCAATACTGAGATCTTGATTTCAGATGTTGAAATCATCAGGATATTGATGCCTTCATCTGCAAGTGCAATGAACATTTTGCTAGCAACACCTGCGTGTGAACGCATGCCTACACCCACAATGGATACTTTTACAATATCATCACGTGTTGCTACTTCACGTGCTCCAATGTTTGAAGCAGTTTCTTCAAGAATTTTCTTGGCTTTTACTAAATCTCCACGATTTACAGTAAAGGTGAAGTCAGTTGTACCATCTTCTTCGACATTCTGGATGATCATGTCGACTTCAATATTTGCGGCGCTAATTGGAGCTAAGATTTTGGCAGCAATACCTGGTTCATCAGGCACACCTAAAATAGTGAGTTTAGCTTCGTCACGGTTAAATGCGATACCAGAAATAATCGGTTGTTCCATGTCGTCTTCCGCCTCAGTGGTAATTAAAGTCCCAACGTTTTGTTTAAAGTCTTCATCAAATACGCCATCATTGTCATTATCAAAGCTTGATAATACGCGAAGTGGAACTTGATATTTTCCAGCAAATTCGACAGAACGAATCTGGAGGACTTTAGAACCCAGAGATGCCATTTCCAGCATTTCTTCAAATGAAATACGATCCACTTTTTTGGCTTTTGGTGCAACACGTGGGTCAGTGGTATATACACCATCTACATCAGTATAGATCTGGCATTCATCCGCTTTTAAGGCTGCTGCAAGTGCCACGCCTGTGGTGTCAGAACCACCACGACCTAGTGTTGTGGTATTGCCGTGTTCATCTACACCCTGAAAACCGGCAACAACAAGTACGCGACCCAAATCAAGGTCTGCACTCATAACATCGGTATCAATCGCTTCAATACGTGCCTTATTGTAGGCATTGTCAGTTCTAATTCCAACCTGACGACCTGTATAAGATTTAGCTTCTACACCAATTGAATTTAGTGCCATTGCTAACATTGAAATCGTTACCTGTTCACCTGTAGACACCATTTGGTCTAGTTCACGTGGATCAGGAGTCTCGGTAATGGCTTTAGCTAGTGCAAGTAAGCGGTTAGTTTCACCACTCATTGCTGAAACCACTACCACAACCTTGTGGCCATGATCATGCCAACGCTTCACACGACGAGCAACATTTAAAATGCGCTCGGGAGTCCCCATTGAGGTTCCGCCATATTTTTGAACGATTAATGCCATAGTTGTTCCATATAAGCCATGACCCTGAGAGGCTTATTCAAGGTCAGTTACACAAAAGTGAAGTCTTAGTGCTGTTCAAGCCAAGCAGGAAGGGCTGCCATCACTTGTTCAAACTTCTCGTTTAGTGGCGCGCCACCTTGTGCTAAGTCAGGTTTACCACCACCTTTACCACCAAGTTCGGTTGAAAGGTGTTTGATGATGTCACCTGCTTTTAGATGAGCTGTATATTGTTTTGCAACGGAAGCAATCAGGCTGACTTTGTCGCCCTCTATCCCTGCTAAAACAATAACCGCATCTTCTAATTTTGATTTCACACTGTCATGTAGGTTGCGAAGTGATTTTGCATCCATATTTTGAACAGTAGTGATCAGGGTAGAACGACCTGCAACGGTTTGAACTTGGCTTAGAAGTTCAGCCGCCTGAAAGTTCGCTAACTTTTGGTTAAGCTGCTCAATCTGCTTTTGCAATGCTGAAGTATGTTCTACTGCAGCCTGAACACGTTCTACGGTTTGATCTTTTTGTGCTTTTAACACGCTATTAATATGTTGAATATCAGTATCAGCTTTTTGGATCACTTCAAGTGCTTTTGTTCCAGTTACTGCTTCAATACGGCGAATACCCGCCGCAACGCCACCTTCGGAAGTAATCTTGAATAGACCAATATCACCCGTGCGCTGTACGTGAATACCACCACAAAGTTCAATGGAGAAATTACGCTCTTCAATTATTGAACCCATAGAAAGTACGCGAACTTCATCGCCATATTTTTCACCAAATAACATCATTGCGCCTTTGGCTTTGGCAGATTCAATATCCAGTACTTCAACACCAACTGACGTATTAGCAATGATTTCACGATTCACCAATTGCTCGACTTGTTGCAATTGTTCAAAGCTTACTGGCTGGTCATTGGCGAAGTCAAAACGCAAAATGTCACTGGCAACCAGTGAACCTTTTTGTTGAACATGTGTGCCTAGAATCTGACGCAGTGCTGCATGTAAAAGGTGAGTTGCAGAGTGATTACGGGCAGTCGCAGCACGAATGTCGGCTTTCACGATAGCTTCAACATTTTGTGTCGCTTTTAAGCTGCCCATGGTGACTATGCCTTGATGGACAAATGCACCACCCGATTTTTTGGTATCTTGAACTTCAAAAATACCTGTATCGTTTTTAAACAGACCCGTGTCACCAATCTGACCACCACTTTCTGCATAGAAAGGAGTTTGGTTAAGTACGATTAAGGCTTCATCACCTTCAACGACTTCTTCAACTTGTTCACCATCTTTATAGATCGCAACAATTTGACCTTGACCTGCAGTTGCATCGTAGCCATCAAATTGTGTTTCACCTTCAACTTTTACAATGCTGTTGTAATCGACTGCAAACTTTCCTGCATCACGAGCGCGGCGACGTTGAGCTTCCATTTCGCGTTCAAAACCGACTTCATCGATTTCTAGATTACGCTCACGAGCAATATCAGCGGTCAAATCAGTAGGGAAACCATAAGTGTCATAGAGTTTAAATACGGTTTCGCCAGGAATGACTTTGCCTGAAAGTTGAGCAAGTTCGCCTTCAAGCAATTTTAGACCTTGCTCCAGAGTTTTAGCGAACTGTTCTTCTTCTTTGATTAAAGTAGCTTCAATACGTGCCTGATCATTTTTAAGTTCAGGATAGGCTTCGCCCATGACATCGATCAAAGGTTGGAGCATTTTATAGAAGAAAGTACCTGTTGCTCCAAGTTTATTGCCATGACGTACTGCACGACGAATAATACGACGTAATACATAGCCACGACCTTCATTGGAAGGATTTACACCGTCTGCGATCAAGAAGCAACAAGAACGGGCATGATCCGCCAAAACACGTAGCGAAGGTTGGCCTTCATCTTGAACACCAATAATTTCACATGCAGATTTGATAAGATGCTGAAACATGTCAATGTCATAGTTTGAATTGACATGTTGTAATACTGCGCTGATACGTTCTAAGCCCATGCCAGTATCCACTGAAGGGGCTGGAAGAGGATGCAATACACCGTCTGCGGTACGGTTAAATTGCATGAAAACGTTGTTCCAGATTTCAATGAAACGGTCGCCATCTTCTTCAGGCGTACCCGGTAAGCCACCCCAGATATGGTCACCATGATCAAAGAAAATTTCAGAACAAGGGCCACAAGGACCAGTGTCACCCATTGCCCAGAAGTTATCCGATGCGTATTTCTCGCCTTTGTTGTCACCAATACGAATAATACGCTCAGGCGCTAAACCGATTTCTTTGTTCCAGATGTCGTATGCCTCGTCATCTGTATGGTAAACCGTGACATAAAGTTTATCTTTTGGTAAACCTAACCATTGTTCACTGGTTAAAAAATCCCATGCAAATTTAAGTGCATTTTGTTTGAAATAGTCGCCAAAAGAAAAATTACCCAGCATTTCAAAGAAAGTATGGTGACGTGCTGTATAGCCAACATTATCAAGATCGTTATGTTTACCGCCTGCACGGACGCACTTTTGTGATGAAACTGCGCGTACATAATCACGTTTTTCTAAACCAAGAAAACAGTCTTTGAACTGGTTCATACCTGCATTGGTAAACAGCAAAGTAGGATCGTTGGCGGGTACAAGTGAACTCGACGCGACACGTGTGTGGCCTTGCGATTCAAAATAGCGCAAAAAAGCTTCACGAATTTCAGCAGATGTCATAAAACGAGTACTCACAACCAAGTCACTCCATAAATTCAATTAGGCTATATGCAGACAGCGATCGTTAAAACAAAAAAACGATTTAGGATGAATGCGTGGCGTAGATTTCAAAAGTGCCAAATTATAACGGAAAAACCCCGTTCAACCAACGATTTTACCGAGAAATCATGACAATTCTATGCAATAGTGTTGTCAATGAATGGAGAGGCTTCATCAAAAAAGTAGTAATTTTACAGGAAGTCTATATTTGTAGAGGTACTCTGGGGTAAACCGATGAAAGTAGAAGGGCATTTATAAAGGATCTAATTGATCAAAAAATAACAAACTCGTCTAAACTCTCGATTCAATTGTATCATCGTGATAATCAATGTTTTAACATATAGTCAGATCGCTTCGATAAAAGGGTAAAGCATGCAACGTATCGCCATTAATGGATTTGGTCGGATTGGCCGAAATGTTTTACGTGCATGGTTTGAAAATCCAAAACAGTTTAACTTTGATATTGTGGCGATCAATGACATTGCTGATGTTGAGACGTTAGTGCATTTGTTTAAATATGATACGACACATGGTCGTTTTCATGGTGACGTGACGATCAATATCGAAAATGAACAAATTATCTTAACTATTCAAGCTTTTGGCCGTGAGCTTGCCGTACAGGTTTTTCGTGAAGAAGCGCCTGAAAACTTGCCGTGGAAAGCATTGAATATTGATGTGGTTTTAGAATGTACAGGATTATTCCGTTCGCATGCCGATGCAATTCGACACTTAGGGGCAGGCGCTAGACGTGTCATTATTGGCGCAGCACCATTTGATCAGGTGGATGCTGCTATTGTTTATGGTGTAAATCAGACTGAAGTTAAAGCTACAGACCGTATTATTTCAAGTGTATCGTGTACCACTCAGGCACTCGTTCCTTTAGTTAAAATTATTGATGATGCTTTTGGTATCGAAACAGCATTAATGACTGAAATTCATGCGGTAACTGCCGACCAATCGGTACTGGATCATGCGCATCGTGATTTGCGACGTGCTCGTGCTTCTGGTCAAAATATTATTCCGACTACATCCAGCGCATTAAATGCACTAAAAAGAGTCATGCCAAAAATGGAAAATCGAATCGATGGTTATTCGATTCGTGTTCCTACTATTAATGTCGCAGCCATTGATTTAAGTTTTGTTTCACAAAGTCCTATTCATCCACATCATTTAAATGAAGTGCTGATCAATGCTGCGAAATACGATTATTCAGAAATTATGTCTGTTACCGATGAGGCTTTGGTTTCTAGCGATTTTAATCATTCACCTTATTCATTGATTGTAGATTTGACCCAAACAATGGTGGTTGGGCGTCAAGCGAAAGTTTTTGCTTGGTATGATAATGAATGGGGATATGCAAATCGATTATTAGATTTATGCCAATCATTTAATCAATAAATTTTTAACCGTGTTACATTCATATTTTAAACATTGAAGTGGATAATGTGTTAATAAAATAGAGACTTATATTTTAATATGCCTTTATAAACATAAATAACGTAAGAAATAAGGGGAACAAGATGCTCATGTGGCTATTTATCATTATTTTAATGATTGCAGTTTTAATTTTAATTGTCCTGCAATTTCGTAAAGAACAAAACTCGCTGCAAGAGGATAGCCAGCATCAGAAACTTGAAGAAAAAGTCATGACACTTGAAAGCAATCTCAAAAAAACCCTGGAAATTATGCAGGATTTAGCTAAGGGTGTTCAGGTTGATCGGGAATTGCTCAATCAAACAGTACAAAAATCAAAGCTTCTGGAGTTGCAAAATGCAGAGCTGATTGCTCTCATTAGTCAGTATGTGGGGCATGCCGAAGATTTTAAGCGTATTAATGAATTTGAAAAAGATGATCTAAAATAACAATGAAATGAACAGTAAAGTCATAAAATTAATTTTCATAAAATTGTCAGGTGCATGGCAGCAACTATCGTGTTAGACTTGGAGAAATCGGGTGTGTTCCCGATTTTTTTATGCGGATTGATTCCGCCTTGAGCAAATTTTAGGTTTGAAACATGCCGATTTCAGAGACATGGTTGTTACCTGATGGGGTAGCAGATGTATTACCAGAACAAGCGCAAGTAGTAGAGACGCTTCGTCGACATGCACTGGATTTCCTCGCATCTCGGGGTTATCAGTTGGTGTACACACCTTTTATCGAATACATCGAATCGTTGTCTTTATTATCTGAATCAAATCATGATTTGGATCTAGTCACGTTTAAAGTTATTGATCAACTCTCTGGACGCTTACTCGGTGTCCGTGCAGATATGACTCCGCAGGTTGCTCGTATTGACGCACACGTTCGTTCTATCGAAGGTGTGGCACGTTATTGCTATGCAGGGACTGTTTTGCATACGAAACCCCAAAATTTTAACTCTTCCCGTGCACCGCTACAATTGGGTGCAGAGTTATATGGTCATGACAGTATCGAAGCAGATGTTGAAATGGTCGATGTAATGTTGGGCTTAATCAAACAAGCAAACGCACTGGATGGCGTCCATCTTGATTTGGGGCATGTTGGCTTGTTTCGTAGTCTGGTAGAACGTGCGGGTTTAAGCAAACAGACTGAGCAAGACTTATCTGATTTGTATCAGCGTAAGGCCTTGCCTGAGCTTGAAGAATTCACTCAAGACTTGTCTTTTGGATCAGATTTTTATGCACTGGGTCGTTATGCAAGTGATCTTGACGCACTACAAAGTCATTTAAGTGATGATGTGCTAAATGATATTGCATTCCAAAATGCATTAAATGCATTAAAAACTACGTTGATTCAAATACAGTCACGTTGGCCAGAGCTACATATTGGTATTGATGTCGTAGAACTGCGCAGTTATCACTACCATACTGGTCTAATGTATGCCGTTTATGCCCCAAATCGTGCAGCACCACTGGCACAAGGTGGCCGTTACGATGGTATTGGTGAGCATTTTGGTCGTGCACGTCCTGCAACGGGATTTAGTTGTGATTTATATGCCCTTTGCGCAGGACAATTTAAACAGATTGAAACGGTTGTTGCGCCAAATAGTCAGGATGAAAGTCTACTTAAGGCGATTGATCATGCGCGTCAACAAGGTTTACCTGTGATTCAGTTATTAGGCAATGATGATTTAAGTTCTGTTCCTTACGCAACGCACCAAATGGTGAATGCAGACGGCAGATGGCAGATTGAAAAAATTTAAGGGTTTATTTGTCATACATGCATAGCAAATAAACATTCAATTTTAACAGCATGATGTAATGAGGCTATTATGGGCAAGAATGTTGTGGTACTTGGTACCCAATGGGGCGACGAAGGTAAAGGCAAAATCGTCGACCTGCTCACAGATCAGGCGGCAGCTGTAGTTCGCTATCAAGGCGGACACAATGCGGGGCATACTCTTGTCGTAGGTGGAAAGAAAACTGTTTTGCACCTCATTCCATCAGGTATTTTACGTGATAACGTATTGTGCTTAATTGGTAATGGTGTGGTGCTATCTCCAGCGGCTCTAATTGATGAAATGGATATTTTGGAAAAAGAAGGTGTTCCTGTAAAAGAACGTTTACGCATTTCCCCAAATTGTCCATTGATTTTGCCAAACCATATTGCACTGGATCAGGCGCGTGAGAAAAAACGTGGCAATGCCAAAATTGGTACAACTGGTCGTGGTATTGGCCCTGCTTACGAAGACAAAGTTGCACGTCGTGCAGTCCGTGTTGCAGATTTAGTCCGTGGTGGCGTTGCGCTTGAAGAAAAACTTCAGGAAATGCTTGAGTTACATAACTTCCAATTAACTCAATTTTATGGTGTAGAGGCTGTAAAATTTGAGGATGTTTTGGCACTTTGTAATCAATGGCGTGAAGTTCTGGCTCCATTAATCATTGATGTGACACAGGTTCTACATGACTATCGTAAAGATGGTAAAGCGATCATGTTTGAAGGCGCGCAAGGTTCTTTGCTCGACATCGATCATGGTACTTATCCATATGTTACCAGTTCAAATACCACTGCGGGTGGAGTAAGTTCTGGTTCTGGTATGGGGCCGTTGCATTTAGATTATGTGTTAGGAATTACCAAAGCCTACACTACACGTGTGGGTGCAGGTCCATTCCCAACCGAGTTGCACTATGATGCTTCTACTGATACAGGTGATGCGATTGGTCGCCATTTAGGTACAGTGGGTCATGAATTTGGCGCATCTACGGGCCGTCAACGTCGTTGTGGCTGGTTTGATGCTGAAATTTTACGTCGTTCAGTTGATGTAAACTCACTTTCAGGCATTTGCTTGACCAAACTGGATGTTTTAGACGGTTTGGAAGAAGTCAAAATTTGTGTAGGTTATGAAAATACTGACTCTGGTTGCATTGGTTCTTCAGACGCGATTTCATTTGAAAGTCTGAAACCAATTTATGAAAGCATGCCTGGCTGGAGTGATTCTACAGTGGGTCTGACCAGTGTTGATCAGCTTCCTGCAAATGCTTTGGCATACGTAAAACGTATCGAACAATTGATCGAATGTCCAATTGATATTATTTCAACAGGTCCAGATCGTGCTGAAACAATCGTGCTTCGTCATCCATTTTCAGCATAAACATTTAACTTTACGACTAAAGAGAGCACCTAAATAGGTGCTTTTCTTTTATCATTTATAAAATCCCGTATAAAAATAGTGAAATCAATTTGGCATGAAGCTTCAACCACAAATCGCACAAACGATTTTTTATTCTCTTTTGTTCGCCATGGGGGGTGCCCCAACCATCGCAATGTGGATTATTGTTTTACAAACGCAAGATCCAAATGTATTTATGGCGGCATTTATGGGCTTAACTGTAATTATAGCCTGTGTTATCGTGCCCATAATTTTGTTGCAAAATGCTTATTTATTATTTAAACGAAATGATTTAAATCTTGAAAATACAATCAAACCCTTGTTGCGGTTCTATTTTATTGTGAATGTAATTTGTTTAATTTCATGGATTTTATTTATTTTTAGATAGAATTACATAAATCTAATGATATTGATTTAATTTGTTTTTTACATTTATTTATAATGCACGTCAAAACAGCACGTTAAGTTGCTTTGAGAGGAGAGGTTTTGATGAATAAAAATATATTAATAAGTTTTTTGACCGCCAGTATGATTACACTTGGCGGCTGTGCAACATTTGCTGATATAGCGGGTGCGGACTCTGCAACTTTAAATGCAACAGCTGCTCAGGGCTTTAGTAAAATGACAACCGAAGCACAGCAAAAAGGGCAGTTGGATACATCTTCTGTGACTTATCGGCGTATTAATACCGTTATGCAGCGCTTAGTGCCTTATGCAAACCAGATGAACCAAACAGGTCAGCAGTTTCAGTGGCAACTTGCTGTAATCAAATCTGATACTGTCAATGCCTATGTTGCCCCCGGTGGTAAGGTTGTGTTTTACACAGGGATTGTCAATAAACTTAATTTAAGTGATGCAGAAATCGCTGCAGTCATGGGGCATGAAATGACCCATGCTTTGGAAGAACATTCAAAAAGCAAGATTGGTGCAGAAGCCCTTACGGGTCTGGCGCTTAATATTGGTAAGGCGTATGCAGGTGACAGTATTGGTCAGTTGGGTTCTGCTGCTCTGGATCTAGGCAGTCAGGTGGGTGTAGGCTTGCCCTATTCACGTAGTCTGGAAAGTCGTGCGGATTATGGCGGTTTAATGTTAATGGCAAAAGCGGGTTATAACCCACAGGCCGCTATCACTCTATGGGAAAAAATGAATAAACTGGACGGTGCGGGTGCTGGGCCAGCTTTCCTGTCGACACATCCTTCAAATACGCAACGTATTAATGAAATGCGTAAAAACCTACCGGCAGCGATGGCAGTTTATAATAATCGTCGCTAATCTGGTTGAAATTGAATGAGATCAAACAGGATGCCCATTGGCATCCTGTTTTTTATTTCTTTAAGGAGCAGGGTTGGGCTGCTGGTTATGAATTTTTTCAATGCCTTGAAGTACAGCATCATTAAGAGTGATATCAAAGGCCTGAATGTCTTCTTTTAACTGATCCAAACTGGTAGCACCAATAATCGTACTGGTTACAAAAAATTGTTGCTTGATAAAGGCCAAAGCCATTTGAGTGAGCGTTAAACCATGTTGTTCAGCAAGTTGTGCATATTGCTCGGTTGCCCATTCACTTTGCGGATTGCTATAGCGGGTAAATCGTGAAAATAATGTCACTCGTGCATTGGCAGGTCGTGCGCCATGACGGAATTTACCTGTCAAATAACCAAAAGCGAGCGGTGAATAAGCCAACAAACCAATGCCTTCGTATTTGGCAATTTCGGACATGCCAATTTCATAGGTACGATTGAGTAGACTATAAGGGTTTTGCACACTTACAAATTTAGCAACACCTAGTTTCTGAGCGAGTTGCAAAAACTTCATGGTTCCCCATGGCGTTTCATTCGATAAACCAATATGGCGAATACGTCCACGATCAATTTCTTTTTGCAACGCTAATAACGTGTTTTGCATGGCTTCAACTTCATAGTGAGTGGCAGCTTCAGCATTGCTGAATCCTAAACCCCCAAAGAAGTTAGTATGGCGTTCTGGCCAGTGCAATTGATAGAGATCAATATAATCGGTCTGTAATCGCTTTAAAGAGCTATCCAATGCTTGTTCGATGTGTTTGCCAAATTGGGTCTGACCCTCGCGAATATGGCTACCACCAAAACCTGGTCCAGCGATTTTGGAAGCGAGAAACACTTGGTCACGCTGCCCATGTTGTGCAAACCAGTTGCCCAAAATAGTTTCGGTTGCGCCGTAGGTTTCAGGTTTTGGCGGAACAGAATACATTTCCGCTGTATCCCAAAAATGTAAGCCATTTTCAAGAGCATAGTTGAGTTGTTCAAATGCTTCTGCCTGGGAGTTTTGTTCTCCAAATGTCATGGTACCTAAACAAATTTCAGGAACTTGAATGCCTGAATCACCCAATGCATGATATTGCATAACCTGATCCTTAATTTTGATTGAAAAGTGTCATTTCTGAACTTAAATTATTTAGCATAAATGGTGTGTATGTTTTTGTATCTTAAATATTTTTCATAAAAAAAAGCAAACTTTAAAGTTTGCTTTCCTTATAGAATAAAACGAAATCTTATTCTTCATCATCGAAATCAGTATCATTGAGAGATTTCTCTTCCAACGATGCGTCAAAAATAAGAATGGCTTTACCATCAGTTTCGATCATGCCTTGCTCTTCTAGGGTTTTAAGAACACGGCCCACCATTTCACGTGAACAGCCTACGATACGTCCAATTTCCTGACGGGTAATGCGGATCTGACGACCATTCGGCAAAATCATGGCTTCTGGTTGAGCAGATAAATCAATCAGACACCGTGCAATACGACCTGACACATCTATAAAAGCAAGATCTGTCACTTTACGGGTAGTATTTTTTAGGCGTCGTACCAGTTGGGCAAATACCGCATAGCTTAAATCCGGATATTGCTTGCTAAGTTCATGGAAATTGTCATATGAAATTTCAGCAATTTCACAGACATCACGCGTACGTACTTCTGCTGTACGTTGTGGATTTGCTTCAAAGAGACCCATTTCCCCAAAAAAGTCCCCAGGATTTAAGTAAGCAACCACGATTTCACGTTCATCATCTTCACGTAAAATAATTGAAACGGAGCCTTTCAAAATCAAATACAGTGATTTTGATTCAGTACCTGCGTCAACAATCGTCGTGCGTTTTGGATAGCGATTAATATGAGCACGTTTTAAAAGCGCCTTGACTGACTCTGGTAGTTGACCTGGAGACAAAGCATCGGTGCTGAGTTGTGAAAAGTTTGACGTCATGCTTAAGTTTTCCGATTAGGATATATAAAAAAGATCGCACAAGACCTAAATGAGCGTATTCACACACAAGAGATGAAATTCCTTATCAACTCATTTTATGCTAGTGTACAAGAACTATGTAAATTTATAATTTTTTTTGGGTAGTTGCAATGCAAACAAGTGTTCATTGGCTAGAGAATGTTGCTTTTGAAGCGAAATCTGAAAGTGGTCATCAAGTGGTGATGGATGGTTCTGCCGAGTATGGGGGTGAAAACCGTGGTCCACGTCCGATGGAACTGATTTTAATGGGACTTGGTGGGTGTGCTTCGTTCGATATTGTGACTATTTTAAAGAAAGCTCGTCAAGATGTGACCAATGTCGTATGTGAGCTAAAAGCAGATCGTGCAGATACGATTCCTGCAGTCTTTACCCACATCCATTTGCATTTTGTAGTGACTGGAAAAGCAGTAAAAGAAAAACAGGTGGCAAAGGCGGTTGAGCTTTCAGCAGAAAAATATTGTTCTGCCAGTAAAATGCTGTCGGATGGTGGTGTCAACATTACGCATGATTTTGAAATTATCGAAGCTGAATAATTTTGATGACATGTAAAAGTTGAAGGCTGACGAAACGTCAGCCTTTTTCTTTTACAGGTTTGAAAATTTAAATAGGAGGGTAAGGATGTTAAAAATACGTGAAGCAGAGCTCAAAGATGCTCAGATATTACAGGTGTTATTGGATCAATTGGGTTATGTTGAATCTGTTGAATTCATTATGAGCAAAATCAAAACATTTGCAGAAGATCCTCATCAATATATTTTTGTAGCTCAGATAGGTGCTGAAGTTGCAGGTTTTTTGTCTTTAAGCATGATTCCGCAAATTGCGGTAGCGGGTGATTTCGCTCGAGTCGCCTATTTGTGTGTGGAGAAAAAGTTTAGAGGACAAAAAGTTGGTCAGGCATTGTTAGCCTATGCGGAAGAGATTGCACGACAGCGTGGCTGTGATCGGATGGAATTACATTCAAGTGATCATCGAAAGCTGGCGCATCAGTTTTACCTTGCTCAGGGATATGAAGATGCGCCAAAATATTTTCGTAAATTTCTTGATACCTCAGTGAAGAAATAACTGTGGATCTACGCGGGCATTATTCAAGCTCATTCCCCAATGTAAATGGGGGCCCGTCACTCGTCCAGTTTTTCCAACTAATCCTAGAACCTCTCCTTGGTGAATTTTCTGGCCTTGTTTTACTTCAATCTTACTTAAATGACAAAACATGCTGATTAAACCTTGCCCATGATCAATCAGTACCGTTTTCCCATTAAAAAAATAATCACCCATTTGCACCACTATGCCATCAGCAGGTGCGATAACTTTTTGCCCAATAGGTGCGGGAATATCTAGACCCGAATGCGGCGCACGTTCTTCACCATTAAAAAAACGTTTACGGCCAAAAGAATTACTAAATTGGCCTGAAGTAGGACGTATGAAGTGAGGCAGAGACTGCCATGTACTCGCTGTAAATGAATTATAGATATCATTTTGTGCTTTGGCTTCACTCGCATAACGTGTGAGTTGAGCTTCTGAAGGATTTACATAATCCTGATTTTTGACAGTAATACGCTGCTCTGCATATGCATAAGGTTGAATTTCTATTTGAATGGGTTGCTTATTGGTGTCTAGTTTTAGCAAACCTATTGGTGTATTTAAAGGAATACCTAAAATCGCATAACGTTGAGAGTTTTCCTGAGTAATGAGAACTTTTTCCTGATTAAAACGAACATATTCAATATCTGGACTGAGGGCAATAACAGCGATACCACCTGGACGTCGTGAGTCTTGAGGTAATTGCGCATACAAAACAGGAGATGCTAATAAAAATAAGGACAAAATAGAAAAAGTATACTTTTTAAACATGGAAATCAGTAATCAAGAAGATTTAGAACCATTTTTATCAGATGTGACATCGAAAATCTGTTGTTTTGATTTATGTATTTTAATTTGAATAGAGTGCCTATTACTTAATGCACGCTTATTAACAAAACTGCATACAGACTCACTTGAAAATGATTTGAAATGCACCCATATTAGAACTAAGTTTTATTTGCATAAATCTTATTATAACGCTATGAAAAATATGGTAAAAACTTATAAAAATATTTGAAATTTATAAAAGCGTTCCCATGTATTAAGCAAGTAACAAATTGATGATGAGGAATAACAATAATGCGTTTCGAAAAATTTACGAATCGATTGCAACAAGCTTTGTCAGATGCTCAATCATTGGCGACTGGCAAAGACCATACTGCTATTGATGGTATTCATATCCTTTCAGTTTTACTGGAAGAACCATCAAATTTAAGTCTGTTGCAGCAATCAGGTGCAAGATTACCCGAACTTAAACAAAAGCTAGAGCAGGCGATTAAAGATGCACCTACCATTTCCAATCCCACAGGTGATGTCAATCTGAACCCCGAGGCGGTTAAAGTTTTGAATCTGGCGGATCGTCATGCTCAAAAAGCGGGTGATGAGTTTCTATCAACAGATTGGGTGCTTCTGGCATTAACTGAAACTGGAAGTACCAAAAGTTTATTAAATAGCGTAGGCGTAACGACAGAGGCACTGCGTAAAGTTATTGAATCTATTCGAGGGGACGATAAAGTCATGAGTAATAATCACGAAGATCAACGTGACTCATTAAATAAATATACCATCGATTTAACCGAACGCGCGTTGGCAGGAAAACTTGATCCTGTCATTGGACGCGATGATGAAATTCGCCGGACGATTCAGGTGCTTTCACGTCGTACTAAAAACAATCCTGTTTTGATTGGTGAACCTGGTGTAGGTAAAACCGCAATTGTAGAGGGTCTGGCGCAACGTATCGTCAATGGTGAAGTACCAGAAAGTCTAAAAAATAAACGTGTATTGTCGCTAGATTTAGGTTCATTACTGGCTGGCGCGAAATATCGTGGTGAATTTGAAGAACGCCTAAAAGCGGTATTGAATGATTTGGCCAAACAAGATGGTAACGTCATTTTATTTATTGATGAATTACATACCTTAGTTGGCGCGGGTAAAACAGATGGTGCAATGGATGCCGGAAACATGTTGAAGCCTGCGTTGGCACGTGGTGAGTTACGTTGTGTAGGGGCAACCACACTCGATGAATATCGCCAGTATATTGAAAAAGATGCTGCACTTGAGCGTCGTTTCCAGAAAGTTCAGGTGGACGAACCTAGTGTTGAAGATACCATTGCGATTTTACGTGGATTAAAAGAGAAATATGCCGCGCATCATGGCGTACAAATCCTCGACTCCGCTATTATTGCGGCGGCAAAAATGTCACATCGTTATATCACAGATCGCCAATTGCCTGATAAAGCCATTGACTTGATTGATGAAGCAGCATCACGTATCAAAATGGAGATTGATTCTAAACCAGAAGCTTTGGATCGTCTGGAACGTCGGATCATTCAGCTTAAAATGCAGCTTGAAGCAGTAAAACGTGACGAAGATGCTGGAAGTAAAGCTGAAATTAATCACCTTGAAGAGCAGATTTCAATCATTGAGAAAGAATACAATGATATGGAAGAGATCTGGAAAGCCGAAAAAACATTGGTTGAAGGTGATAAAAAAGCTCAAATCGAACTTGACCAAGCTCGTATAGCTTTTGATAAGGCACAGCGTGAAGGCGATTTGGCAGAAGCTGCGCGATTACAATACGGTGTAATCCCAGAATTGCAAAAACGTCTTGAGCAAGCTGAGGTTGCCGAAGAAAATGAAGAGCCGAAACTGATTCGTACCAAAGTTACTGAAAATGAAATTGCAGAAGTGGTAAGTGCGGCAACTGGTATTCCTGTGGCGAAAATGCTGCAAGGCGAACGTGAAAAACTTCTAAATATGGAAGAATTTCTACATAACCGTGTGGTTGGTCAAAACGAAGCTGTGGTTGCAGTGTCTAATGCCGTTCGCCGTTCGCGTGCTGGTTTGTCCGATCCAAACCGTCCAAGTGGATCATTTCTATTTCTTGGGCCAACGGGGGTAGGTAAAACAGAGTTAACCAAAGCTTTGGCGAATTTCCTGTTTGATAGTGACGATGCCATGATTCGTATCGATATGAGTGAATTTATGGAGAAACATTCAGTCAGCCGTTTGGTTGGTGCACCTCCAGGTTATGTTGGTTACGAAGAAGGGGGTGTGCTTACAGAAGCTGTGCGTCGTAAGCCGTATAGTGTAGTGCTATTTGATGAAGTGGAAAAAGCACATCCAGATGTGTTTAATATCTTGCTACAGGTCTTGGATGATGGACGTTTAACGGATTCACAAGGTCGCGTAGTTGATTTTAAAAACACCGTGATTGTGATGACATCTAATCTTGGTTCGCAAGATGTGCGTGAATTGGGTGAAGGTGCGACAGATGATGAAGTTCGTGCCATAGTAATGGCTGCTGTAAGTCAACACTTCCGTCCTGAGTTTATTAACCGTATTGATGAACTGGTGGTATTCCATTCATTGCAGAAATCACAGATTCGTGGCATTGCCGATATTCAACTTGATCGTTTACGTTCACGTTTGGCAGATCGTGAAATTGGCTTGACCATTGATGATAGTGCCTTTGATATCTTGATTGATGCTGGATTTGATCCTGTTTATGGTGCGCGTCCGCTAAAACGTGCGATTCAGCAACAGGTGGAAAATACACTTGCTCAAAAAATTCTGGCGGGTGACTTTCAATCGGGAGACAACATTATTATCAAGGGCGATCATGGTCATTTGGTGTTTGATAAATTAAAACTCAGTTAATATTCGCTTGAATATTGATCCCATAAAGAGGACGTTTTAACAACGTCCTCTTTTTTATCGCTAAATATGCTGAATCTAATCGACAGATTATCGGGAAGTTATTTCTAATCATTGCAGATTAAGCTAAATCTTGTTAGCGTCAAATCAAATAAGAAGAACTGATTGAATAAAGGAAGAATCACGTGATGGAATGTAAAGGATCTACACTTTCTACAATGTTTATTTTGTTAGGAAGTTTGGGGTGTTCAGGTTACACCATTTCTGCCACTCCATTAAATGAAGGGGGATTGAGAAATGAAAGTGATTTACTGGAGCGGGTGACTCCACCTGTGGTGAAAGCCGTTGAACAGGATGTAAAAAAACCAGTTCCAGAGCAGAAAGATCTCAATCAAACGATTGCGAAGAAACATATCAAACAGCTCACGCAAGATAATTTGGATGCGAGTGTTTTATCAGAACATGAAGAGCAAAAGAAAATCACCGAACCTACAAAAGTCAGTGTGTATTTGCAACAACAAATTCAAGAGCTACCACCTTACGAGGAAAAAATTCGTCTGGATAAACTGAATTTTAGTGGTCCTCAATTGGGAAATGCGAAGGGTGATGTCACGATTACCATTAATAAATAAAGCCTATTGAAATTTCAACAGGCTTTATTTATTTAATCGATTACTCTTTTTCAAGGCATAATTTTAGTTCTGTAGATGTTGAATTTTCCATGCGCGATGAATTTTTTGATTCCGCTTAAAATCGAGTCCAATAGTGTCTTGGGTGATTTCTTGTGCATCAAATAAAGCGTCGATTTCTTCGTCTAGCTCGAAACCGCGATAGTTATTGGAAAAGTATAACGTTCCACCCGCGCTTAAACGATTCATAGCTCGTTTTAATAAAGAAACATGGTCGCGTTGAATGTCAAAAGTACCATAGAACTTTTTTGAGTTGGAGAAGGTTGGGGGATCAATAAAAATCAGATCATATTGTTCATGACCTTCTTTCAGCCATTCAAAGCAGTCACTGGCAAAAAACATATGTTGTTCATCTGCATGGTCAACAGTAAGACCATTTAAAACAAAGTTCTCTTTTGACCAGTTCAAATAAGTATTGGATAAATCTACGCTAGTCGTGCTGGCGGCACCGCCAAGTGCGGCATGTACGCTTGCCGTGGAGGTATAGCTGAATAGATTAAGGAAATGCTTGCCACGTGCTTCATTAGCAATACGCAAACGCATTTGACGATGATCTAAAAACAGACCTGTATCCAGATAGTCAGTCAAATTCACTAAAATTTTAGCTTGACCTTCCTGAACGATAAAACGTTTTGATACCGTACTTTGTTTAGTGTACTGACTTTTACCTTCTTGTCTTGCACGAGTTTTAATAAAAACCGCTTCACGAGGTAACCCCGTCACTGCACGAATGGCAGCTAAAGCCAGATTAAAACGTTTTTTGGCTTTTTCTGGATCAATTTTTTTCGGTGGTGCATATTCTTGCACATGCAATTTATCACCATACAAATCCACTGCGACATTAAAATCCGGTAAGTCTGCGTCATAAAGGCGTAGACAGAAAACTTGATCTTTAATTGCCCATTTCTTTAACGCCAGCATATTCTTTTGTAGGCGATTGGCAAAATCTTGTGCGCCTTCAATTTCGACAGGATCAGCATGCCAATGGGTCAAGAAAGGTTGATGATTCGTAATGGGTTTTACTTGACCAAAACGGATGTAAATCGGCAATTTACCATTCATCAAACGTAGGGTTTCAGGTTCACTGAATGCCAACACATCTGCCTGTTCAATTTGTGCGGCAATCACAGCAGCGTGTTGATTTGGAAAATGTTGTTGCAACAGGGCAGACAAACCTAAATATAAAGCACGATTTGAAGCTTTATCCCCTAGACGTTCACCATAAGGTGGATTAGTCACTACAAGTGCATTTTTATAAGTATTTTCAAAAGATGGCCAATCTGCAAGTGGGCGTTCCTCGATCTGAATCTGGTCGAGTAATTTTTCAAAACCTGCTGCGATAATATTTTGACGAGTGGCTTTCACAGCTTCCCAGTCAGCATCGAATGCATAAAATTTTGGGAGTGGCTTTTCCAAAGCTGCTTCATGACGTTGCGCTGCTTCTGCTTTAAGCTCAAGCCATAATTCATGGTCATGGCCATGCCAACCATTAAATCCAAATCGACGAACAAGACCTGGAGCGCGATCCGTCAAAATCATTAAAGCTTCTATAATAAAAGTACCTGAACCACACATCGGATCAAGAATTAAATCAGGTTGCAATACTGACAATTTCGCTTTTTGTAAAATTGCAGCTGCCAGATTTTCCTTAATCGGTGCTTCAGTCATATAACGACGATAACCACGTTTATGTAGCGAATCGCCTGATAAATCTAGACAAAATGTATGTTCAGTTTTGCCTGCCAATACAAATAAAGTAATTTCGGGTTGTTTAGTATCAATACTCGGGCGACGACCAACAGCTTCCATAAAAGAATCTACTACGCCATCTTTGGCTCTAAGGGTAGCAAATTGAGTATTAACCTTGATATCACGTTCAACATGTAAACGAATGGCAAAAGTGCTTTGTGGAGCAAAAATAAGTGACCAGTCAAAGCTTAAAGCGCCCTCGTATAGTTCTTCAGCCACATCCCGAGCATCATGACTACGCTCTAGTTCATAGGTATGAATTGGTTTTAACACCCGGGATGCCAAACGCGACCACATACAAATCCGATAAGCTTGCTCTAAAGTACCTTGAAAAATAAGACGACCCGCAAAACGTTCTGTCTGCTCAATACCTAAACCTTGTAATTCTTGTTGCAGTAAGGTTTCTAGTCCATCTGCACAGGTAACCCAATATGTAGAAAGACGTTGCGGTGAATTCATTCAATTTTCCAAGAGCAGCTAAAGCAATCGACTATTTTAACGTATTTTGAAGGGGAAAACTTGTTCATTTGCCTAAAACTTCAACTGCCCGATTGAGAAAAATATCTGTATAATGCGTTAACTTAACGTCTAAGGAATCTCTCATGCACTTGGCGGCATTGCATACACCGAGTCAGATTCAGCTCAATCAGCAGGGCAATTTAAAACACTTCCTGACCATCGAAGGTCTTTCTAAAGAAACGCTCATAAAAATTCTCGATACCGCACAATCTTTTATCAATGATCAAAATCAGTTGATCACAACGCCATTACTTGAAGGGCGTACCGTGATGAATTTATTTTTTGAAAATTCTACTCGTACTCGCACTACCTTTGAAGCTGCAGCGAAACGTCTGTCGGCCAATGTATTAAATATCGATATTGCACGTTCGAGTACCTCTAAAGGGGAAACCTTACGGGATACTCTCTGGAACCTTGAGGCAATGGCAGCGGATATTTTTGTGGTACGCCATTCTTCTTCAGGTGCAGCACATTTCATTGCTAAAGATGTTTGCCCAAATCTAGCGATTATCAATGCAGGAGATGGTCGCCATGCGCACCCCACTCAGGCTATGCTGGATATGCTCACTATTCGTCGCGATACTCACAAACCATTTGAAGAACTCAGTGTGGCCATTATTGGGGATATTAAACATTCACGTGTTGCACGTTCTGATATTGCAGCTTTGCAAACGCTGGGCTGCAAAGATATTCGTGTCATTGCACCCAATACATTATTACCTGTCGGTTTTAGTGAATTTGGCGATCATGTCCGTTTGTTTAATAAAATGGATGAAGGAGTTCAGGATTGTGATGTGATTATTGCACTTCGGATTCAAAATGAACGGATTGATTCACCTGCTTTATCGTCTCAATCTGAATTTTATCGTATGTACGGATTAAATCAGGAACGTTTAGCTTTAGCCAAGCCCGACTGTATTGTGATGCATCCAGGCCCGATGAATCGAGGTGTTGAGATTGATTCCAGCATTGCCGATGGTCCTCGTTCTGTGATTTTACATCAGGTGACCAATGGCATTGCTGTGCGTATGGCAGTCTTGGCATTGACGATGCAAGGCCAGTTACAGGAACAAGGTTTAATCGAAGCAATTGCGGGATAAGAGATCGAAATCATGAGCAATGTAAAACTTGAAAATGTCCGTTTACTTGATCCTGTTGAGAAAATTGACCGCGTAACCACTGTTTTTTTACAAAATGGAAAAATGGTCAAATCACTTGATCAAATTGATCAGAGTATCGATGCACAAGGTAAATGGTTGATGCCAACCATGGTAGATTTGTGCGCGCGTGTAAGAGAGCCGGGACAACAACAGCATGGTACATTAAAGTCCGAAGGTCTGGCTGCACGTGAAAATGGCATTTTACATGTGATCACTCCACCTGATTCCAAACCAATTGTGCAGGATAACGGAGCTTTGATTCATGGCTTAATTGAAAAAGCATGGACCGATGGAAAGTTTCATTTGCATATTATTGGCGCACAGACTCAAGGGTTATGGGGTAAGCAACCTGCCAATATGGCAGCGTTGAAAAAGGGGGGATGTACTGCGGTTTCTAATGCCAATGCAGCCTTTGAAGACGATGATGTGGTCATTCGCACACTAGAATATGCAGCAGGTTTGGGTTTAACCGTGGTATTTTATCCAGAAGAGCCGCAAATTGCTAAAGATGGCTGTGTACATGAAGGGTTTATCGCTTCACGTCAGGGTTTGCCTATGATTCCTGCGATTGCAGAAACCATTGCGATTGCCAAATATTTAATTATGATTGAAGCTACGGGAGTGCGGGCACATTTTGGATTGTTGTCTTCTGGAAAATCAATTGAATTGATTGAAGCGGCTAAAGCCAAAGGTTTGCCAGTCACGGCTGACGTTGCGATGCATCAGTTACATTTAACAGAATCGTTGATTGATGGCTTTAATTCACTTGCCCATGTCCGTCCGCCCTTGCGTTCCGAGCAAGATAAAGAGCAATTACGTCAGGCTCTTAAGTCAGGCGTGATTGATGCAATTTGCACTCACCATGAGCCGTTGAGTAGTTCAGCGAAAATGATGCCATTTGCAGAAACCCTGCCGGGGATCAGTGCTTTTGATACTTATGTTGCATTAGGAGTACAACTGGTTAAAGAAGGTTTATTTGAACCACTTGAATGGGTTGAAAAAGTCACTTTAGCTCCTGCACAAGTGGCAAACATGCTGGAACGCTGGCAGGCAGAGAAAGGTTGGGTGCTAGTGGATCCTGATCTAGCATGGACAGTGGAAAAGAAAAGTATTCTTTCCAGTGGTAAAAATACGCCACTTTTAAACCAGAATTTGACTGGAAAAGTCATTCAAACTTTTCTAAGTTAAAAAATCTCCCCCACTGAGTTGGGGGGATTTATTTTAAATACATAAAAAAATTCATTATGAATTGTAATATATATTTTAATGAGATAGCTCAAGAACTAAAGATGTAATTTGATGTGTTAGTCTGGAGTCTTATTTTTTAGAGTAGTATGATGTCTTTTCAATAAGACAGAAAGACATATAAATAAAATATTTTATGAAAATTTAATTAAAAAACATGCAGTATCCATAAAAATTATACTAAGGATGCCAAAGAAGAATACAAAATATTGAATGTAAAAAAAGTATGGATTTTGGTGAAGTAGCTTATTTAACTGATGTTTTTCAATTTTATAATAAAACTCCTTTCCGTAAAGTTTTTAAATTTTGTTATTTTTTTATATTGAGTGTTTCACGCAAAAAAACTAAGGAAAGGGTACTTAGAAAATAAAAATCAAAATAATTTAAAGGCGGTTTGTAAAGGTCGTCATATTTAAACATAATTTTGCAAATTTCTTTTAGATTTTTGTTTATATCAATGTATTGAACTGCGAAAGAAAATAAATATAAAAAAGAGAAAACTATAGTCAAAAATACAAATGGCATAGTTTTTATAAATAATAAAAATTTATTCATGACATTTTATTAACTCTCAAAAAAAGATAACCTTTATCTGCTATTATTCTTGCTCCTTTACTAAATCCCCATCCTAATAAAGCCGAAGCCCCAGCAGCAAGACCGAGTAAAATTAGTGATGTCCCCCCAGTGGCTACTGTAAATACAATAAATGCTCTTACACTACCGCCAATTAAACCACCAACAATCTTTGAACTTTCAACAACAGTTGTTCTTGCTTTTTCTTCTTTTTTTGCATGAGCAATAGCCTCTTCTGCATTGTAAACATCCAAAGCAAGGAATAAATATCCTCCACCTTTTATATGTTTACCCATTTTTCCAAGTTCACTCATCTTTTTTACATATTCCTTTATTCCACTTTTGTAAACTTCTCCTCTTGCAAATGTAGATTGGCTAATGATACGTCTCATATTATCAGTCTTATTGGTCATGCACCTAACACTCATTAAGACTATTGTACGAAATATAATATAAAAAATTATTTAAAATTTTATTTGTGTAGAAGGTGTTTTGTACATAAAAATATAATGATTTTAATTCTTGTCATTAAATGACAAGTAAGTTTGTATTTAAAACAAAATAATTAAAATTCTTGATTAATAAATATGGGATTATTAAGATGTAGCTGATATAAATAATCAAAAGCGATTGTCTAAAAGCATGAAATTTCCCCCTATTTGTACCGTATTGTTAACTACAACTTTATTTGTTGGTTGTGACTACTTTAAAAATAAAAAAACTGAAAACAAAGCTCATAATATTTCAAATTTCAGTTGTACTGATCCTGATAATCTCAATAAAATTCAGATTAATTTAAAAGCTGAATATATAAAAGTCATTGAAAAAAATCTGCGTCAATCTTCTAGATATGATGAAGCTGACCAAAATCTGTTGGAAAAAATTAATAAAGGTTTGCGATTTGAAATTAAAACTATTCGTACATTGACTGAAGATATCAAGACTGCAAAAGAGCTTAATTGTGAAAGTCAAATGGTGGTATCTTTTCCAAAAGGTTTAATACAACGTGCAGAAAATGCTTATCAGGCTTATATTGAAAATGTTGAAGTAGAAGGATATCCAACGGTAAAAGATTATCTAGATGATAATGAATCAGGTTTGACGGTAACAGATGATGAGTTACGGGGTAACTTTTTATATAGCATCACCAAGACAGATAAAGAGGGTTTGAGTCTAAGTGTACAGAACCAAAAAGAAATATTAGAAGACGTTGCTTTTATTACAAAGCACGCGGTTCTTTTTGAAAGTTATGTCAAAAAAAATAAAGAATATCATTCCATAATGCAGGATAATGACCAGAAATACGCTGCACAATATAATCTGGCAAAACAGGCAATGGATATTCGTAAAAAAGAACTGGAAGCCGAAAAACAGAAACAGGTTGAACGGCTGAATCAGACATGGGATAACTTTACAGAAGAACAGCGTGAACGATTTAAACAGGATCAAGCGGATTGGTTTGAAAAAAGAGATATAGACTGTAAAGTCATTGCACAAAAGCCTGTCTATGAAATTCCTGAAAATGAAAGAGAAACTTATCAAAAACAATCTGACTATTGGGATGAGGTATTAAATGATCAAAATATCGAAGTGCAATATACAAAATGCTTTAATCAGCGGACAATTGAACGAGTGATATATTTAAATAATCTATTTAATTAAAATTGTTTGATAAAAATCTGATATTTGCAGAGGGCGATTGATTCGTCCTTTCTTTATTGGCATGCTTAAGCCTATTTGTGTAGATGGATTGGGGTATGCGGATCAGTTTTATAGGTTCTGGAAAAGTTGCAACACATTTAGCCCACGCATTTGCTCAACAGCATCAAATTGTACAGATTTTGAGTCGTCATTTGGAACATGCAGAAAAACTTGCTAGTCAGGTGGGTGCCCAAGCGATAAATGAGTATAACCGAATCAATCCCAATACAGATTTATTGGTTCTTGCCGTAAGCGATCAGGCTATTTCGCAAGTAGTTCAATCTATTCATACACTTTTAGAGCATGTTTTGATTGTCCATACGTCGGGGAGCACCGATCTTAAGGTTTTATCTGATTTCTATCCGAATGCCGGTGTGTTTTATCCACTTCAGACTTTTAGTTTTGAAAGTGAAATTAATTGGACCGAAACCCCTTTATTTATTGAGGCGATTCAAGAAAAAAGTGGTCGAATTTTAAATGATCTGGCCAATAGCCTAAGTAAACGTGTGTATTCTTATTCATCTGCTCAACGTTTAAGTTTGCATTTGGCTGCTGTTTTTGCCTGTAATTTTAGTAATTATTGTTATGATATGGCAAAACAAATTGTAGATCAGCAACATGTTGATTTTTCATTGCTTTATCCTTTGATGCTGGAAACGGCAAAAAAAGCAACTCAATATAATCCGATGCAGGTACAAACGGGGCCAGCTGCTCGACAAGATTATAATATTCTAAAAATGCATCAAAATTTGTTGCAAAAAGCTGATCGATCAGATCTCAAAGAAATTTATCAAATTCTGAGTCAGGCGATTATTCATCGACATCATCTTGAATCCTAAACAAAGAAGAGGGTTAAAATAATATGGCAAAAGATTTTACGTCACAGCAGGTGGTTGATGGTTATGATCAACATATTCGTAAATTGATTCCAGGTTATGAAGTAGTTCATCAGCAAATACGGGCATTGCTGACAACATATTTACCTAAACGTGCCAATATCTTAGTCGTGGGTTGTGGAACAGGCTATGAGCTTCGTTATTTGCTGCAAGCTTTTCCAGAATGGAGTTTTACTGCAACAGACTTATCTGCCACTATGTTGGATAAAGCAAAGGCAAGTGTTAAAGATGTTGATACACAATATCGGGTACGTTTTATATTAGGTGATGTACCTACATTAGATGATATGAATCATTTTGATGCTGCGCTTTCTATATTGGTTACGCACTTTGTCCCGTTTAGCACGAAGTTGGTATTTTTAGATGCCATAAGAAAGCGAATTAAAGCCGGTGGTCTATTCTTAACTTTTGACTTAACTGCCATGCAAACTGAACAAGAACAAGAAGCATTAAAAAATATTTGTGAAAGTAATGGATTAACAGAAGTGCAAACAAGTGCAATGTTGAAAAGACTTTCAGATGATTTTTATGCTTTATCCGATAATCAAACTTTTGATTTGCTTGAAAAGGCGGGTTTTAGTCCAGTCAGGCGTTTTACTCAAATTTTAAGTTATCAGGGTTTTTTGGCTTTCGTAAAATAACAAAATTTAGATTTCACTGAAACAGTTCAATGGTTGCTTGCCTATTTTTGTTGAGATATAAAATTATAGTCATCCCGACCATTTAAAAATGAGAAGACAATACCTTCATTCCTATTTGACAAAGGCTAACTGGCATTCAAGATACTGAAAAATCTCGATCATTTTACGGGATCAGATAAGTTTTTTGGAATTAATGAATAAAGAAACAATAAAAGAGCATGACTATTTTATGAGCGAACCTAATGCAACGCATTCACCTTTAGCAGATTCTGATCAAAATCTGCGAAGTACAGTCAGTTATTTGTCACGGACAACATTATGCTGCTGTGAAGAATGCGATGCGCTTTATCGAAAAGTAAAGCTTGAACGGGGTGAGCGTGCGTACTGTCATTGTTGTGGTGCTGAGCTTTATCGGCAGGTTAAACCTTTCAATACATTGCTGGCGCTGGTCATTACTGCATTAATTATTTTTATTGTGGCCAATAGTTTTCCAATCGTTAGTGTAGAGCTCAATGGCAATATATCCCAGACAACACTGCTAGGTGCAGCCTTGACTATGTTTCATATTGATCGAGGGTTTGTTGGGGTTCTTATCTTAATCACTACATTTATTGTTCCACTTACAGATTTATTACTATTAACTTATATTTTTGGATCGGTCAGTATTTTTAAAACACGGCCAAAGTATTTAACGCCTGCTTTAAGAACGATCTATGTATTCAGAACATGGGGGATGGTTGAAGTTTTTTTAATTGGTGTTCTGGTGACATTGGTTAAATTGATGGGAATGGTGGTAGTAATTCCGGGTATCGCTTTATGGGCATTTGCGATATTAAGCCTGTTACTGGTGTATATCGCTTCAGTCAAAGTTAAAGATATTTGGGATGAAGTTGATCGGTGCTTGTCATGAAAAAGATCAAACAAATTGGAAAGCAATTATATAACCAAGAGTATATTGCCGATGACGATGCTCGTACTAATCCCGTTATTCCACGAGCCATCGATCTTGCATTCGTTACTTGCCATTGTTGCGGTTTGCTTAATACACAAACAAATCAAATGGATCAGCATCAATATTGTAGTAGATGTCGAACAGCTTTGCATGTACGCAAAGACCATAGCCAAAGTCGAACCCTGGCATTGGTCATTGCTGCGACTATTTTGTATATACCCGCAAATCTACTGCCGATGACGATTACAGATTCATTATTAGGGCATCAACAAGATACGATTATGAGCGGTGTAATCTATTTTTGGCAAAGTGGTGATTACTTTGTTGCAGCGGTGATTTTTACTGCAAGTATATTTATCCCGATGGTAAAATTGCTGATTTTATACTTTTTAGTGTTTGTGGTGCGAATGCAATCCTCAGCACAATGGAATATGTTACCTTCACATTGCAGCGTGTTATATCGTATTGTTGAGTTTGTTGGACGCTGGTCCATGATTGATGTTTTTGTCGTAGCGTTATTGACGGCACTTATACAGATTCAATCATTAGCAACTATTTTGGCAGGGCCGGGTGCTGTTGCCTTTGGGGCAGTTGTCGTGCTGACCATGTTTGCCTCATTAAGTTTTGACCCACGTATCATTTGGGATAATTATTATGCGTCTCAAAATAGATTACAAAAGCAACCTAATTCTACGAAAAAGACCATGATTAATCAGATAAATCATTTACCATCGAAGAATGATTTTTTTCAGCCTCGTTAAAAAGAACATGAATGATGACGGAAAATAATACAACCAATAGCAATCCAGATCATGATCTGAATCAGACAGTTGAAACTTTGCCACCCCCCCAGAAAAAAAAGGGTAAGTGGAGACCTGCACTGATTTGGTTGATTCCTTTTATTGCATTATTAATTGCACTTTCTTTAGCCATAAAATCTATTTTGGCGATCGGACCTACTATTCATGTGTCATTCCGAACGGCTGAAGGATTAGTTGCTGGAAAAACGACTGTAAAATATCGACAGGTGGATATTGGTTTGGTCCGTGAAATAGTACTTTCAGATGATCGCTCCCATGTGATTGCTAAAATTGAGTTACGTAAGGATGCAAGTAATTTTGCTGCAAAAGATTCGCGTTTCTGGGTGGTTCGTCCACGAGTGGGCACCAGTGGAGTTTCTGGAATTGATACGCTGTTTTCAGGGTCTTATATCGAGGTTGATGGCGGAAAATCAGATGAGAAAAAAGAAGATTTTAATGGACTGGAAGTTCCTCCAGTAGTGACCTCAGATGTGCCAGGAAAAAGATTTTTCTTAAAGGCTAAAGATTTAGGTTCATTGGATATTGGTTCTCCAATTTATTATCGGCGAATTAATGTGGGTCAGATTACCGCTTATAACTTGGCTAATGATGGTAAATATGTGGAACTTCAGACGTTCATCCGTTCACCTTATGACAAGTTTGTAACTCAGGATGCTCGTTTTTGGCAAGCCAGTGGCGTAGATGTAACCTTAAATGCTTCTGGATTTAATCTAGATACTCAATCATTAGCCAGTATTGTGGCGGGTGGTATTGCCTTTGGATATCCTGAAAATTCAAATGCACAAATTGCCCAGAATTTAAGTCATTTTAATTTATGGGATTCAAAAGCCGAGGCTTTAAAAGATCCTGACGGCAAACCAATTAGCGTAGTGATGTATTTTGACCAATCATTACGAGGATTGACCGCAGGTGCTCCGATTGATTTTATGGGTATTGAAGTAGGAAATATCAAATCAATCAATGCTGAGTTTGATCGTAATTACAGTCGTGTTCGTATGCGAGCAGAAGGTACTATTTATCCATCGCGTTTAGCACATGGTCAGGATATGGATCCGAATGGCGAAATTTTTAAACGCTTTGTCCAAAATGGTTGGCGAGCACAAATGCGAACAGGTAATTTACTGACAGGCCAAAATTATATTGCTTTTGATCTTTTCCCTAAAGCCAAGCCCGCGTTTATAAAAGTATTACCAAATGGTACTTTTGAAGTGCCAACAATGCCATCTGAGTTAAAAGGATTGCAGGCTCAGGTTTCCCAGATCGCGGATAAATTGACAAAATTCCCGTTGGTTGAAATTGGGCAAGATATGCGTAAAACATTGGATAATATGAATACTGCCATTGATTCAACTAATCAGTTGGTTCAACAGCTCGATGGTAAAGTTGCGCCAGAATTACAGTCTACCTTAAATGATGTACGTGGTACTTTACGGTCTACCGAATCCATTTTATCCAGTGATGCGCCGTTGCAACGTGATGTGCGCCGTGCCTTACAGCAAATGACTCGTGCAGCAGCATCATTACAATTAATGTCAGACTATATTGAACAGCATCCAGAATCCTTGATTCGAGGTAAAACCCCTGAGGTTGATCGAAATGAAAAATAAAAATTATTTTAGACTAGGACTGGTAGCAACAGTGATATTTGTCAGTGCTTGCTCTAGTTCACCAACGCCTAACTATTATACTTTGCAAGCCAAAGTGACCCCCATACAGAACTCGGGGGTAAATGTTATCGAAGTATTGCCTGTAGGATTGCCAGATCGTTTAGATCGAGCATCCATTGTTCTACAGGATAATCAGGGTAAGTCAAAAGTGCTGGACAATGATCGCTGGACATCGACTTTAAGTACACAATTACGCGATGGTTTATCGGCTGGATTGCAACAAAAATTGGGTGCTGTTGATCGTTATAATAGTGGAATGACGGCAGGTCAGGTGTCATATCGTATTGCGACGGATTTTTCAAATTTTGATGTCATTGACGGTTTAAACCGTTCGGCTTTTACAGATTCTAATGATCATTATATAAATGTCATGGTGACATGGATTGTAAAACCTGATATTTCCGCTGTGCAGAACTCAGCCGCTTTAGCTCAAAGAAATCTAGCAAATCGTTCACTGAGTTGTAGAACCAGTTTTACCGTGCCTATTCAGGGTGAAAGTAGGAATATCCACAATATTGTGATCGCATCTACACAATCACTAAACCGAATCATTGACAATATTGCTAGCTCTGTTGTCATGTTAAATGCGAACAAAATGGTGAATGTGAATGGAGTCACGTGTTCCTAATTTTAATTCACATTAAGATAACGGAATATTTAATATCTGATGGCTTAATTTTCTGAAAAGTTTTCCCTCAAGACTTATTATCGCCATCAGATCAAACTAAATAACGAAGATAAAGTAAAAAATGCAATATCAGAGAACTTGTCAATGCAGAAAAATATCATGTATGTTTAAGATGAACTAATTGCAGCATTCTTATATAACCATTTAATTTAAAAGAATAAATAATCTTTAATTGGCTTTTATTAATTAATTTAATCAATTCAATATTCTTATTCACGAGAATGCTTTATCGACTGATCAATGATGGAGTCAGAGCTGGCAAACTACTGACTAAAGAGCAATCTCAATAACTACAGTCCATTGAATATTTTGATTTAAAAACATATCACTGAATGAAAATACCATAAAACATGCACGAGAAGACTGGTATTCAATCATATTCGGTTAGGCCTGAATTTTATGGTCGCTTAAACATACAGTCGTTTGTTCTAAGATCATTTTAAGCATTTATTTAAATTTTAATTTTGCCAAGCGCTTGCTTGGTTTTTATGGGTTTGCTACTTTAGTGTTCATTCAACATTTGAAAAACAATGACCACTAATTGCTAGGAAGCAGAATATGCATCTTAATCCTGTGTACTATAATGAGCAGCATCTTGAATTTGCCAAGAGTATTAGACGCTTTGTGGAAAAAGAGATTTCACCCTTTATTAATGAATGGGATGAGAGCGAAACCTTTCCGCGAGAACTTTATAAAAAAGCAGCTGATATTGGTTTATTGGGGCTCGGTTTTGAAGAACAATATGGTGGAGTTGCAGGAACAGATGCATTTTATACGTTGTTAGCTTCGATTGAGCTGGCAAAATGTGCCTCGGGTGGTTTAGCTGCGTCCTTACTTTCACATACGATTGGCGCGCCACCGATCCAGCATTTTGCAAACGAAGAAGTCAAAGCTCAAGTCCTCCCGCAAATTTTATCAGGTGAAAAGATCTCTGCATTAGCCATTACTGAACCCGGTGGTGGCTCGGATGTGGCCGCTCTTAAAACAAAAGCTGTGCGCGAGGGAGAGTATTTTCTGGTAAGTGGTGAAAAGACGTTTATCACTTCAGGAATGCGGGCTGATTATTATTCAGTTGCGGTTCGTACCGATCCGAATGCGAAAGGCGCAAATGGTATTTCAATGCTTTTAATTGACGCACACAGTGACGGGATTAGTAAAACTAAACTGGATAAAATGGGTTGGTGGGCTTCAGATACGGCACATTTGCATTTTGACAACGTCAAAGTGCCAGCCAGCCATTTATTAGGCCCTGAAAATATGGGCTTTTTGGTGATTATGAATAACTTTAATATGGAGCGTTTTTTCCTTGCAGCAAGTAGTTATGGCTTTGCTTTGACTTGCTATGAAGAGGCGCTGGATTGGGCTCGGCAGCGTCAAACCTTTGGCAAGCGTTTGGTTGATCATCAAGTCATGCGTCATAAGTTGGTGGATATGGCAACTCGATTGACTGCAACGCGTGCTTTATTGGAGGATATTGCTTATCGCTTGGGTAAGCCAGAATTGCAGGGCAGTGAACTGATTGCCCAGATTTGTATGCTTAAGAATGTTGCTACTCAAACCATGCAATTCTGTGCAGATGCTGCAGTGCAGACGCTTGGGGGTATGGGCTTTATGCGTGGTACTAAATCCGAACGTATTTATCGTGAAGTGAAGGTGAATATGATTGGTGGCGGTGCAGAAGAGATTATGAAGGACCTAATTAGTAAGCAATTGGGGTATTAAACTTATTTGCTAGCTCATTAAAAGTGCGGTTAAAACACCGCACTTTTTCATTTTGAAATTTATTCTAGTTCAGCTAATTCTTCTAAAGAAATTTGACGGATTTCAAAGATGGGTTGTTTTAGAAATGAATTCAGTGCTTTGATATCAATAAATTTTATGCTGTCTAGTGCAATACCTTCGATGCTATCTTTTTCAGAATCATAGCGAATATCTGAAGTCTGCTCGATAAATTGTTTGAATAGCAATGGACTATCACTTAAGTCAGCAAGTGGCTTGTCCATCAAGGCTTCAAACTCATAGTCCATCGCATAAATATTGGATTCCCACGTAACATCACTAAAGTTTTCATCTTGGCTCGAAATAATGCTGCCAGTTTCATAGCCAGAAAAATAGTCTTCTTCTGAATTAATCCAGAGGACATAGCAAGGTTGTGTCGCATCGACTTCTATGAGTTGATACCAGACAATACCCGAAATTTTGGCAAATTCGAAAGCATCATCTTCATTGAGCTTTGGAATTTCACCATCTTCGATATCAAATTTTTTGCCTGTTTTTTCTAATACTAAAGCTTCAAGTTTCTCGTAGATTTCATCATCTACTTCGCCATTGCCGATATCATAGTTACAAAGCTCATCATAATATAAGCCTTCAACGACTAGGGTTTTATATGCCTTTTCCGCCTCAGCTTTATCTGTATAAATCTGTTTGATTGCCCCAGTTGAAACGCAGTTGGTCAGATGCCATTCGTCATTGTAAGCAAAGTCATTTTGACGAATCACGTATTGGATATTACTCATTTTTATTTCCCCTTAAGTTAAGCAATTTTAGTTTTTAATTCTTGCAATTTTGCTGCACTAGGTGGCACAGCCATGCCATTGTCCATCCAGAGTTCAAAACGCATAGGATTGAAAAAGAAATCAGGACGAATATCAAAATCCATAAATTTGGCTTCACCTTTTCCCATCAGCGGAAGAATGGTATTGATAAACCAACTATTGTGGGTGATCAGTAATGACTTTAATTGTCCTGTCACCGATAACGGCGAGAGCAAAGTTGCTGATAGCTTTGGGTCATCAATCACATCAGCGTGGAATTTCTCTAGGCGTTTCGCCAGTCCATCTGTAGGGATATCCTGCATCGCGGCAACAAAATCGCCAATGGTTGGAATAAAGCGGTGATGAAAATCAACCAATAGGTGGTCTTTTTCACATAGGTCTTTTACTTCAATGCTATTCCCAGCACTATTTTTGAAGTGATGGCCAAAGATCGGAATAATCACTTCTTGAACACCCCAAAAGGTATGCAAGATACGATGGCGATTGTCGGTACACAACATTTTGGTGCTGTCGATTAGCGCATGAATATCAATATAATCTTCAAGCTCGCCCCCACGACGTTTCACCGAAATATTGGCATGTTGTACTGGATTCATTTTTACTAATTCTTATAATCGCTTGATGTTTAATAACAATAACAGCTTTCTAATACAACGAATATAGATAAATAGACGTGAGCGATAAGCTGTGTCGTGCTTAAAGGGGCAGATCGTCTGGTTGGATATTGGCTTCTAGTCGATGCAAGTTCAGAGTTTGAAATACTTGTGTAAAACTAATTGCAGTCCTTGCCGCAATGGCCATGACTGGTATAAGGATCAAAGGTTTCATAACCTAAATAGGCAGAATGGAAGTAGCTACGAATAATATTCGAGTAAGCATGTTTGATTTGCGTTAAATCACTGAGTTGAGGCTTACGCAAATAGACTGGCCTCATTTCACCGCCATTTCCAAAACCATTTCGGTGAGTTCATCAAGACTAATTTTTCCTTCAGGTTTATACCACGTTACTGTCCACGAAATAGCCCCGCCCATTAAACGACGCCAGATAAAAGCATCATGTTTAACTTTGCCTTGAACGCATAATTTTTCAATGACATCTAGCCAAACTTGCTCATATTCATTACGCATTTTAAGTATGTATGCTTGTTTTTCTTTAGAAAGTGCCGCCCATTCATGTACTAGAACAGCCATTGCTGCACCTGTATCACCTGTAATTGAAACTAATTCAGCTTTAATGAGATGGCGTAACTGCTGTTCAGGATCAGCTGAGCGTTCAGCCGCTTCTTTTAAACGTGCAAAGTTATAAATAATGGTTTGTTCCATTACCGTGGCTAGAATGTCATCTTTGCTTTTAAAATGATGAAACAAACTTCCAGATTGAATCCCAATGAATTCACCAAGTTGACGAACCGTAGTTTTGTCATAACCCTGCTTATAAAATAGATAGGCGGCACCTTGCAATAAACGCCCACGTGGACTGTCATCAAAACAAACAATTTTGGGTATTTGCTCAATTGAAGTTGCGATCATGCTTATCCGTCTATCCTATTGATCTGAGAGGTATTGTAACAAAATTCATTTTATGAATTGTCTTATCTTTTTATAACAAGCATTTGCTTGAATTTGACTGTTTTTGCCAATACAGCATAGCATTATGCACTTTACAAACCAAGCACTTGCTTGGTAATGTTAAAGCGTTTTTTGCAAGAACAATGAGAAAGCGCATGACGAGTGTCAAACAGGATGACCAAAAAATAGTAAAAATCGGCTGTGCATCAGGATTCTGGGGCGATACTAATACAGCTGCTTTTCAGTTGGTACATCTGAGTGATATTGATTATTTAGTCTTTGATTATCTCTCAGAAATCACCATGTCGATCATGGCAAAAGCGATGATGATGGAACCAAGTCATGGTTATGCACTTGATTTTGTCAGTCGAGTTATGTCGCCATTGATCAATAAAATTGCTGAGAAAAAAATTAAAATGATTAGTAATGCAGGCGGGGTAAATCCACTGGCTTGTCGCGATGCGTTACAAAAAATCATTGATGAAAAGGGACTGAATTTAAAAGTCGCGGTGGTATTGGGGGATGATGTACTACCAAAGCATACGGAATTATTAACGCAAAATATTCAGGAAATGTTTAACGGCGATGCCTTGCCTGCACATGTTGCCAGTAGTAATGCCTATCTCGGTGCTGTTGCGATCCGTGATGCCTTGGATTTGGGTGCGGATATTGTGATTACTGGTCGTGTGGTCGATTCGGCTGTAGTGCTCGCACCTTTATTGCACGAATATAAATGGTCACTTGAAGACTATGACAAGCTGGCACAGGGTTCATTGGCAGGGCATGTGATTGAATGCGGCGCACAATGTACCGGTGGAAATTTTACTGATTGGCGTCTGGTTCAGGGCTTTGACAATATGGGCTTTCCCGTTGTGGAAGTGAGTGCGGATGCATCTTTCATCGTAACCAAGCCTCAAGGAACAGGTGGTTTAGTTTCAACGGCGACGGTAGCCGAACAAATCGTTTATGAAATCGGCAATCCACAAGCCTACCTTTTACCTGATGTGATCGCAGACTTTAGCCAAGTCCATTTAGAACAGGTGGGTGAAAATCGCGTCAAAGTGATAGGTGCAAAAGGTCGTGCACCGACTCAGCAATATAAAGTCAGTGCTACCTATGCCGATGGCTACCGAGTTTTAGTCAGTTTCTTAATTGCTGGTCGTGAAGCACCAGAAAAAGCCCAAGCGATTGCCTATGCTATTCTGAGTAAATGCGAACGGGTATTGGCGTTGCGTTCAGTTCCACCATTTAGTGAAAAATCGGTGGAAATCTTGGGAATTGAAAGTACCTATGGTCCACATTCAAGAATTAAAGATAGCCGTGAAGTGGTGGTCAAAATCGCGGTCAAACATCTGTTTAAAGAAGCTTGTATGTTCTTTGCTTCTGAAATTGCTCAAGCTTCAACAGGGATGGCGCCCGCATTGGCAGGGATTGTCGGAGGTCGCCCTAAAGCCTCAGCAGTGGTGAAATTATTTTCATTCTTGATTGATAAAGATCAATTAAACGTAGAAGTCGATTTTGAGGGGCAGCGTCATCCTGTTCAGATTCCTACTGGGCAAAAGGCACTAGATGTTGAGCTACATCCCGTCGGTGAAATCGCCACCTATCAAGGCGATGAGATTGAAGTGCCTTTAATTGAGGTAGCGCACGCGCGTAGTGGAGATAAGGGCAATCACAGCAATATTGGGGTGATTGCGCGTAAGACCGAATACTTACCGTGGATTCGTGCAGCGCTGACGGAAGCCAATGTTGCTAGCTATATGCAGCATGTTTTAGACCCAGATAAATCCAAGGTGATCCGTTATGAATTGCCTGAAATGCATGCGCTGAATTTCATGTTGGAAAATGCATTAGGCGGAGGCGGTATTGCCAGCTTGCGGATCGATCCACAAGGTAAAGCCTTTGCACAGCAAGTATTGGATATGCCAGTGAAGTTACCAGCACAACTGTTAGAAAAATAAGTAAGGGATATAAACATGGGTTATCAATCAATTTTCAGGGCAGATGCATTTGCTGACAAAGTGATTATCGTGACAGGCGGTGGCTCTGGTATCGGCCGTTGTACTGCACATGAATTGGCATCCTTGGGTGTGCAAGTCGTGATTACGGGACGTAAAGTTGAAAAATTAGAGAAAGTCAGTCAGGAAATTCTGGAAGATGGTGGCAAAGTTCATTTTATCGTCTGTGACAACCGTGATGAAGAACAAGTTAAAAACATGATTGCCGAAGTTATTGAAAAATTTGGCAAACTTGATGGATTAGTGAATAACGCGGGTGGACAATTCCCATCTGCGCTTGAAAATATTTCTACCAATGGTTTTGATGCAGTGGTACGCAATAATTTGCATTCAACCTTTTATCTGATGCGTGAAGCTTATAATCAATGGATGGCAAAACATGGTGGCAGCATTGTCAACATGACCGCAGATATGTGGGGTGGCATGCCGGGTATGGGGCATTCAGGTGCAGCACGTTCAGGTGTTGATAATTTGACTAAAACCGCATCGGTGGAATGGGGGCATTCAGGTGTGCGTGTCAATGCAGTTGCACCGGGGTGGATTATTTCTTCGGGCATGGACAACTATAGTGGTGATTTTGCCAAAGTCATTATTCCAAGTTTGGCGGGTAATGTCCCCTTAAAACGTATGGGCACCGAGTCCGAAATCTCCTCCGCTATTTGCTATTTGCTTTCAGATGCTGCCGCTTTTGTTTCAGGTGTGACTTTAAGAATTGATGGTGCAGCTTCACAAGGAACGCGAATGTATCCATTGGCTGATGCGACCAATAGCCAGTCTTTTAATGGTTTTCACCGTGCTTTTATTCCTGATGTATTAAAAGATCAGATTGAAAAAGCCGCACCAGACGAAAGCAAGGATTAAGCCATGACTATTCTTCAATCTGAAATTGTAGTAGGGAATGAACAATACCTGCAAAACAAAGAGGCATTGTTGGCACAACTCGCTGAAGTTCGTGCTGTTCAGCAAAAAAGTATTGATAAGTCCTATGCGGCAAAACCCAAGTTTGATAAGAAAGGCAAAATCTTGCCACATGAACGCATTCGTCTATTGTTAGATGCGGATTCGCCTTTTATAGAATTATGCGGGCTAGTTGGCTATAACATGCATGATGATAAGGATGGGTCTGAAGCTGGCGGGGGTATTATTGCGGGGATTGGTTTTGTCAGTGGAGTCCGTGCGCTGGTTTCTGCCAGTAACAGCGCGATCAAAGGTGGCACCATGTCACCGATGGGTGTTCATAAAACTTTACGTCTGCAAAAAATCGCATTAGAACAAAAATTGCCGATGGTTACATTGACTGAAAGTGGCGGTGCTAACCTGAACTATGCGGCTGAAGTATTTACGTATGGTGGCATGACTTTTGCCAATCAAGCGCAAATGTCAGCGGCAGGGATTCCACAAGTTGCAGTGGTGCATGGTAATGCCACCGCTGGTGGAGCTTATCAACCTGGTTTATCTGATTATGTGATTGCAGTACGTAAACAGACTGAAATGCTATTGGCAGGCCCACCATTATTATTGGCTGCGACAGGTGAAGTGGCGACTGCGGAGGAATTGGGCGGTGCGGAAATGCATACTCAAACCTCAGGTGTCGCGGAATATCTAGCTGAAAATGACGCAGATGGTATTCGTCTGGCACGTGAGATTTTTGAGCACCTCAACTGGAAAGAACAAACTGAGCAATCCAATCAGAATTATAAAGAACCGCGTTATGCTGCAGAGGAGTTATTAGGGATTATTCCTCAGGATCCCAAGCAACCTTTTGATATGAAAGAGATCGTTGCACGGATAATTGATGATTCAGATTTTCTGGAATTTAAACAGGAATATGATGCTTTGACGGTCTGCGGCTGGGCCAAAATGGGTGGTCTGCATGTGGGCATCATTACCAATAATGGTCCCATTACGCCGCAAGGTGCGGTTAAAGCTGCACAGTTTATTCATTTGTGTGAGCAAACTCAGCGTCCACTCTTATTTCTGCACAACACCACAGGCTTTATGGTGGGAACGGATGCAGAGCAGAATGGCATTATCAAACATGGTTCCAAACTGATTCAGGCAGTGGCGAATACAACGGTGCCAAAAATCTCAATCGTGGTGGCAGGTTCTTACGGGGCGGGTAACTATGCCATGTGCGGACGTAGTTTGTCTCCACAGTTTATCTTTGCATGGCCAAATTCTCATGTCGCAGTAATGGGCGCAGCACAGGCAGGTAAGGTTTTACGGATTGTGGCTGAGGGTAAACAAAAAGCCTCTGGTATGGAGCCAAATCCGCAAATGCTAGATTTTCTTGAACAAAGTACTTCAGTGAAACTAGAACAACAATCTACAGCCCTATTTAACACAGCCATGTTGCATGATGATGGCATTATCGACCCAAGAGATACTCGTAAACTATTGATTTTCTTATTGCAGACTATTGATGAAGCACAGCATCGAAAGTTAAATCCTACACGCTTTGGTGTTTCACGTTTCTAATTTAAACAAAATTTAGGCAATAAAAATACTTAGGACAACACTATGAAATTTACCGCAGAGCATGAAGCTTTACGTCGTACCGCACGTCAGTTTGTAGAAAATGAACTTAATCCATTTATTCCTGAATGGGAAGAAACAGGGCGTTTCCCAATTCATGATGTCTTTAAAAAAATGGCAGATTTGGGCTTACTTGGAATTTGTAAACCAGAAGAAAACGGGGGGCTGGGCTTAGATTACTCGTATAACCTTGTAGTAGCAGAAGAACTGGGGCGTGCAGCTTGTGGCGGTGTACCCTTGGCAATTGGGGTACAGACGGATATGGCCACACCAGCACTTGCTCGTTTTGGCAGTAAAGAACTTCGGGATGAATTTTTGAATCCTGCGATTCGTGGTGAATATGTCGCGTCAATTGCAGTGTCAGAAGTTCATGCAGGTTCAGATGTGGCAGCAATCAAAACTACAGCCAAAAAAGAGGGCGATGATTATGTCATTAATGGCAGCAAGATGTGGATTACCAACTCACTACAAGCAGATTTTTTCTGCCTACTTGCCAATACGTCCGATGATAAACCGCATGTTAATAAATCCATGATTATTGTCCCAGCAAAAATCGCAGGGATTAGCTTTTCAGCACCACTTAATAAATTGGGAATGCGTTCAACTACAACCGCTCAAGTCTACTTTGACCATGTTCGTGTACCACAGCGTAATCTAGTCGGAGTGGAGGGGATGGGCTTTATGATGCAAATGATGCAGTTTCAGGAAGAACGAATGTGGGCCTGTGCCAATGCAATTGGTGGTTTGGAAAATGTGATTAAACAAACCATTGACTACACTAAAGAGCGTACCACCTTTGGACAGCCACTCATTAATAACCAATATATACATTTCCGTTTCGCTGAATTGATGACCGAAGTTGAGGCTCTAAAAGCATTGACTTATCAAGCCTGTGAGCAGCATATAGCGGGTGAAAATGTCACTATGATGGCCTCTATGGCAAAACTCAAAGCAGGACGTTTAACCCGTGAAGTAGCAGATAGCTGTCTACAATATTGGGGTGGCAATGGCTTTATGTGGGATAACCCAGCTTCTCAGCTCTATCGCGATGGTCGTTTAGGTTCGATTGGTGGTGGTGCAGATGAAATCATGTTAGGCATCATCTGTAAGCTTATGGATATCCTGCCTAAAAAGAAAAACTAGCTTAGTGGCTCCTGCTTCGTGGAAAACTGCTGAAAAATGCTTGGATATATTGAATATTTGGCACTTTTTACCAATTTGTACCTTGCAAGAGCTGCCTGTTATACATTTTTCTTGGTTTGACGATAAGGATAAGAATTGTGTTAGATGATTTAAAAATAGATGACAGCATTCAACTAGAACAACAGGGCAGTATTTTGACTATCTGGCTAAATCGACCTGAAAGTCGTAATGCCATGAGTCTCAACATGGTCAATGCCATTCAACAGGTCTTTACTCATATTGCTGAGGATACTTCAATCCGTGCTGTAATCCTACGTGGAAAAGGGGGGCATTTCTGTGCGGGGGGAGATATTAAGGATATGGCAGCATTGCGGGTAGCCGCTACCCATACAGGCAGCCTACAACCTTATGTTGATTTTAACCGCCGATTTGGTGCCATGATTGAACAGGTTGATCAAGCTCCGCAAACCGTTGTCGTGATTTTAGAGGGCGCGGTGTTGGGAGGAGGTTTTGGTTTGGCCTGTGTTTCTGACGTTGCGATCAGCTGTGATAACGCTCAGTTCGGCTTACCAGAAACAGGTTTAGGGGTATTGCCCGCTCAAATTGCACCATTTGTGGTGAAAAGGATTGGACTGACTCAAGCTCGTCGTTTGGCGCTGTTAGGTTCACGTTTTAATGCTGAGACTGCGCAGAAGTTAGGTGTGATACATGATGTTGTATGTAATGACACTGAGCTTGAGCAATTACTTAGTGAAACCATTCAACAGATTAAACGTGCTGCACCATTGGCATCTCGAAATACCAAAGCATTGCTACATCGGACTTTAAATGAGCCTTTAGATTCTTTACTTGATGCTGCTGCGCAAGAGTTTGCTCAAGCGGTTGCTGGTATAGAAGGTCAGGAAGGCACACTAGCATTTATCCAAAAACGTTTACCAAATTGGGCTGAAGAATAATGAAATTTTCAAAAATTTTAGTCGCAAATCGTGGCGAAATAGCAGTTCGAGTGATGCAAACGGCTAAAGCACTGGGCTACCAAACTGTTGCTGTATATTCTGATGCTGATGCCAATGCGCGTCATGTTCAAGTTGCCGATGAAGCAGTATATATCGGGCCATCCAAAGTTTCAGAATCTTACTTAGCTATTCCTCATATTATTGACGCATGTAAAAAGACCAGTGCAGATGCAGTTCATCCTGGATATGGTTTTCTGTCTGAAAATACTGAATTTGCCCAAGCGTGTATGGACCATAATATTACTTTTATTGGGCCGACTGCATCTGCAATTGAATTAATGGGCAGTAAGCGCTTATCTAAAATTGCCATGATTAAAGCAGGCGTACCATGTGTACCTGGCTACGAAGGTGATCAACAAAATATTGAATATTTGGCTCAGCAAGCAAAGAACATTGGTTTTCCTTTGATGGTTAAGGCATCTGCTGGAGGTGGTGGACGTGGCATGCGCTTGGTGCATCAGCCATCTGAATTGCTAGAAGCCCTAGAAACTGCACGTTCAGAAGCAGAAAATGCGTTTGGTTCGGGTGAGCTCATTATTGAAAAAGCGGTAATCGCGCCTCGTCACGTAGAAATCCAAATATTTGGTGATACTCACGGTCATTATGTTTATTTATTTGAACGAGATTGTTCGATTCAACGTCGTCACCAAAAAGTGGTGGAAGAAGCGCCATGCCCTGTAATGACACCAGAATTACGGAAAAAAATGGGTGAGGCGGCCGTTGCAGCAGCTCAAGCTTGTGATTATGTTGGTGCGGGAACGGTTGAATTTTTGCTGGATCAATCTGGAGCATTTTATTTCCTTGAAATGAATACCCGTTTGCAAGTTGAGCATCCTGTCACTGAAATGATTACAGGACTTGATCTAGTTGAGTGGCAATTACGAGTAGCAAATGGTGAGATTTTACCCTTAGAGCAGCACCAGCTGACTTTCAATGGACATGCGATTGAAGTGCGTTTATATGCAGAAGATCCACGTCAGAATTTTTTGCCGCAAACGGGCAAAGTATTACGTTGGCAGCCTGCCGAGTTACCGAATGTTCGTATTGATCATGGTATGTTGGAACAGGGTGAAATTAGTCCATTCTATGATCCAATGGTTGCTAAAGTAATTGCTTATGGTAAAACCCGTCAGGATGCGATTCGTCTACTTGCGCGAGCGGTGGATGATTGCGTATTGCTTGGTGTAAATAGTAATAAACAGTTTTTGGTGAATTTATTGCGTCATCCGATTATTGTCGCTGGAGATACCAATACTGCTTTTATTCAGCAACACTTTCAGGAAGATGTCAGTTTACATTCACAAGTTCCAGCAATTGAAAGTTTGGTGATTGCAGCAACATTGTTTGCACAACATAAAACGTCAAAAGGCGCATGGCAAACAGGTATTGCCATACCTTTGCCATTAAAGTTGAAATGTGCAGATCAACAATTTTCACTACAAGTAGAAAGAAATCATCAGCAAATTACAATTCAATTATGTGATCAGCAATCTACGATTCATGTTTTAGACATGAGTCCTACTCAGATCATTTATAGCGCGGAAGGAGTGCGCCGTAAGCTGAATTATGTGCTTGATCAAAATCAGCTTTATTTAGATACAGCCAATGGCAATTTACTGATTGAAAATATGACCTATGCAGCCCCAGAAGCAGCAGAAGTACTGGGTGATGGAAAAATTCGTGCGCCAATGGATGGTGCAATTGTCAATTTACTAGTCGATGTTGGTGATCAAGTGGTAAAAGGACAGACCCTATTAATTTTGGAAGCCATGAAGATTCAGCAACAGATCAAGTCAGATGTCGATGGTGTGGTTGAACAACTGATTGGGCAAGTAGGACAGCAGGTGAAAAAACGGCAGCATTTATTAAATATCCAGCTATAAAAAAGGCATTCAAACATCCCTAATGATTACAAACAAATCCCCAGAACAAGTCATTTTAAAATGGTTCTGGGGATTTGGGTTTTGTGGTATTTCTTTAAAACACAGTAAAAAGCTGAGATTTTTAATTTTCTGAAATAAGTCACATTTGGATACATCTAAAAAAAGAAATTTCGCACATCTAAAATGGTCTATTTTTGCTCACCTTAGAGAAGAACTGGGTGTGATAAAGCTAGTTAACACTATATAAGTGGGGCTAATTATAGAATAACATGAGAGAAATCCATGTTCTCCATCTAGCTGATTTTGCCTTTTCACAGTAGAATATGCGCTCTCTCTAAAGTCACATTGCGGTAAAGTCCAAAAGACTTGCCCGTGGAGCCAAAATCAACATGTTTATCGTGGCCGGTGCACCAGCACATTCTTCATTCAAGAAAGCTCAACTATTAACACGTTTATCTTCAATCAGTTCTGTCCAAACCTTTGACAGCCAATGGGTTTACCTGTTTGATCAAGCGCTCGACGAGCAGCAGCATCAATCTGCATTGCAACTTTTAAATGATGGGTCGTCATTTGAGTTGCGCCAAGTGGCCAATGATGAAATACAAGTCTTAGTGACCCCACGTATTGGAACGATCTCACCGTGGTCATCTAAAGCAACGGATATCTTTAAAAACTGTAATACTCCAATCCATCGTCTGGAACGCGGTATTTTATTTACTTTAAAAGGTGTTTCTGAACTCAGCAATGAGGTAAAACAGGCTCTGCATGACCGCATGACTGAAACAGTTTTCAGCCAGATTGAAGATGCGCATCGTTTATTTTTAGAAACGGCACCAAAACCTTTAAACTCGATTGATATTTTAGGTGAGGGAAAACCAGCACTTGTAAAAGCCAATAATGAATTTGGTTTTGCGCTGTCTGAACAAGAAATTGATTATTTGACCCAAGCGTTTACTGACTTGGGACGTAATCCAAACGATATCGAATTGATGATGTTTGCTCAAGCTAACTCTGAGCATTGTCGTCATAAAATCTTTGGATCAGAGTGGACAATTGATGGTGAAAAACAACCATTATCTTTGTTCCAGATGATTAAAAATACTTATAAAGAATCACCAAATGAAGTTTTGTCGGCATATAAAGACAATGCTTCAGTGATCGTGGGTTATGACACTCAGCGTTTTTATCCTAAGAAAGATAATGAAACGGGTCACTTTGTTTATAAATATAAAAGCCAAGCTGCTCATATCTTAATGAAGGTAGAAACCCATAACCACCCGACAGCAATTTCTCCTTTTGCGGGTGCCGCAACTGGTTCGGGCGGTGAAATCCGTGATGAAGGGGCAACCGGTCGCGGTGGTAAACCAAAAGCAGGTTTAACAGGCTTTACCGTTTCTAACCTGAATATTCCTGGCTTTGAGCAGCCTTGGGAGGATAATTACGGCAAACCTTCACGTATGGCATCACCATTGCAAATTATGATTGAAGGGCCATTGGGTGGCGCAGCGTTTAATAACGAATTTGGTCGTCCTAATTTAAACGGTTATTTCCGTACCTTTGAACAAAATGTTAATGGTGAAGTCAAAGGTTTCCATAAGCCAATTATGATAGCAGGTGGTTATGGAAACATTCGTCCTGACCACGTTGAAAAGGATGCTATACAACCGGGTGATTTACTGATTGTACTGGGTGGCCCAGCCATGCTAATCGGTTTAGGCGGTGGTGCGGCATCTTCTGTAGATAGCGGTACGATAGGTGAAAACCTTGACTTTGCTTCAGTACAGCGTGAAAACCCTGAAATGGAACGCCGTTGTCAGGAAGTGATTGATACTTGCTGGCGTATGGAAGATTTTAATCCTGTCGTATCGATTCATGATGTGGGCGCAGGCGGTTTATCCAATGCCATGCCTGAACTGGTGAATGATCACGAGTTAGGTGCAATTTTAAATCTGCGTAAGATTCCATCGCTTGAACGTGGCATGAGCCCAATGGAAATTTGGTCAAATGAAGCGCAAGAGCGTTATGTCTTAGCGATTCGCCCAGAATCATTAGAATTATTTGAAGAAATCTGTGCACGTGAACGTTGCCCATTCGCTGTATTGGGTGAAGCTACCGAAGCACGTCATTTAACGGTAGAAGATCCATTATTTGACAATAAAGCAGTTGATATTCCAATGCAGGTCATGCTTGGTGGAACACCACGTATGCAACGTTCATATGAAACAATTGAACGTCAGGGCACTGAGTTTGATACCTCAAAAATTGATCTAAACGATGCGATTTCCCGTGTTTTGAAGAATCCAACGGTAGCATCTAAATCATTCCTGATTACCATTGGCGACCGTTCAATTACGGGTATGGTTGCTCGTGATCAAATGGTTGGACCTTGGCAGGTCCCTGTAGCTGATGCCGCAGTAACCACGACTAGCTTACAGGGTTATACAGGTGAAGCAATGGCGATGGGTGAACGTCCGCCAGTTGCACTGTTAAACCCTGCTGCTTCTGCACGATTGGCTGTTGCTGAAGCATTGACCAATATTGCCTCTGCAAATATTGAGCAGTTAGGAGATATCAAACTTTCTGCAAACTGGATGGCAGCCGCGGGTCAAAAAGGTGAAGATCAAGCCTTATTTGAGGGTGTTAAAGCCATTGGTATGGAAATGTGTCCAGCACTAGGAATTGCGATTCCAGTGGGTAAGGACTCACTTTCTATGCGTACCACATGGAATGATGAGGGTATCGAAAAAGCGGTAACTTCACCTATGTCTGGGGTGATTACTGCATTTGCTCCCGTGAGTGATGTGCGTAAAACCTTAACGCCTGAGTTGAAAAAGTTAGATGATTCATGCTTGGTACGGATTGATTTATCGAAAGGCCAATTCCGTATTGGCGCATCAATTTTGACACAAGTTTATAAAGCCATTGGGACTGTGACTCCAGACGTAGATAGCTTTGAAGATTTAAAAGATTTCTTTAATCTAGTACAGGACTGGAACAATCGTGGTCTAGTTCAGGCTTATCATGACATTGGTGATGGTGGTTTATTGGCTACTGTGGCTGAAATGATGTTTGCATCACGTTTAGGTGTAGCTTTAGAGCCACAAAGTATTGAAAGTCTGTTTGCAGAAGAAATTGGTGCAGTTTTACAGATTAAGACTGCTGATTGGGATGCATTACAAGCAGAAGTTGAAAGCTCGAACTTAAAAGATGCTATTACACGGGTTGGACGTGTGAATAACACTGATCAACTCACTGTAAATGGTCTAAGTTTAGAACGTACTAAACTGCAACAAGCATGGGCAGAAGTTTCCCATCAGATTCAGCGTTTACGTGACAACGTAGAAACTGCGGATCAGGAATTTGCTCTGATTGCGGATCAAAATCATAAAGGTCTAATCGCACACGCAACTTTCGACCTAAACGAACCTGTTGAAGCGCCATTCATTGCAACACGCCGTCCCAACATGGTGATTTTGCGTGAGCAGGGTGTTAATGGTCATGTAGAAATGGCAGCAGCATTTGACAAGGTTGGCTTCAATACTGTCGATGTACATATGAGTGACTTACTGGCAGGTCGCGTTGATTTACAGGATTTTGAAGGTCTAGTCGCTTGTGGCGGGTTCTCTTATGGCGACGTGCTTGGTGCAGGTGGTGGCTGGGCAAAATCAGTATTATTCAATCCAAAATTACGCGATCAGTTTGAAAGCTTCTTCAACCGTGAAAATACGTTTAGTCTCGGGATTTGTAATGGCTGTCAGATGTTGTCACAACTTGCACCCTTGATTCCAGGTGCAGCAAACTGGCCGCGTTTCCATCGTAACGTCTCTGAAGTTTTTGAAGCACGTGCAGTCAATGTACGCGTAGAAAAGTCCGTGTCTGTACTGCTGCAAGATATGCAGGGCTCTATTCTCCCGATTGCAGTGGCACATGGTGAAGGGCGAGTTGTAGCGAACAATGAAAACTTGGCAAGTTTAAATGTCAATAATCAGGTGACCTTGCGTTATGTAGACAGTTTGGGGCAGCCGACTCAGCACTATCCATTGAACCCAAATGGTTCACCAGAAGCAATTACTGGTGTGACATCTACAGATGGTCGTGCCACCATTATGATGCCGCATCCAGAGCGTAACTTCCGCGCTTTACAGCATTCATGGAAACCCGAAGACTGGACAGAGGATGGTGCATGGTTACGCATGTTCCGTAATGCACGTAGGTTTATTGGTTAATAAGATCAGTTCACTAAATTTAACCATCTTTGATTGATTCAATCGAAGATGGTTTTTTTATTGAGTTTATAATGATTAAAAAGTTGTCTCTATTCTCATAAGGCAAAAGTGCAGACTTTAGAAATATTGGCTTTCGCATTTCTCTTAATTCATAAGGTATTTGAAAATCAGAATTTATTAATTAAGTGAGCCTAAATGAAATATTTTTAAAACTTACATTAATTCGAGTTGGTATAAGTTTTGCTTTTATTTCATATAACAAAATTAAGATTAAGTCGGAGTATATCAATGGAAAAAAATAAACAAATGATATCTCGAAAACGTAAAGGCTGGATGTGGTTTGGTGCAGTGATTACCGCTGAATTGCTATGGATTTTAGGAAATTATATTGTTTTACAATCATAACGCTTAAATCCTGCAACGAATTGGTTAAAATCATGACATGTTTTTAACAACAAATTAAGTATGCTTAAGCTCATTTACTATGTGCCAGAATCTCATCTGGAATCAACCAAACAAGCTATTTTTGCAGCTGAGGCAGGTGGCATTGGCAATTATCAACATTGTGCATGGCAAGTGAAGGGCATCGGCCAGTTCAAACCTGTTCAAGGAGCCAATCCATTTTTAGGAAACCTGAATGAACTGGAACGGCTTGAGGAATGGCGCGTCGAGACGATTGTTTCAGAGCAACATGCCAGCGCTGTCGCAAAAGCATTAAAGGCAAGCCACCCTTATGAGGAGCCTGCCTTTGAATTTATTCAGATAGTCGATATTCAGGAAATTTAAACTTTTTGAATAAATAAATCGCGGTCAAAACGATATTGTGGGAAGAAGACGCCATCTTCAGCACGTTCACCGGCACCAATCACCATAACAGGAAATTGTTGATCATTGAGCTTTAAAATTTTACGTACCATGGGTTCATCAAAACCTTCCATCATGCAACTGTCAAAACCATAAGCACGCAATGCAAGCACTAGATTTTCGCACGCTAGGGCTGTACTTTTGGTTGCCCAAAGTTTGGCGTCAGCAGGGTTAAATGCAGTCACAGGCAGCTGTTTGTCTAAACTTCTTGCCACTTTAAAGGCAACTTTTTTAAAGTTGCCTAATGCATTTAAATAACCAGTTTTGTAGTTATACGGGATAAAGCGGTAATACTTTTTAACTGTTTCAGGAGCTTCAGGAAATGGAAACTCAGAAATATTCTTTTTTGCCATTTCATCAACTCGATCTGTACGAGCGATACAAACAATGAGTTCTGCCGCAGTTTTTGCGGCTAATTGCCCCAAACAGGCTTTAACTAATTGTTTCTTTTTTGTGGGTTGCTGTACAACGTAAAATGTCCATGGCTGCAAATTAGATGAGTTTGGCGCAAGCAAAGCTAAATCTAAACAGGCATCAAGAGTTTCAACTGGAATTGGTTTTTCAGTAAATTTTCGTACTGAACGACGACTTTCGATGACTTTTCGAAAATTTTCAACATCAATATCTTGCGGCGCAGGTTCAAAATAACGTTTTTTATCAGAACCTTGTTGAGTATTTTTAGGGAGTTTTTCTGAATTTGCCATAGCTGTTCAAATATTTAGTGATTAATGATCATGAGTGAGCATATCACTCAATTATTCTATCCAAGTAAAAAAGTGTAGTTCCCGAGATTTTTGCTGTGACTCACAACTAAATGATGCGACGCAGAAGTTCACTCTCAGGAAGCTCTTTTAATTCCTTTTACTCTTAGTCAAACTGAGAAAAATCTGGTTTGCGTTTTTCCATAAAAGCTTGAACAGCCTCTTTCATTTCCGGTGAGCGTACCCGCTGCATAAAAATCTCAGCCTCATCATCGACGCACTGTATAATTTCAGCCAAATCTTGTTTCATCAAGGCTTTGGACTGTTTAATGGACGCAAGTGGCAGGGCAGCCAATTGTTGAGCAGTTTGTTCAGCTAATCCGTAAACATCGTCATTGATTTGATTAACTAGACCTGCTTTTTCAGCTACTTCAGCGTTGAATTTTTTTGCAGTAAATAAAAGCTCTGCAGCACGATGATAACCTGCCTGCTTTACGAGTAAGCGACTTGCAGCACCTTCAGGAGATAAGCCCAAACTTACAAACGGAATCTGGAACAAAGCAGTTTGATCTGCATAAACAATATCAGCATGCAATAAAATAGTTACCCCAATACCAATCGCAACACCTTTAATTGCAACGATAAGTGGTTTAGAAAGTTGGGCTGCGGATTTAAGCAAAACAAAAGGTGGTTGATCCCCAGCTTTACCTGCATGTGGTTTTTGAATAAAACCCATGAAATCTTTCATGTCATTACCCGCCGAAAAATCTGCATCGGCGCCACGTAAAACGACGACGCGAACTTGATTAGATTGATCTGCGTCATCAAGTGCCTGTGCAATCCATAAATACAATTCACCATATAAAGCATTTTTTGCTTCAGGACGATTAATGGCTAATGTCAGGATGCCATTTTCAAGTTTTGCATTTAAATGTTGATGAGGTTGTTGAATACAGCGAAGTGTCATCGTACTATCCTTGCTTTCAATCTTGGGTTTATGTTTGCCATTATGTCGTAAATTTGATTGTAAATGACTACTGGTGAGTTCATAAAAAAATTAAGTTGGCTTATGTACACATTTGATTATCTCGTTTTTATTGGTCGGTTTCAGCCATTTCATCTGGCTCATATGCAAACAGTTGAAATTGCATTACAACAAAGCCAAAACATTATATTGGCTTTGGGTTCTGCACAGCTTGAACGCAATATTAAAAATCCTTTTTTGGCGGTAGAACGTGAAGAAATGATTTTATCTAATTTTTCAGAAAATGAGCAAAAACGGATTCATTTTGTACATGTAGTTGATGTTTATAATGACCAAAAATGGGTTAATCAAGTCAAAATGCTGGTTAAGCAGATTACGCCTTCTCATGCCAAAATTGGTTTGATTGGACACTTTAAAGATGAGTCTTCGTACTATTTAAAACTTTTCCCAGAGTGGACTATGGTTGAGTTAGATAGCTTGAAGGAATCGATGTCTGCAACACCAGTACGAGAAGCTTATTACCGGGGCGAAATTCAGAAACAGGCATTTCCACAGGGAACTTTACATTTTTTACAAGAGTTTCAGAAGACCCCTATTTATCAACAATTGCAGAACAAATACCGTAATGAGGATTCTTCCAATCTTGAATAAACTGACTGTCAATTGAGTAATAATAGGGAAGTGCGATATTTAATCGACCAAAAGTTATGAAAAAGAAGATAATGCATTTTGGAAAGTTATCTGCCTTAGTGGTTTTATCCATATTTACTGCCCATGCGCAGGCAGCGAACTGGAGTTTAAATAGTAAACCGAATATTGGATTTTATATTCAGCATTTAGGCTTAAAAACCATAGATGCTACCTTTAATCAGGTAAATTTCAATTTTCAGTTCAACCCAGATGAACTACAGCAGTCTAAAGCGACATTTGTGATGGATGCTAAAAGTTTATCTCTGACTCAACCTGCATTAAAAAACAGGGTACTTGGACCTGATTTTTTTAATATAGAAAAATATCCAGAAGCTACCTTCAAAAGTACACATTTTCAGGCAAATGGTCATTCAAAATATGCTATTGAAGGTAATTTAACTTTGAGAGGTATGACTAGGCCTGTAGTTTTTGTAGCTATTATCCAACCCACACAAAACCCTGAGGTAATGAATATTTCGGCTTCAACTGAAATTAGACGAAGTGATTTTGGGATGAAACCTGCTCTTGGTGGAATGGGTGAAATTGTTCATATCCATATGAATGGCACGCTTAAAATCGCATCCTTATAAATAGAAAAAAGACCTTTTCAGGCCTTTTTTACACTTGTTGCAAAGCTTTTACATCCTCAAGCACTTGCTCAGCATGTCCAGCCGCTTTAACTTTCCGATAACTTTTAACCAATTGTTTGTTATGGAAAATAAAAGTTGAGCGCTCAATGCCCATTACTTTTTTCCCATACATATTTTTTTCTTTGATCACATCAAAATGTTGGCACAGAATTTCTTCTTTATCGCTGATTAAATCAATAGTCAACGCTTGCTTTTCAGTAAAGTTTTGATGTGCTTTAACTGAATCACGAGATATGCCAATTACAGTTGCACCCAATGCATCAAATTGATCTTTTAAGCATGAAAATCCGACTGCTTGAGTGGTACAACCAGGTGTTGAATCTTTAGGGTAAAAGTAAATGATCAACCATTCAGCAGGAATGTCTGCTAAATTAATTTCACCTTGCGTTGTAGGGAATGTTTGATTGGGTAATGAAATATTTTCGCTGCTCATCATTGTTCTCCATATTCTCCATAAAAAACTAGCCACATAAAGTGGCCAGTCAATTAAATCATTGCTGCTTATTTTTTGCTTTGAGCAGACTTCATTGCTTCTTCAGTTAAGCCTTTTAGCTTGCCAGTCAGTTGTGGACCAAAACATGCTTGAAGGTCTTTATTTTGCTGTTGTACAAACGCTAAAGAACTTGGGCTTTTCTTAGCATTAATGGCACTTTGCACTTCCCACTTCTGTGCATTTGTCATTTTACCATCAGCTTCTACAGCACAAGTACAATATTTATTGACTTCAGCAGCAGTCAATTTATTGCCTTTCCCCGTTTCATCTTTACAAAGGTTAATTAAAGCACCTTTAACATTTGTGCTTTTGTAAGCCTGTTGTAGCTTATTTTCATCCGCAGCATGAGTAACCGTTGCTGTAAATGCAGCAGCAGCCATAAGTGAAGAAAGGATAAGTTTAGTGTTGAATAATTTCATAAATAGTACCTGATTATTATGGTATATAGCGTGTGGGATCTGCGATGCCAGCTTCAATAAACCCTTGTTTACGTAAACGACAGCTATCACATTTTCCACATGCGCGACCTTCAGCATCCGCTTGATAGCATGAGACAGTTTGACTATAGTCTACGCCATGTTCAATACCTAAGCGTATAATATTCGCTTTGGTTAAATGTAACAAAGGTGTTTCAAATGTAAGAGGTTTTCCTTCTACCCCTGCTTTTGTTGCTAATCGTGCCATATTTGTAAATGCATCAATATATTCTGGACGACAATCTGGGTAACCCGAATAATCGACCGCGTTAATACCAATTACAATAGCCTCAGCCCCAAATACTTCCGCAGCGGCAAGCGCATAAGATAAAAAGATAGTATTGCGCGCTGGTACATAGGTAATAGGAATACCTTCTTGTTCATGATCTGGGACATCGATATTATGATCGGTGAGGGCTGATCCACCTAAATTACCCAAATCAATATTAATAATACGATGTTCAACTCCTGCCCGTTGAGCAAGTGCTTTGGCTGCATCCAGTTCAGTGGTGGAACGTTGTCCGTACATGAAACTGAGCGCCATACATTCATAGCGCGCTTGTGCCCAAGCTAGGCAAGTTGTCGAGTCTAAGCCGCCTGATAATAAAACAATGGCACGAGGGCGCATATGATATTCTCCAAAAATAAATAACAAGATAAAGTGGATTAACGACCTGTTTCATCGTTCCAAAGCAATTTATGTAATTGCAATTGAAAACGCACTGGGAGATGGTCTTCTAAAATCCATTGCGCCATATCACGCGCTAACTGAGGTAGTTTAACTGAACCTTTTTCAACTGCAAATGCTGGAGAAAACCAGACTGTACTTACTTTTTGATCCAGTTTATATAGGTGAAATTGCTGTTTTGACCACTCATAATCTTCACGATTACAAATCACAAATTTGATTTGGTCATAAGGGGTCAAATAATCTAGATTACTTAAAAGATTACGTTTTTCTTCACCAGAAGTTGGCGTTTTTAAGTCTAGTACTTTAGATACGCGAGGATCAACTTTGGATACATCCAGTGCTCCACTTGTTTCTAAAGATACCTGACAGCCCAAATCTGAAAGACGCGTTAATAAATGCAAACAATTGGGTTGTGCAAGTGGTTCACCGCCCGTCACACAAATATAAGGTGTTTTAAACGATAAAGCCGTTTCAATAATCTGATCCAGAGACTGCCGCTCGCCACCCTCGAAAGAGTAAGTAGTATCACAATAAGTGCAGCGTAAGGGACATCCTGTTAAACGAATAAAAACAGTGGGCAAACCTGCGGTATTGGCTTCTCCCTGCAAGGAATAAAAAATTTCCGTAATACGAAGACCCGCTGCAGGATCTGATACCGGAATAGTCGTTGAGCGTAGAGAAGTCATTGCAGAAATACCACATCGTAGAAAACAAAAATCTCTACGATCAGACTTGAGCGTAGAGATAGGGAACCGCAAAAGTTCCGCAACAATAGATTATAGCTTAGTCAGCACGTAATAAATCATTCAAACTAGTTTTAGCACGAGTTTGTGCATCCACTTTTTTGACAATAATTGCTGCATACAGGCTATAAGTTCCATCTTTTGAAGGAAGGTTACCTGGTACGACTACAGAACCAGCGGGTACACGACCATAATGGATTTCACCAGTTTCACGATCATAAATACGTGTAGACTGACCAATATAAACGCCCATTGAAATCACAGAGCCTTCTTCAACTATCACACCTTCTACGATTTCAGAACGCGCACCGATGAAGCAGTTATCTTCAATAATAGTTGGATTTGCCTGTAATGGTTCTAAAACGCCACCAATTCCTACACCGCCAGATAAATGAACATTTTTACCAATTTGCGCACAAGAACCTACAGTTGCCCAAGTGTCCACCATTGTGCCTTCATCGACATATGCGCCGATATTGACATAAGAGGGCATTAACACCACATTTTTTGCCTGAAAGCTACCACGACGCGCTACAGCAGGAGGTACAACACGTACACCCGCGGCTTTGAACTGTTCTTCGGTCCAGCCTGCATGCTTCGTATCTACTTTGTCATAAAAACGTAAATCACAAGATTCAATTGGCTTGTTATCATTCAATTTAAAAGATAACAATACTGCTTTTTTAAGCCATTGATGAACAACCCACTCACCATCGATTTTTTCAGCAACACGCAATGTACCGTTATCTAAGCCTGAAATCGCTTGCTCAACTGCATCACGAATTTCTGCTGGACAATCCGTTGCAGAGTAATTTGCACGATCTTCAAATGCTTGCTCAATGATTGTAGAAAGCTGAGACATGTTCTTCCTTCCGAAAAAATTTGAACAATTTTACACTAAATAGCCTGAATAATCTTGCGAAAGAAAAGATTCATTAAAAAAATACTATTTTTAAATTTTGATAAAAAAGATTACGAATAATTGCTTTAAAAACAATAACCAAACTCATTTGTATCAAAACTTAACAGAAAATGATCAATTCTTGTATAAAACCCATCCAATCTTTCTCATAAGATACCTCTACACAAAAAAATTCATTTTAGATGAAAGTTTGAGAAAAATCTTTTGAGGAGATAGCAATGAAAACATTAAAACTAATTGCAGTTGCTAGTGCTTTAGCTGCTGTAGCAGGCACCACAATGGCGGACGATACTGTTGTACAGGATCATTATGCATTTGATCAAAAACAACTTTTACCAGTTGGTGTTCGTGCTGAAGTTGGGACAACAGGTTATGGTGGTGCTTTGCTGTGGCAAGCGAATCCATATGTAGGTTTGGCTTTGGGTTATAACGGTGGTGATATTTCTTGGACAGATGATGTCTCGGTAAATGGCACGAAGTATGACCTTGATATGGATAACAACAATATCTATTTAAATGCTGAAATTCGTCCTTGGGGCGCAAGTGCTAATCCGTGGGCTCAAGGGTTATATGTTGCAGCAGGTGCAGCGTATTTAGATAATGATTATGATCTTGCGAAGCGTATTGGTAATGGCGATACGTTGTCTATTGATGGTAAGAATTATCAACAGGCAGTTGCAGGACAAGAAGGCGGTGTTCGTGGGAAAATGAGCTACGAAAACAATATTTCTCCATATTTAGGTTTTGGTTTTGCACCAAAATTTAATAAAAATTGGGGGGTGTTTGCAGAAGTCGGGGCGTATTATACAGGAAATCCGAAAGTTGAATTAGCTCAATACAATCTTGCTCCAGTAACAGGCAACACTACAGGTGCTCAAGAAGCTGTGGATAACGAAGAAAACAAAATCCGTAACGATGATAAGTACCAATGGTTACCAGTTGGTAAAGTTGGTGTAAACTTCTATTGGTAAGATTATTCTGACTTAATCAAATACAATAAAAAGGAACCGCAATTGCGGTTCTTTTTATTTGAGATAAGCATAAAAATGTAAAACAACAATAAATCCTTTATGGGTTCTTTATTATGTCCTATTGGCTATTGATCTTGCACATCCGTCAATCGATCTAATTTCTTTTGGAAATAATTACCTTGTAAGTAACGGGCTTCAATGTTCCATGCATTTGCAAACATCGTCATATCATTTAAATCCCGTGCTAAAATTTCAACAGGCTTGATATGATGAAAGTTTTCCAGCTTTTGTTGAAGTTGAGGGAGATCTTTATCTGAACTTAGCATTTTACATAAGTTGTGATGCAAGCTTAGGGAATCAAGATCAATCTGACTTAGAATAGATTCGCTATACATTGACATACCAAAATCACGCACAGAGATTTCAACTTCATTTTGCTTTAATTTAGCAAATTGTTGTTGAGCTAAGGGTAAATTTTGACTGATTGATTCTTCAGAAAATTGCAAAGTTAGAGGAGCTTTTGCTCGACTACCGACAATGGTCAAAAGTTTGCTCATTAACTCAGGCAATTGCTTATCATTTAAAAGAATATGACGATTTAAGTTAATAATGAGTCTAGCAGTTGGGTATTGCGTTAAAAAATTATGTAACTGCTTGCATGCTTCAACAAGAATCCAGCGATCAACCTTGATGGAAAGTTCGGGGTCATCCCGCAAATCGGGTAACTGATTAATGTCTTGCCAGCTATTATCATAAATAAAACCACTGGTTACTTCATAAGTATAGAGATCACTATCCTGTTTATCATAAAGTTGCTGATATTTTAAATGAATATCACTCGCATCCAGTTTTTGCTGAAGTGCTTGAAGAATTGATTGTTGTACTTTAGGAATATTCTCTGTGCTGATACTGAGTTCTTTTAGACCTGTTACCTGACCTAAGTCACGTTGAGACAAACTTTGTTCCATATTTGGCAAACGTTGAGCAAATGCCTGTTCTAACAAATGATCAAAACTTTTTTCATCTTTAATGTTTGGTTGATTTAAAACCAGATAGCCTAAATGTAAATGGAGAGCGAGTGTGGAACTTCCAACACTCAATAATTGAGGCTTTTCCAAAGATTTTAGACTAATTAATTGAGATTTTAAGACTTGATCAGATTCTGCCTGAAATAGGGCTACGTATAAAACTGGATTAATCTTAAAAACAGAAACATTTACCTGCTCTTTTATAAATCCATAAATGCTGGAAAAATAGGTTTTGATCGTTTCTAGCGTGTACTTAAACGCATCGTCTGGACAGCTTGAAAGAGTGATAACGACTAATGCATTGGCATCCGCAGGTTGTTTGTTTAGCTGGCGATTAATGGCATTAAACGCATTAATCGTCGGAGAAAGTTTGTCTGATTCAATAGATTGAGAAGGGATAGACGTTTGAGGAGCAGTGGAAATGTTATTTTCTTCACATTCAATAGTGAGTTGCACTGCGTCTTCTTCATCATCGCAAGGTAAGAACTCGATTTTTAATGGGTTTGAAACGGTTATAGCTGGATTTCTAGATACGATATCAAGACTTGATTGATCAAATATGCCTTGAGAAACGCGTTTGAATTTTTGTTTAAAATGATTCAGATCTGTTGGCTGTAAAATATCCAGAATCGGTAATCCAATTAACTCATTCTCACTTTTTAAACCAAAAATTGCTAAATATTCTGAGTTAGCCTTGGTATGAATCCCTTCTTGAAGAGTAGCAACGGCTTTATTACTTTCTTTTATTTTGGACTGAACATGCGAATGCGCAGTATCTAGTTCTTCCAGTAAACGCTGTTCATTTTGTTGCAGGCGGCTATAAGATAAGGCTCTGACAATTGCAATATATACTTGTTCAGGCAAGTTAAGGTCAATAATTTCATAGACGCCTTTTTGAATATAACTGAGATATTCATTTGAAGCATATTGATCTGGAGTCAACAAAAGAACGGGCAAATTAGGTTGAGATGAAGCTTGAATCAGGGAAAGCACCTGTTCAATCTTCAAGTCATAAGCACGTCCAAAAATGACGATGTCCCAGCCAATATTCAATTGCTTTTCAAATGTATTTAGATCATCAAGCAAAGTAGCTTGAACCTGATGATTTTTGGATTCAAACAGTTCAATAATTTGATTATAACGAAGCTGGTTATCATCAATAATGAGTAAACGTGTTTTGCTTAATTTTAACTTTTTAGAAAGTAACGAGTTTCTCACTTTAAAGCTTCCCATAAATCTTGATTATCTGAATCTTTGACCTGCTTAAACATAAAGTCTTTCAGGCTATTCTGTTGCTGCTCATCTAAAAGTTCATAGTCAAATTGTACAAAGCTTTGCGTAATAAGCTGAGCTTTGAGCAAATAAACTTTGAACTCTTCTTTTTCTAACCTTAAATGAATGCCTTGTTGTTCTCTAAAAATTTGTGAACCTGGTAAGATGAGTGTGGTTTTGACCTGATCAAGATTTTGACTTTGCATGAGTAAGGCAGGGTAATAATTATTGCTATGACGGTCTGCCTGTACGCGAACCGCACATGGAAAAATATCTTGAGCAAGGATTTCCAGACCAATTTCCAGACTTTTTTCAGCAGACTGTTTAATCCAGCGAATTACCCCACCACGCCATTGGCTATGCGTATTTTCTTTAACCAGTATAAATTCACCCGTTCTTAAATTTTTGGGAGCTTCTTCAGTCCATTTAATCCGATAACCATTTACACTGATATCAAGAACTTCAGTTTGATAAATCAGTTTAGCTTCACGGTTTAATCGCTGATTATTAGGTACATGAGCTGATGATTCTTGTTGGGTTAAGCCAGATGCAGTTTTTGAACTATTTTGAAACCCATAATGACTATCAAGCTGTAAGGTTTCATTAAAATTTTTGGCTTTGGATAAATAAAAATGTGCTGTCAGTAAACCAAAACAAATTTGTAACTGCGCTGAATATTCGTAACGTTCATGTTGCCGTTCAGCAATTGTGCCTAGAATATTTTGTACATGAAACTTAAGTGCTGGACTTAAATAGATTTTCTCAGTTTGGGAAAGATAATCGGCATTACGGTGTAAAGTCGCAGTAATATGTTCAAGTAAATCCTGTATCACCACATACACAGAAGGTGTAAATCCTGAATTTTGATGTTTGTTATAGACAGGAGGATGATCTTTTTTTGTATCAATAACATATTTTGATAGCGTGGTTTCTTTGGGATAAATCTGTATTTTTTTTGCCCAATCATAACTACATTGATATAAAGCTTGTATCTCAGCCTGACGAATCTGATTGGTGTTTAAAATATCCAGTAAGATTAGTTGTGCGTAGGCTTGTGTAATATTATTAAGTTGGTTTTGAGTACCTTGTAATTGATTGATATTGATCAAATGTACATGAGACTTCATTGCAATTTCATACAGATAATGTGCGATTAACCATTGTCCAGCCATTGGTTCACTATAAAGCATATGTTCCTGGTACAATAACTCAGTAAGTTGTTGCAGGCCATAAAATATCGCTAGAGTTCGTGCCGTTTGCAGATTTTTTTTCTTATGTAATGCAAACACAGAAAATTTATTTTGATCGAGTTGCTCGGTGCTACGTCTGACGATATCAATATAAATGCCTGCAAAATGTTTGCGTAACAAGATTGCCAGCTCAATAATATGCTCGTTTCGATCTGTATTTATAAGTCCTTGATTGAAAAAATGTTTTTCAAAACTTGCTAACACATTTTCAAGCACGGGATGCATGGTTTGTAGTAGATCAAAACGCAATGTTTCAGAGCAATTTAGTTCAGATAATTCAATTAATGCCGAAAATAAAGCTCGAGAAGTATCCCCTAATTGCATAATGGATAATGATGAAACCCAGTCCGAAACTGCTTTAACATTTGACTCACTAAAGCTTAATTCATCTCGACTTAACGCTGTAGATGTTTCAAAAATATCCGTAAAAGTTTGATTCATCATAGTTTATTATTCAACTCAAAATGTTGAAACCCCAAATAGCGGTGTTTTATTTTTTTCGCCCGCGATTTCCCTAACCAGCTTAGGAACCAGATAACCCGGTAAATTCGCTAAGACTTCCTGATATATATGGTCAATTTTTGATGATACAACATCAAAGTGCTGTGCACCTTTCACTTTATCTAAAACATGTAAGTAATAGGGCATAACACGAGCTTCAAACAATCGATGACTGAGGTCAATCAGTGTTTGTGCATTATCATTCACACCCTTAAGTAAAACTGCCTGATTTAACACAGTTATTTGCTCAAATGATAACGCAGCAAGCTTGTTACAGGTATATTCATCAAGCTCTGAAGCATGATTTGAGTGTACCACCACTATAATGCGTAGCCTACTGTTTTTTAATAGAGAAATGAGCTCTTCATCGACACGGTTGGGAATAACAATCGGAACTCGTGAATGAATTCTCAAAATTTTTATCTGTGGGAGTGATTCAATTCTTTCTAGCCAGAGTTGTAATTTACGATTGGACAGCGTAAGAGGGTCGCCGCCACTCAAAATGACTTCATGAATAGCCGGATGACTTTCTATATAGTTTTTAATATTTAGCCAGTCTTCATTTTTTGGCAAATTTTCCTGATAAGGAAAATGTCTGCGAAAACAATAACGACAATGAACTGCACAAGCACCAGTCAAGGTAAGTAAAAATCTGGAGCTATATTTATGTAACACCCCTGGAAGTTGATTGGCCGCTTCTTCTCCCAGCGGATCTGAGACGAATTCAGGATGTTCCATAAGTTCAAGATGGTGCGGTAAAATTTGTAAAAGCAGGGGATCAAGAGGATTTCCCAGTTGCATTTTTTCTACAAAAGCACGAGGTACACGTAATTTAAAATCCTTTGAAGCAAGAATAGCACCAGATAACAATTGTTCTTTAGACAGTTGTAATACATTTAACAGCTCTAACGGATCAATGATTAGATCATTGAGTTGTTTTTGCCAGTTTTGCTCTTGATACAAATAGTTTATCATGCGACACGGAAAAAATAATGCTAGTCTAGCATTAATACATTTAAGTTAGTAAGTTTGGAGTGTGCCAGTCATGGCCAGTTATTCTACAAATGAATTCAAGCAAGGCCTTAAAGTCATGCTTGACGGTAACCCATGTTCAATCATGGAAAACGAATATGTTAAACCTGGTAAAGGTCAGGCATTCAACCGTGTAAAACTTCGTAACCTTAAAACAGGTAAAGTTTTAGAAAAAACGTTTAAGTCTGGTGATTCATTGGAAGCTGCTGATATTGTAGAAGTAGAAATGGACTACTTATATAATGATGGTGAGCTTTGGAACTTTATGGATCCTGTAACCTTCGAGCAAATCGCTGCAGATAAAGTTGCCATGGGTGATGCTGCTAAATGGTTAAAAGATGACTCGAATGAAAAATGCAGTATTATGTTATTTAATGGCGTACCATTAAATGTCAGCGCACCAAACTTCGTGGTTTTAAAAATTGTTGAAACTGATCCAGGTGTTCGTGGTGATACATCGGGTGGTGGTGGTAAACCTGCGAAACTTGAAACTGGTGCTGTAGTTCGCGTACCGTTATTTGTTCAGCAGGAAGAAAGCGTTCGTGTAGATACCCGTACTGGTGAATATTTAGAGCGTGCATAATGGTTTAAAAATAGACTATTATGAAAGGGATGATCACAATCATCCCTTTTTTTATGCCAAAGTATTAGATGAAAATAACAAGATGAGGAGTAAAGTCACAAGGAAATTCTCTATAAAAGATGGAACTGAATTTTAGGGCAGTTAATCATAAATAATGAGGTCATGAATGGATACAATTCAAAGGAAATCTACACTCCCCTCAAAATTACTCTGGAGTCTAGTCGCGATTATTGGTGCCGTTTCTTTTGGGATTTTGGCAATTAGTCGTGGTGAACATGTCAATGCAGTCTGGATGGTTTTAGCTGCAGTTTGTGTTTATAGCATTGCTTATCGGTTTTATAGTCTATTTATTGCCACTCGTGTATTTGAACTTAATTCGAGACGTTTAACACCCGCACATCGTTTGGCGGATGGTCTGGATTATGTACCTACAAATAAATACGTTTTATTTGGGCATCACTTCGCCGCTATTGCAGGAGCAGGGCCTTTAGTCGGTCCAATTCTCGCAGCGCAAATGGGTTATTTACCAGGAACAATCTGGCTGTTAGTCGGTGTGGTCTTGGCTGGTGCAGTTCAAGACTTTCTGGTTTTGTTTATTTCTACACGACGTGATGGAAAGTCGCTGGGTGAAATGGCAAAACAGGAACTTGGCTCATTTGCGGGTGTCGTGGTGATGCTCGGTGCGCTCGGTGTGATGATCATCATTCTGGCTGTATTGGCACTGGTGGTAGTAAAAGCACTTGCGCACAGTCCATGGGGCGTATTCAGTATTGCAGCAACGATTCCAATCGCATTGTTGATGGGGGTATATATGCGTTATATACGTCCCGGAAAAATTGCAGAAGTTTCAATTATTGGTTTTGTACTGATGATGCTGGCGATCGTTTACGGTGGTCATATCGCGGCTGATCCATACTGGGGGCCATTTTTTACTTTAACTGGAACGCAATTAACATGGTGTCTGATCATTTATGGTTTTATTGCCTCCGTTTTACCTGTCTGGTTATTACTTGCGCCGCGTGACTATTTATCGACTTTCCTTAAGATTGGGGTAATTGTCGGTTTAGCAATCGGTATTGTTGTTGCATTACCTGAGCTAAAAATGCCAGCAGTCACTCACTTTATTGATGGCACGGGCCCAGTTTTTGCTGGTAGTTTATTTCCATTCTTATTTATTACGATTGCCTGTGGTGCAATTTCAGGTTTCCATGCATTAGTATCAAGTGGTACTACACCAAAACTGATCGAAAACGAAAAAGATATCCGTGTGATTGGTTATGGTGGCATGCTGATGGAATCATTTGTTGCCATTATGGCGATGATCTGTGCCACGGTGCTTGATCCTGGTGTTTATTTTGCCATTAATGCGCCAGCCGCAGTATTAGGTACTACTGTTGAAAGTGCATCAGAAGCTGTGCGTAATATTGGCTTTGTAGTAACACCTGAAATGTTGACTTTACTTGCTCAGGAAGTAGGCGAGTCTACCATCTTATCGCGTACAGGCGGTGCACCAACTTTCGCCATTGGTATGGCGCATATCATTTCTGAAATTTTTAATAATCGCTCAATGATGGCTTTCTGGTATCACTTTGCTATTTTGTTTGAAGCATTATTTATTTTAACTGCGGTCGATGCTGGTACGCGTGCTTGCCGTTTTATGGTGCAAGATACAGTGGGTATTGTTATTCCTGCGATTAAAAAGTCAGGATCATTTGTTGGCAATGTGATTGGTACTGCTGTCGCAGTCGGCGGTTGGGGTTTCTTCGTTTATCAGGGCGTAGTCGACCCTTTAGGTGGAATTAACTCATTATGGCCTTTATTTGGTATTGGCAACCAAATGCTGGCAGCAATGGCCCTTATTCTTGGTACAGTGATTTTATTTAAAATGAAGAAAGAAAAATACGTTTGGGTCACGATTGTCCCAACGATTTTCTTGTTAATCACCTGTATGACTGCGGGTTGGCAAAAGATTTTTCATGAAAATCCGAAAATTGGTTTCCTTGCACAAGCAAATCGTTTTTCAGATGCGATGGGTCGCGGTGAAATGTTGGCTCCAGCTAAAACTGTGGCTGAAATGCAAACTGTGGTGCTTTCCAATCAAATTAATGCCGTACTTTGTGCTTTCTTTATGATCGTGGCAGTGGTGATGGTAATTGCATCTATTGGAGTGATTCGTCGTGCTTTGGCTAGCCGTGAACCAACGACTCATGAAGCTCCAGCGGTGTATGCAGATCCTGAAACAGGCGTACCTGCTTCAACACGAGGTGAAGGCTCATGAATCTGAAAATAGCTCATAATGGTCGTGCAGTGATTGTTAAAATCATTAAAATGACTATTCTGTCGCAGAAAGACGTATTGCTTTCTCCAAAGAACTGGTCACGTATTGCCACATTGTTTAAACGGTTACAGCAAAGTTTTCGTTTAATGGTAGGTGTCCCTGATTATGACACTTACCTTGAACATATGCGAAAACATCATGCTGATCTGGAACCAATGGATGCCAAGACATTTTATCGGCATTGTGTGGATTCACGTTATCCGTCCAACGGGAACTTAAAAAAGTGCCCATGTTGATATCTGTTTCATTTCTTTAGAAAAAAACAAAAAAGGTGTATGTTAATTCATACACCTTTTTTATTAAGGAAGTTTGTGATGTGGGGCATGGAAAAACTAAAAAAACCTGAACTGAATCGGGAAAATTTAGAGATTAACCAGAAAATTGTGCTCTATAGCCCCAAGATTGACCAATTTTTAGATGAAGTTAATCAACTTATTTTGGATAAATCAAAACAAACTCAACTGGCTTTAGCCTGTTTGTTGGCAGGTGGCCATATTTTATTTGAAGATTTGCCTGGTTTAGGAAAAACGACATTGGCTAGTGCTTTAGCTCGATTGGCTGGACTGGATTTTGGACGCATTCAGTTTACCAATGATATGCTAGCCAGTGATGTTATTGGGATTAATATGTTTAATCAAAAAGAACATGTTTTTGAGTTTAAACACGGTCCAATTTTCACTCAGATTCTTTTGGCAGATGAAATTAATCGCTGTAGTCCAAAGACCCAAAGTGCTTTACTTGAAGCGATGGAGGAGGGTGCAGTTACTGTGGACAGCTTGCGCTATGATTTACCACAACCATTCTGGGTGGTGGCCACACAAAACCCTTTGTTTCAGAGCGGAACTTATGCATTACCTGAATCACAACTTGATCGTTTTTTAATGCGACTGTCACTGGGTTATCCCTCTCGGAATGCGGAAAAATTATTATTACAACAAGCTTCCAGACAAGATCTGGTGGCCCAAATCCAGCCAGTTTTCAGTGCAAATGAGATCCTTGAATTGCAAAATATGGTCAAGCAAGTTTATTTAAGTGAGGCCGTGCTGGAATATTTACTAGATTTGGCAGAACAAACCCGTAAATCTCGACATGGATTATCAACGCGTGGAGTTTTAGCCTTGAAGTTAGCAGCTCAGGCCCATGCCTTAATTGAAAAACGCGCTTATGTCATTGCAGATGATATACAGGCAGTTTTTGTTGCAGTGACTGCCCATCGAATGAATATGACTGAATATGAAGCTCTTCAGTGTCTGGAACTTGTAGATGCCCTATAAATGGGAGGATCAACCATGTTATCTGGTTTTCAGGATTGGTTTGCCAAGCGTTTTCGGGTCGATCAATTCAAGACACTAAAACAAAGTGAAATATTGGTTTTCATTTATCAGCAAGGTTTTTTATATTTGGCTTTGATTGTGATTACCTTTATCGCAGGCATTAATTATGCAAATAATCTGATTCTCGGTTTTTGTTTTCTGATTAGTGCTGTGCTATGCATGAGTTTTTATCTCACTTTCAAACAGCTTCATCAGTTAAATATTGAGGTTATCTATTCTGAAGTGGGTCAAGTTGGTCATCCATTGATTCTTAAGTTACATTGTAAACAGAAAAAACCAACAGCCCGATTTATTAAAATAAAAATAGAAGCACAAGAGCATGTTGTTCTTATCGATCAAATAAGTCAGGAAATTGAGCTTTTATTTTCGCCTATACATCGAGGTAAATTTGAGTTTCCTGCGATACAAATTTTTTCAACTTATCCGTTTGGTTTAGTACGGGCTTGGACCTATTTATATTTACAACGTGAAATCTGGGTTGCCCCACAAAGTTTGGATCTGGAACTTGAATATAAACAGCAATATCAGTTAAATCAGCATGATTTAGAAGAATTTCGTGAACTTCGTAATTTTAGGGAAGGAGACTCATTTCAGGCAATTTCATGGAAACAAGTCGCTCGAGGACAAGGCTTATTTGTCAAAATGTTTGAAAATGAATCGGATCAGCATCAGTTTGAAATTGATTATCATCAGATTCCGTGTCAGGGGCATGAACAAAAACTGAGTTGGATGATGGCTCTGATTGAACTTTGTGAGCAACGACAAATTTTTTATAGCTTACATTTACCGACTCAACAGCTTGAACATGGGGCTGGTGAAAATCACGCTATAGAAGCTCGTAAGCTATTGGCGCAGGCTTGAACTGATTTGCAAGTCTTGGTTCTTTTCTGACTTGTTATATTGCGGAAAATAAATTTTGCACATAAAAGATGCAACTTCATTGTTTTATCTTTATTAGAATGATCGTGGTTGTACGATTGGCCTAAAAATAGGTAGATAGGCATCAATAAATTTTGATGAAACATTAAATCTGGTCGAAGGCTTACCCCGCGAATCAAGTTCATCATGAGATCACGTTTTTAATTAATACGTTAATAAATAAATTAAGATTAATTTTGTTGGATTAAAATATTTAAATTTCATAATAGCCTTATATCGGTTTATTTATATCTCGATGCTAGGATCATTTTGGCACATCCCTTGCTACTTTATAATTGAGTATAAGCGGTTAGTGCGTTCAGTCGCATGGGACATTGCTCTACAGCGCAAGCTGTTCCTCTTAGGGGGACAAGGCTTTTTATGTTTTACATAAAAGTTTTGAGAGTTCGTCAAAAATAAATTGACTACTAGACTCAGTTCCTCCTTTGAATGAATAGCAAAAGCTTTCACCTATTCATCAGGGGTTTTTTATTATGAAAATTTATCACCGTTTAGGCAAAACGCGTTTGGCTGTGGTTGCCGCATCATTACTTTTCACTAGTTTGGCCCAAGCCAATGACAAACTTGTTCTTCAAACCACATGGTATGCACAGGCTGAACAGGGGGGATATTATCAAGCACTGGCTGAAGGCATTTATAAAAAACATGGCTTGGATGTCACCATCAAAATTGGTGGCCCTCAAATTAATAATATGACATTGCTATTGGCGAAACGCGCAGACGTCATTATTAATTATGATTTACAAGTACTAAAAGGGATAGAAAGCGGTTTTCCGATCAAAGCAATCGCAGCACCTTTTCAGTTTGATCCGCAGGGGGTCATTACTCATAGTGATGTGAAATCATTGGCTGATCTAAAAGGTAAAACTGTTCTGGTTTCAACCAGTGGGCAGGCAAGCTGGTGGCCGTGGTTACGTGCTAAATATAAATTAGACAATTCTCAGGCGCGTCCTTATACCTTTAATATGCAGCCGTTTTTAGCAGGTAAAAATGTCGTGCAACAGGCTTATGCAACGTCAGAAGTCTTTCAGGCCAAAAAAGCAGAACCTTCCAGTAAATTTTTCTTATTTGCCAACGACGGCTATCCCGCTTATGGCGGTATTTTGGTCACCCGAAATGATCTTCTACAAAGTAAGCCAGATGTGATGCGTCGTTTTGTACAAGCCTCTATGGAGGGCTGGAAAAGCTATCTTAAAAATCCTGCTGCGGGTAATGCTATTATTAAAAAAGAAAATCCAAATATGGATGATCCACTTTTAGAATTTGCCGTTTCACAAATGAAGCAGTTGGGTCTAATTGATGGAGGGGATGCCAAGATGATGGGGATTGGTGTAATGACAGATGCTCGTTGGAAGAAAACGCGTGATTTTATGGTTCAGGCCAAATTACTCGATAACAAAGTTGACTGGAAATCTGCATATACCACTCAGTTTGTAAAACCTGTAGCCAAGAAAAATTAAGCTGGGGGATTAGGTCGTAAACACGCTAATGCAAGAGGGGAACCTAATTATGAATTCAGCAGTATCAATTTCGGCTCAAACTGAAATCAATCAAAATCCAGTCAGTCCTATGTTGATGGTTCGTGGCGTAGAAAAAATTTATCCAAATGGCACACACGCGTTGCAACGTTTTGATCTGGATATTCAACGCGGTGAAATTATTTCACTGCTTGGGCCATCAGGTTGCGGTAAAAGTACTTTGCTAAAAATGTTTGCTGATCTGGAACAACCATCTGCCGGACAAGTGCGTTGGAATGGTAAAACAGATATGCAATCACAATGCAAAATGGCAATGGTATTTCAGGAGGCAACCTTAATGCCTTGGGCAAATATTCAGGATAATGTGCGGTTGCCGCTGGATTTACGCCATGTATCTAAAAGTGTGAGCAATGAAAAAGTTGCATCCGCTTTGACGTCAGTTGGTTTAGGGAAATTTGGAAATTCTTATCCTAAAGAACTTTCTGGTGGAATGCAGATGCGCGCATCACTCGCCCGCGCTTTAGTAACTGAACCAGATTTATTGCTGATGGATGAACCATTTGGTGCGCTGGATGAGTTTACTCGACATCGCTTGGATAGTGATATTCGAACGTTATGGTCTGAGCGTGATTTAACCGTGGTCTTTGTTACACACAGTATTTATGAAGCAGTCTTTTTATCGTCGCGGGTTATTGTCATGGGCGCGCGTCCGGGGCGCGTAGTGGCTGATATTCAAATTGAAGGCCCTGAACATCGTGATGAACATTTTAGAAATTCGGATGTTTTCATGAAGCAATGTGCGCATTTATCTGAAGTTTTGGAACATGCCAGTGGAGGCGAACATCATGGTTAAGCCGTTAATGAGTCATCCTAAATTTCGTCGTATTGCAGCACCTTTGGGGCTAAGTGTAATTTTGTTGTTGATTTGGCAAATTAGTTTGCAACAACTCAATGTACCGATTTATTTGATTCCAAAACCGACAGATATTGCTCATGCATTGACATCTCAATCAGGGTTGCTTTTTGGAAGTCTATGGGTGACTTTAAAAGTGACATTGCTGGCTTTCATTTGCGCGGTTGTGATTGGAACCCTGATCGCTTTTTTATTTGTACAAAGTCGCGTGATCGAAGCATGCTTTATGCCGTATGCAATTTTGTTTCAGGTTACACCGATCGTCGCAATTGCACCCTTAGTAATTATCTGGATTCAAAACACAACTCTGGCTTTAGTGGTATGTGCCATGTTGGTTGCTATTTTCCCCATTTTAACCAATACCACGCTGGGTTTACGTAGTGTAAATGCTGGATTATTGAATTTATTCCGCATTAACAAAGCCAGTCGTTGGCAGGAATTAATGCACTTGCGTGTCCCGAACGCATTGCCTTATTTCTTTGGTGGACTGCGCATTTCTAGTGGATTGGCCTTAATTGGTGCGGTTGTGTCTGAGTTTGTTGCAGGGACTGGGGGAAGTAGTGCTGGATTGGCGTATCAGATTTTGCAGGCGGGTTTTCAACTTGATTTACCACTCATGTTTGCCGCACTATTTTTAATTACTTGTACTGGTCTGGTTTTATTCGTTGTGATGTCAATGTTAAGTCAAATGTTTTTAAACAAATGGCATGAAAGTGAGCAAGCCTAATGGATTATTTGATCAAGAATGTACATGCGATTTTAACGGGTCTGGCAGGGGATGCTGCGCGTACAAATGCAGATAGTCTCCGAATTGAAAATGGAATCATTACCGATATAGGCGCGTCACTTAGCGTAAAGGCCAATGAAACAGTTATTGATGCACGAGATTGTGTAATTTATCCTGCTTGGGTGAATACTCACCATCATTTATTTCAATCTCTTTTGAAAGGTGAACCGCAAGGGCTGAATCAGAGTTTAACGCCGTGGCTGGCTGCTACACCTTATCGTTTTCGGGGGGCTTTTGATGAAGAAACTTTTCGATTGGCAGCACGTATCGGTTTGATCGAATTATTGCGTTCAGGCTGTGGCACCGTGGCAGACCATCATTATTTATATTGGCCTAATATGCCTTTTGATGGCGCAGAAGTTCTATTTGATGAAGCTGAAAAATTGGGTTTGCGTTTTATCTTGTGTCGGGGTGGAGGCACTTTAACGCGTGGATTAGAAGCAGAGCTTCCACAAGCTTTACGTCCAGAAAAATTTGAAGATGTAATGATGGATATTGAACGGTTGGTCGGTCTTTATCATGACAATAACGCCAATGCATTCAAGCGGATTGTTATGGCTCCTACCACAGCCTTGCATTCTACGACTCCTCAGCAATTACGTGAAATGGCGCAGTTGGCGCGTCATTTAGGAATTCGGCTACATAGTCATTTGTCTGAAACTGTTGATTATCTGGATGCAGCTCGCGCCAAATTTGGAATAACTCCTGTTCAGTTTTGCGCTGAACATGACTGGGTTGGGGATGATGTCTGGTTTGCGCATCTGGTCAAACTCTTACCTGAAGAAATTCAGCTTTTAGGGCAGACCAAGACGGGGATTGCACATTGTCCACAAAGTAACGCACGTTTGGGTAGTGGTATTGCTGATCTGGTTACGTTGGAGCAAGCAGGAATGAATATTTCAATTGGTGTAGATGGAGCAGCTTCAAATGAAGCGGCAGATATGCTGTCTGAAGCTCATGCAACATGGATGTTACAACGCGCTCGCAAGGGCATGTTTGCCCAGCCAAAATATGATGGCGGACGTTTTGAAGGAGGGGCTGATGCAGCTACAGTGGAAGACGTGATTCGTTGGGGGACTCAAGGCGGCGCTCAGATTCTTGGCTTATCTGATATTGGTACACTTGAGGTCGGTCAGCAGGCCGATTTGGTAGTTTATCAACTGGATGATCCACGTTATATGGGATTACATGATATGGCAATTGGACCTGTAGCCAGCGGAGGACAGGCAAAAATCAAACATATGCTGATAGGTGGAAAGACGGTTATTGAAAATAATCACATTCCACATTTGGATATGCAAGAGTTAGCCGTACAGGCACGGGATGCAGTAAAAAAACTTCAGCAACGGGCTGAAAAGATAGCGTTAGCTTCCTAGATTTGCACTAAAATTAGACAGCTCTCAATCGAGAGCTTTTTATTTGCTACTAAAATGTATTTGTCGCTTGAATCAAGCTATCAAGCCGAGCTAGTCTAGTAATAGAGCAAATAAATACAGGGAAATCCTTATGATACTTAATACTCATATCGTCGAATCAGATCATGCGACCAGTAACAAACCAGTGGTTTTATTACATGGTTTATTTGGTAGTTTGTCGAATCTGGGTGTTATTGCTCGTGCGTTAAGTACCAATCATAAAATAATTCAAATTGATTTGCGTAATCATGGTTTATCACCTCATAGTGATGAAATGAATTATGAAATTATGGCACAGGATGTTATCGATACTTTAGATGAGCTTGGTATTCAACAATTCAGCCTGATTGGTCATTCAATGGGTGGAAAAACTTCCATGAAAATCGCAGGATTATATCCGAATCGTGTTGATAAACTGATGGTACTGGATGTCAGTCCAGTAGCTTATCAAGGACATCGTCATCGCGATATTTTGGATGCAATCAATGCAGTACGCGCAGAGCCACATGAACTGAGTCGTAAGCAAGCCACTGAAATTATGAAGCAATATATTGCGCAAGATGGCGTTATTATGTTTTTACTCAAGTCTTTTAATCAAGGGCATTGGTTGTTTAATGTAGATGCCATTGAAAAACAATATGCTCATATTACTGGGTGGAATGACATTGAGCCGTGGAATAAGCCATGTTTATTTATACAGGGGGCAAAATCTGAATATATTCAAGCTGAATATGAAACAGATATTCGTCAACAATTTCCTTTAGCAGAAATTAAAACAGTTCAGGGTGCAGGGCACTGGTTACATGCAGAAAAACCTGAAGAAGTGATCAGAATCATTCAAGATTTTTTACATGATCAAGGTGAATCACGTGCTTATTAATTAAGCTTTAACACATGATACTTAGGCCCCAGTTCAACTTTAAATTGAACTGGGGTTTTTATTTAAACGATGGTATAACCCCCATCAATGGTAATGCATGAACCATTTATAAAACGTGCTTCATCCGATGCCAAGAAAATAGCTAACTCGGCAACTTCTGATGCCTCACCAAAACGATCTAATGGAATCTTGTCGGTTGGGCGGGTTTCAAGCATTTTTGCGGTCATAGGCGTACGAATAGTGCCAGGACAGATGGCATTAATTTTGATACCATGTTTGGCATACACAGCAGCCAAATGCTTGGTGTAACCAATAACTGCATGCTTGGAGGCGGTATAGGATGCGCCACCCATTTGAGCAACTAGACCTGCAACAGATGCAATATTAATAATGGCGCCTGAACCTTGTTCAATCATTTTTGGTAAAACAAGATTGCTTAAACGAAATACAGCTTTTACATTAATTTCAAACATTGCATCCCAGAGTTCTTCGCTGGTGTCTAGACTATTGGTATATTTATCAAAAATACCTGCATTATTGAGTAAGACATCAATACGTCCAAACTTTTCAACGGTAAATTCGATCAGATGATGTAATTGTTCAAGCTCAGTTACATTTACTTGATAGGCAAATGCTTCGCCACCAGCATTAACAATCTGTTGTGCAACCTGATTGGCTTGTTCGAGATTTAAATCTGCAATAATTAATCTGGCACCTTGTTGTGCAAAAGCTAGTGCTTCTGATTCTCCCATTCCCGAAGCTGCGCCAGTGATAATACAGACTTTATTTTCTAGTCTAGACATAATACGATTCCTTGATCCGAAATTCTGAATTCAGCGATGTTGACGGCATAGCGCTTGAAGTCTGATGTTTTCCTTTATTTAACTTACGTGTTTACTTATTCTGGCTAAAGATCGTGGCTGGGATTTTAGACGATATTCATACATACTGAGCGAACATCGGACAGGGAATGACAGGGGAAAATGGATGAGAGATCAAATTATTCAACACGAGCTCTCACAAGAGACTATTAAATATGATGATTACATCGCAGGTTTGGCAAAAGGCCTGAGTATATTGGAAGCTTTTGGAACGGATCGTCAGCGTCTAAATGTGACACAAGTTGCAGAGCGTACAGCTATTACTCGAACTGCAGCGCGCCGTTATTTAAAGACTCTCAAGTTTCTGGGTTATCTAGACAGTGATGATTACTTTTATTGGCTTACGCATAAAGTCTTAAAGTTCTCAGGAGCTTTTCTAAGTACCGCACATCTTCCCAAAGTCGCGCAATCAGTTTTGAATCATTTATCTGAAAAAACTGCGCTGGTATTTTCAGTCGTGGTTCAGGATAGTTATGAGGTTGTTCCGATCGCGCGAAGTGTCCCGCAAAATGCAAATTTTCGGGTGAGTCCTTTTGGGATTCATTTAGGCAATCGTATTCCAGCACATGCCTCATCCACAGGTAAAGTTCTACTGGCACATAAATTACTTGAAGAGCAGAAAAACTGGATCAGATTATATGGCCTAAAGCGATTTACCGCGTATACCTACACCGAGGAAGAGGCCTTTTTAGGTGCTTTAGATGACATTAAAATGAAGGGCTACTGTATTTCTGCTGAAGAATATGAATTAGGCGTCACTGCTATAGCAATTCCCATTGTCAATCAAACAGGCGATATTGTAGCGAGTCTAAATGCAGTAGCACCAATGAGTAAGGTGAACGATCACTATCTGGTCAATACGGTTTTGCCTATGTTACGTGAGGCTGCCAAAGAAATCAGAGATATGATTTAACTCTGGCCAAAGCTATGAAGGCGTTCTTAAAGAACGCTTTTTTTATCTATAAATTATAATTTCTTGTTTCTAAAAAAATATTTAATAAAAAAGAAGAGTGAGCTGCTGTTTTTTTATAAACAATGCACGATATAAGGTCGATTTGCGCGATGATCGCCTGAATTAGAACAAAGTGATCTGGTCGGAATAGTGTTTGCTCAGTAGTTTAATAAAAAGAAAAGACGTTCTGGATATCACAGTTGGATTGTGAAGCCTTCATCGCTCAGGCGAATGAACGTATGCAACTGTCGCAAGGAGTGACACTATGAATACACCATTACCCGAACAGCTTGAATGTGATTTAATCGTTGTCGGTGCAGGCGCAGGAGGTTTATCGACTGCCATTACTGCCAGAAAAAAAGGCTTAAATGTAATTGTACTGGAAAAAGATCAGGTTTTTGGTGGTACAACGGCTTTTTCTGGTGGCGTACTCTGGATTCCTGGAAATCATCATGCCAAACAAAATGGTATACAGGACAGTCGCGAGGCTGCACTAGAGTATTTAAAGCATGAAACTAAACAGTTTTTTAATGCCGACGCGGTAAATGCATTTCTGGATTATGCCCCTGAAATGTTAAAGTTTTTTGAACAAGAAACTACGGTTAAATTTATTCCAACTTTATATCCCGATTATCATCCTGATGCTCCAGGCGGGGTGGATATTGGCCGTTCAGTGTTGGCTGCACCTTATGATATTCGTGGTTTGGGTGAACATATGCAACGCCTGCGTCCGCCACTCAAAACTATTACATTTATTGGAATGATGTTTAATTCATCCAATGCAGATTTGAAGCATTTCTTTAATGCAACCAAGTCTTTTACTTCATTTATGTACGTGGCAAAGCGGTTGGCGATTCATTTAAAAGAATTGGCACGTTATGGTCGTGGCACCAATGTCACTAGTGGAAATGCTTTAGCTGCGCGTTTGGCAAAATCTGCATTAGAGCTGGACATTCCTATTTATACCGATGCTGCTGTTCAGGCGTTAATTTCTGAAAATGGCAAAGTGACAGGTCTAAAAGTTAAATCCCAACAACAATCTTCTAAAATCAAATCCCGATATGGAGTGGTGTTGGCTTGTGGCGGTTTTTCACATGATATTGCTCGCTTAAAACAAGCATATCCACATTTGAGACGTGGTGGTGAACATATTTCACCTGTCCCCAAAACCAATACTGGTGATGGCTGTCGTTTGGCTGAATCTGTTGGAGGAATCGTCGATATTCAATATAAGGACACCTCTGCATGGATGCCTGTTTCTAAAGTTCCTTATTCTGATGGCTTCGGCGTTTTTCCACATCTATTGGATCGTTATAAACCCGGTATCATCGGCGTGTTAAAAAACGGCAAGCGTTTTACCAATGAATCAAATTCATACCATGATGTCGGCGCAGATTTAGTGCGTGCTTGCGAAGAGTTCAATGAAACTGCCATGTGGTTGATTTGTGACCAAAAAACCATAAGTAAATATGGTTTGGGATATGCCAAACCTGCGCCTATGCCATTAGCCCCATTAATCAAAAAAGGGTATTTGATTAAAGGCAATCGTTTGGAGGACTTAGCTCAACAAGCAGGCATTGACGCCAAGACACTCGTCAAAACTGTAGAGCGCTACAATGTAGATGCTGTCAAGGGTGAAGATCCTGAATTTCATCGTGGATCTACTTCATTTAACCGTTATCTTGCAGACGCAGAACATAAGCCTAATCCATGTGTAGCGCCCATTACACAAGGCCCATTTTATGCTGTCAAAGTGTTTATGGGCGATTTGGGAACTTTTGATGGAATACGTACGGCCGTAACAGGCGAAGTGCTCGATCAATTCAATCAAAAAATCGCTGGCTTATATGCTGTCGGAAATGATCGCGCCAGTATTATGGGAGGGAATTATCCTGGGGCAGGCATTACTCTTGGGCCAATTATGACTTTTGGTTATATCACGGGTTCACATATTGCAGATTTGGCAAAGGGTGGTCAGGGCTTACGCTGTTTTCAGAAGAGTCACACCTTAAATGAACAGTCAGATCAGGAAATACGTCATGTTTCATAAACCGATTGTAGATCATCGAATCTATAACATTACACCTCGTTGTATGCCCAAATTTCTGGAAGTATTTAATCAACTAGCCATGCCTGTTTTAAAAAGGCATTTAGGTGAACCACTTGGGTTTTATGTTAGCAGTATTGGAACACTGAATCAGGTAGTGCATTTATGGGGCTATGACAGTTTAGATGATTATGAAAAACGGAGTTATGCTCGAGATACTGACCCTGAATTTCAGATTTATCTAAAAGCATCAGAAGGATTGGTGATGTCACAAGTCAATCAAATTGTTAGGCCTGTACAGTTAACCGCTTTGAACAAGTCATAACATAACCGTTTATTTAAAAAACGCCCTTCAGGAACGGTATTTTGAGAAAAATACCGAAGGGTCACTTCGTGCTTTTCTCAGGAGAATCTAATGAGCACAAGTCAGATGCAAAGGAAGGATGTAAAAACAATACTCAACGAAAATAAAATGGGTAAAGTTCAAAAGCTAATTTTATTTTTCTGTTTTGCGATTATTGCACTAGATGGTCTGGATGTGGTGGTCATGGGATTGATCGCTCCGCAGATTATTCAGGAGTGGGGCGTCAGTGCACAGGAACTCGCGCCTGTTTTAAGTGCAGCTTTAGTTGGGCTTGCAGTGGGAGCATTAGTTTCTGGCCCTTTGTCAGATAAATTTGGACGTAAACCTGTTTTAATTTTCAGTGTATTGGCCTTTGGCATTTTTACCTTATTAACTGCTTTCTCAACCGACATTAATCATTTAATTATTTATCGTTTTCTAACTGGATTAGGCGCAGGTGCTGCTGCACCCAACGCAGCTACGTTAGCCTCTGAATATGCTCCAGATCATCGCCGTTCTTTTTCAGTAACCGTGGCGTATTGTGGTTTTTCATTAGGCGCTGCGGCTGGTGGCTTTCTAGCTGCATGGATGATTCCAGAGTTCGGTTGGCGCAGTATGCTTATTCTGGGTGGAATATTGCCGCTCATTTTAGTGCCATTTCTATATGGGAAAATGCCTGAATCTATTACCTATTTGGTTAAACATTCAAAGTCTCAGCATAGAATACAGGCCATCTTAAAACAGCTTTTTCCACAGCAGTCTTATGCTGGACAACTGATTTATTTAAATGAAGTTCAAACTGAAAAATCTGGTTTAAGCCTAATCCTCTCTAGCAAGTATCGCTATGGCACAATTATGCTCTGGATGAGCTATTTTATGGCGCTATTCCTTATTTATTTGTGCAGTAGCTGGTTGCCAACTTTAATTAAGGCAAATCATTTCACTATTTCTCAAGCTGCTATTGTTACTTCATTCTTCCAGATTGGTGGGCCAATTGGCAGTATTACACTTGGTTGGTGCATGGATCGCTTTCGTCCACGTCTGGTGTTGTTTATTGCGATGATGATCGGCGCACTAGCAACTTTTGGACTTGGTCATTTCAATCAGGATATGTTTTTAATGTGTATCTTTGCATGGATTCTTGGTTTCACTTTTAATGGTGGTTCGGTCGGACTCAGTGCATTGGCAACAGGCTATTATCCAACGTCGGCACGGGCAACAGGGGCAAGCTGGATGAACGGGATTGGGCGATTTGGTGCGATTCTAAGTGCATTTGCTGGTGCAGCCATGATTGGTTCGGGTATGCCATTTTCAACCATGTTTACATTACTCATGATTCCTGCGGTACTTTCTGGCATTGCAGTTTTAGTTCAGGGCTTAAAAGTCCGACGAGCGAAACCTGTTGGTAATTCCTGTTTAAGTTTGGATCAACAATAACACTCCAGATTGAGGATCATAAGGGTTTGATCCTCAGATCTCTCTTTTTTAAAAAATTATCAATTGGCTTGATCAGTATTTTGATCAGGTAAGGAGCAGTGCATGGCTCTGATTTGGTCAAGATCTTACGGTTACAGATATTCAAGTCAATGAAATTTACAACAATCGTATGCTAAGGACCAGCATTCATGAAATTTTCAGTAAAACCATTGGTCATGATTTTGGCCGCAACATTTACCAGTAATACAGTTTTGGCTTTTCAACCATTTGACCAAGATCAAAAATGGATTTTGGGTGACTGGAAGGGAAAACGAAATGAGTTAGCCCAACAAGGCTATCAATTTACTGTGGCATTTCAAAATGAAAGCGCAATCAACTTGCAGGGTGGTTATAACGATTCACAAAGATTATTCAATGCAAACCAATGGGCATTTGCAACCTTATTAGATTTAGAGAAAATCGCAAATTGGAACAATACTCAAGCCAATATAACCATAACCAAACGTGATGGTCAGTCTTTATCTAATGATCGAATAAGTGATCCAAGAGCCGTTCAGTTCAGTAGTACACAAGAGATTTATGGTCGGGGACAGTCATGGCGTTTAAGCAACGCATGGATCAAAAAAGGTTTTTCAGAAAATCGCCTACAAATTAAGTTTGGTCGTATGGGACTGTCCGATGATTTTAATGCCTCGCATTGTGAGTTCCAGAACTTGATGCTATGTGGCGGACAATTAGGTAAAACGGTGGGTGACATTTGGTTTAATAGTCCAGTGAGTCAATGGGGAATCAATGCTAAATATCAATTTTTACCGACATGGTGGATTGGTGCAGGCATTTATGAGGTGAATCCTGAAAATGCATTAGAGAAACATGGCTTTAATCTAGATATGGAACAAAGCAAAGGAGCTTTGATTCCAATGGAACTGATCTGGAAGCCTAAATTGGATGTGTTCCATGGCCTAGCGGGTGAATATAAAATAGGCGCATTCATTTCGACGGCAGAAGCCCGAGATGTCAAAAAAGATGAAAACGGTGAAATACAGGCTAAAGTTGCAAATCGTAAATGGCATGATAGCAAACACAGCATTTGGTTGAATGCACAACAACAATTAATTGCACATAGCAATGATCCCAAGCGCGGTTTATTTGTGTCTGCAAATTTTACCTTTAACGACAAAGCCACGACTGTAATTGAAACTAGCCAACAACTTGCGTTTTGGTACAAAGGCGCTTTTGATCAACGTCCAAATGATAGCATTGGGTTGGGTTTTGCTCATTTTGATGTTAATGAGCGAGTTCGAGAGCGCCAAAATGCGACCAATCAGTTATTGGGGTTAATTCCAGAAGATTATAGGAATCCCCAATATAGTCCACTTCAACACAATGAACTCAATATCGAGCTCAACTACAATTTTCAATGGTCGCCAGCCATCTCACTGCGTCCAAATATTCAATATGTATATCAACCTGGTGGTGTTAAAGAGGTTAATAATGCTTGGGTGGCGGGTCTGACCATGAAACTTAATTTTTAAATATTGATCTAAACAGGAAAAATATAAATTACTTTTTCCTGTTTTTATTATTGAGCAAATAATATTTTGAGATTTTCCTTAAAAATCTCCATCATGGGCAATATTTCATCGGGATTTAAAATACCGTTATGAATTATACTCATCCACATTGGACTAACAATGAGCAATGCAAATTGTTGAGGGGTAATCCTAATGGTTAGCTCACCACGTTGTAGAGCGAGATGGATTAATTGTTCAAGTTCACGCTGAATAGGTAAAAAAATCTTATTTACATAGGTTTGACGAATATGTGGAAAATTATTACCCTCACGCAAAATTAAACGTGCAATATCGGCACGACCTGTTGATTCAAGTGTTAAAACACTAGGCACAATTTTTGTGCAAATAAAATCATAAACGGTTTCGTTCTGCGTAATTTCCGATGCTCGAATAGGGCGAAAAGAATCATTGATCAATGCATCAATAACACCCTCAAATAGCTGTTCTTTGGTTTCAAAGTAAGAATAAATCGTACCTTTGCCCAATTCAGCTCTTTTAGCAATTTCTGAGATTTTAGCGCGAGCAAAACCGACTTCGATAAAATCCTGTAAGGCTGAATCAACAATTCTTTTCCGTGTTTCTTGTGTCTTTTCAAGACTAGGACCGCGTGTTTTGGGCTTTTTCATATCAAATGAAGTTTCCTGTTCCTGATCTTAGCTTAACATAAATTGACCTTTGGGTCATATTTGATTAAAATTGACTTAAAAGTCATTTTTGGTTAAGCCATGCAGCCACCAAAATCAAGTATACAATACAGTATTATTAGCTTTGCATTATGCCTTGCTGCTTTAAGCACGGCATTGGCTAGCCCGCTCTATGCACTTTATGAACAGCAATGGGGTATTTCAACCTCGCAAGTTGGATATATTTTTATTGCATATATGTTTGGCGTCGTTTTTTCATTACTTTTTTTAAATAAATTAAATGCGATTTATCACTATAAACATGTGATTCTAGTAAGTTTAGCCATTACGATTTTAGGTTTGATATTGTCTGCACTTTCAGAGTCAGTGTGGTTATTGGGTTTTTCCCGATTTTTGATTGGAATAGCTTCGGGCTTGATCACTACCGCTGCAATGGTCGGTTTAAAAGATCAATATCCATTTCGTAATCAAGCACTGGCTGAAAAACTGACTTCTATGATTACTGTGCTAGGTTTTGGACTAGGGCCTTTGCTGGGTGGGTTTTTTGCAGATCACACGCCACGACCATTGGCTGATCCTTACTGGATCATTGTCATCTTCTCAACTTTGATTTTTATAAGCGTTTTCTGGGTCAAACCCCGATTAAACGTTGAGAAAAAATATCACTGGACGGCGTTATTAAAGTTGCAAGGATTGGCATTACCTCAAGTCACTTTACGAAAACTTTTTTGGGTATGTAGCGTGTCTGCGCTTTGTAGCTTTGGTGCTTTTAGTTTATATGCGGCTTTAGCGGGTACATTTATTCAGGAATTACCCATCAAGTCTTCTGCGACACTGACTGGTGTATCGATTTCAATCATTTTATTTGTCTCAGTGTTGAGTCAACTAATGTGCAAATCTTTAAAAGAGTTACATGTATTGTATGCAGGTTTGGCAGCTTTGTTGTTTGGGACTCTTAGTTTGGTGATGGCAGAGGTTATACACAATATCTGGTTGTTATTGGTCAGTATTTTATTGACAGGTATCGGGCATGGTTTTTCTTTAAGTGCGGTGTATTACTTTATTGGCAATATGATGGAGCAGGAAAAAAATCCACTGATTTTCTCAAGTTATTTGTTGATTGCTTATCAGGGTACCATTTGGCCTGTTATTTTTTCAAGTTATCTAATTGAGTATGTTGGCGTTGTGATCACGTTGGCACTGATTGCTGTGTTATTAATGCTAACCATTATTTGGTTAATTTATCAGCTTAAATTCAGACTTGAACCAAGCTTGGTCTGCCATACATGACGATGCTTAAACGACTTTTAAGGAGCATCACAACATAGGAAGAAAGAAAATAGAGGCAATTGAATAATGATCTCTCAACTGCCAAAAGAGCAAGAACGATTAAATATGGATCAAATTGATAATGGACGCAATTTTGTCTGAGGTTGCAATAAGTGCAGGAGCCAGTTCTTCAATCCGTTGTGGGCTTAAGCGCACCGATGGCCCTGCGATACTGACTGTGCCAAAAGGTTGACCTGTTTGCGGATTGATAATGATTTTAGCCATCGCCGACATGCCCAGTTCATAGGTGTCACTTATGACACCGTAACCACGCTGTTTCGAGGCCGAGATCATTTGTTCTAGTTCGCTCAGATTTTTAGGTGAGTTGGGGCCAAAGTTTTGAGATTTTTCAAAACCTTCACGTTCTACAAGACGCGTAAAGTCATTTTGATTAAGGGTCGACAAATAAGCCAAACCACAGGCAGATGCAGGGAGATAGGCAACATTGCCTGAATCCGGATCGTATTTAAGACCTGATTTGGCACCTTGAGCTTTACCAATCCAGATGATTTTTTCATCTTCAATCAATCCAAGACGGACCAGTTCAGACGAAGTTTTGGCTAGTTCATCCAGATACGGTTGGAAAGTTTCTGTAATAGAGCGTGAAGATAGATAATTTAAGCCCATTGAGGCAATTTTGAGGGTGAGTTTGTAGTGTTGAGTGATGTCATCCTGATAGATATAACCCATATCTTTCATCGCGGTCAAAATACGATGCATAGCAGATTTGGGAATATCGAGTTCAACAGAAAGTTGACTAAGCGCACATCCATTCACTTCTTTTAATAGTGCTTCGAGGATGAGTAAAGAGCGATCGGTATTACTAAGCATAAAAATCCTGATATTTTTTTGGAACAGTGTTCCAAAAATTTAAAAAACAGATTATAGTACTTTTAGATTCTATCTTAAATGTCGATGAGATGAATCGTTTTAAATTGGGATGACGGTTTCCTCAATTTCTAAATATTTATTCGATGAAGAGACAATAAAACTAGCCATGCGATGGAACAGTGCATATTTGCTGGTAAACACTAATGGAGTAAGTGTATGACTCAACAAGTGAATTTAAGGGAGTTTATCGATGAAAATCGGGTTTCCTTTCTGCAAAAAATAGTCATCTTTTTATGTTTGATGATTGTAGTTGTTGATGGTATCGATATTTCAATTATGGGGTTTGTTGCTCCCGTAATTAAACAGGAATGGGGTATTAGCACGACTGATCTTGCACCTGTAATGAGTGCGGCACTGGTTGGTCTAGCTTTGGGCGCAGTGGTTTCGGGACCTTTAGCAGATAAATTTGGTCGTAAAAAATTATTAATCATCAATCTTTTGGGTTTTGGCTTATTTACTTTATTGGCTGCACTTTCAGGTGATGTAACCGAGCTGATGATGTTTCGCTTTATTGCAGGGTTGTTCATGGGTGGTGTCATGCCACAGGCAGTCACTCTGGTCACTGATTACTCACCAATGCGTCTAAATGGGCGGATGGTGACCATTATTTTAAGTGGTTTTACTATCGGTGCGGCGATAGGCGGTTTTTTGGCAGCTTGGGTGATTCCACATTATAACTGGCACGCCATGATGATTATTGGCGGGGTATTGCCTATTATTCTTGCGATAATTGCAGTTTTCGCCTTACCAGAATCAATTGGTTATAAGGTGTTAAAACACCATCCTAAACAAGAAATTGATGCCATTATCCATAAAATGGCGCCTGATTTTGATACACGCAATAAAGAGTTTGTATTGCCGAAAGCTAAAACCAGCACGACTAATCCAGTCAAAACTGTGCTGAGTCCTTTCTATGTAGTGGGAAGCTTTCTGTTGTGGTGGAGCTACGCATCTGGTCTATTTGTGGTGTATTTGCTTGGTAGCTGGTTGCCGATGATGAGTCATGAATTTGGATTTAGCATTAGTGAAGCTTCTTTGATTACTGCGATTTATCAGTTGGGTGGCCCGATTGGATGCATTGCCTGTGGTTATTTGATGGATAAAATTAATCCACATATTGGTTTGGTGATTGCCTATGTGATCGCGATTGTGTTCATGATATTTGTGGGTGAAGTGGGGCATAACTTTGTGATGTATAGCGTGATGTGCTTCTTCATCGGAATGTGGATGAATGGTGCAAATGCGGGTCTTAATAGTGTCTCAAGTGCTTTTTATCCAGTATTTGCGCGTGCCACAGGTAATAGTTGGATGCATGGAATTGGACGTTTAGGTGCAGTGGCAAGTGCTTTCGCGGGTGCATACTTTCTCAGTTTAGGTTGGCCAGCCAGTAAAATTTTCTTGATCCTATGTTTGCCTGCCTTTGGCATTATTCTGGCACTTTTAATCATGAAGTTCTTATATTCATCAAAAAAGTTACGTCAGCAAGAACTGAATAATGTTCAAGTCTAGCATTCAGATTTAATACACGTACTAAATTTTCTAAGCTTAAGATTTTTAAGGAGATTGAATAATGGATATTCAATTGAATGGTTCGACTCGTCTCTACTTTGTGGTAGGACACCCGATTGTTCAAGTTAAATCGCCTGAGGGCGTAACTTTGGAGCTAATAAAAAAGGGATTGAATGCAATTGTCGCCCCTGCTGATGTTGCTCCTGAACATTTTCCAAACTTTATTCAGCAAAACCTGTATTTGAACAATACCGATGGTTTGATTGTGACGGTACCGCATAAAATTTCGGCTTTGTCTTGTTGCCAAAAATTGACCGCTCGCGCTCAGTTTATAGGCGCAGTGAATACCATTCGGCGCTGTGATGAGGGCTGGCAGGGCGATATGCTGGATGGTAAAGGCATGGTTCAGGCAATTCGTAATAAAAATATTGAATTGAAAAATAAACGCGTAATTTTGGCAGGTGCAGGTGGCGCGGGCAAGGCGATTGCCTATGAGTTACTTCTGGCTGAAGTCCGTGAATTAGCCATTTTTGAGGTTGATCAAAATCGTCAGCAACAATTGGTCGAACAGCTTCAGCAGTTACATTTGGGTAAAGTCATTGCGCATGACAATAACCCAAAAGGCTTCGATGTGGCGGTAAATGCAACGCCGATGGGCATGAATGGTGATCCATCCGCTGCATTTCAACTTGAGCAATTAACTCCAGGCATGTCGATTGCGGATGTGGTTACCAGTCCAGAAAACACACCGTTTGTGCAGCATGCAACAGCATTAGGCTGTAATGTGGTCAAAGGTACGGACATGTTTGTACAGGTACGAGACCTGATGGTGACGTATTTATTAAAAGAGGATAAGGAGCAGCAAGATGCAGCGTAAGTATTCTCTTTCATTTTTGACGGTTGCTGATGTTAGCCCTGTAGAAGCAGTAAAAATTGCAGCTGAATGTGGTTATGCGGCAGTGGGCTTACGCTTGCTGCCAGCAGCACCCAATGAAGCGGATTACCCTATTCTCATAGATCCAGCTTTGCTCAAAGAAACCAAAGCAGCACTTCAAGATACTGATGTTCAAGTTGCAGATGTCGAGATTATTCGTATCGAGCCAGAGTTTGAACCAAAAAAATATTTGCAATTTTTGGATGTGGCGCAGCAATTAGGGGCTAAACATATTTTGATTGCGGGCAATGATCCTGAACATGGCCGCTTAATTCAAAATTTTGCGCAGTTTTGTGAGTTAAGTAAACAATATGGGTTGAGCTGTGATCTGGAATTTATGCCATGGACAGACGTAAAAAATTTGCTTCAGGCAGAACAAATTGTGAAAGCTTCAGGACAAGACAACGCAGCGATTTTAATCGATTCACTACATTTCGATCGTTCAGATTCAACGCTGGAACAAATCAAGGCACTTAATCCTCAATATCTGAACTATGTGCAATTGTGTGATGGTTTTGCGAAATACGATCCGAGTGATACAGGTTTGATCAAAATTGCACGTTCAAACCGATTAGTGCCAGGTCAAGGTGAAATTGATCTAATCAGTCTGATTCGTGCCTTGCCTGAGAATATTACCTTAGCGGCGGAAGTACCCAATTTAATTTTGGCAGAACGACCTGCACTGGAACGGGCGCAAATTAATTTAAATGCAATGAAACAGCTTGTTGCCGAGGCTCAGCAGAATGCTGTCACGGGGTAAACATTTATGAATGCAACTATCCAATATCCATTTTCGCCCGCAGCGATGCCAATCCGAAAATCGTATGATTGCGATGTATTGGTAATTGGTTCGGGGGCAGGCGGGCTTTCGAGTGCAGTTACGGCAGCGCACCAAGGGCTTAATGTCATCGTTGCGGAAAAAGCCTCTGTTTTGGGTGGCACCACGGCTGTATCAGGAGGCTGGTTATGGATTCCTAATACGCCACATGCACAGCGTGAAGGACAGGGAGAATCGATTGATGTTCCAAAGCAGTATTTAAAAAATATTCTGGGCGAACAATACGATGAACAAAAAATTCATACTTATTTAACCAAAGCGCCTGAAATGGTGGATTTTTTTGAAACTCACACTGAAGTCAAATTCAATATTGGTGGGTCAGTCCCTGATTTTTTTCATGTCAGTGGTTCACGGGTTGGATGGCGTTCGATCGTTGCAGCACCGTATGATGGGCGTCAATTAGGCAATCAATTGCATTTATTGCGTCCCGCGATTCCTGAAACAACGTTATGGGGCATGGGAATTGCGTCGGGCGCAGACATGAAGCATTTTATCAATACGTTTTGTGCCGTTTCATCTTTTATCTACGCAACCAAGCGAGTATTGCGTCATTTTGCAGATTTACTGTCAAGAAAACGTTCTACCCAGATTGTGAATGGTAATGCATTGGTGGCTCGATTATTAAAATCTTTACTGAATCAGCAAGTTAAAATCTTAACTCATCATGCCATGATCGAATTATTACACAAAAATGGCGAGGTCACTGGTGCATTATTCAAAACACCAGCAGGACTGGTCAAGATCAAAGCCAAACATGGCGTGATATTGGCAACTGGAGGGTTTCCTCATGATGAAAACCGTAAACAGGTTTTATTTCAACATGTTGCAGAAGGCACACCACATCATTCTGCTGCACCAGAAACCAATACAGGGGATGGCTTAAAGGCAGCCGAAGCTTTAGGGGCTGTTGTTGACCAAAATTTACCTTGGGCAGGTGCATGGGCGCCAGTTTCATTGATGCCACGTCTAGATGGCACTTTGGGGCGTTTTCCGCATCTGGTAGAGCGTGGAAAACCAGGACTCATTGCTGTACTGGAAAATGGTCGCCGTTTTACCAATGAAGGCGACTCATATCCTGCTTTTGTTAAAGATTTATTTAAACATACTCTAAAAGGTCAGCAAGCTCATTGTTGGCTGATTTGTGATCATAAATTTATTCGGCGTTATGGTTTAGGTGCCGTCAAACCTTTTCCCATTTCAATGCAATCCTGGCTTGATAATGGCTATTTGAAATCAGCCAAAACTTTGCAATATCTGGCGGTTACTTGTGGAATTGATGCATTACAGTTTCAAAAAACTGTTCAATCCTACAATCAATTTGCTGCAAAAGGTCAAGACCCAGAGTTCCATCGAGGCACGACCCCTTATCAAAAAGCACAGGGTGATGCTGAACATCAACCGAACCCCTGTATTGCTCCCCTTGAGCAGGGGCCATTTTATGCAGTGGAAGTTATGCCAGGAAGTCTGGGAACTTTTGCAGGCTTAATTACAGATGAACATGCCAACGTCTTAAATAAGCAAACAGGTCAACCCATTCGTGGCTTATACGCGGCGGGCAATGATTTGAACAGCATTATGGGTGGGCAATATCCAAGTGGTGGGATTACCCTCGGGCCAGCCATGACCTTTGGCTATATCGCAGCAAATCATATCGCACAACAGGCAAGTGTGAGTAGCCATTCTGCTGCATTGTCTAAGCTGGTGTAAGGAGAAATTAACATGGATCAACAAGTTGATTTACTGGTAATTGGTGCGGGAGCGGCAGGTATGTCAGCAGCTCTTTTTGCCAAACTTAATGGACTAGATGTTCTACTTTGCGAAAAAGCAGCACATGTCGGGGGCACTTCCGCCACCTCTGGCGGTACTATCTGGGCTCCGGGATCACATTTAAGTTTTAAAGCGGGTGTACCAGATGATATTGAACAGGCACGTATTTTCCTTAAGTCAGTAGTAGGTGAACGTGGTGGAGAGGAATTACGTGAAGCCTTTTTGGCTTCAAGCGCTGACATGATTCGCGAATTGGATGAAAAAACCACAGTAAAGTTAAATGTCTGTCTGGCACATCCTGACTATATCAAGAATCAACCTGGCGAAGCTTTTGGTGGTCGTGCGCTTGCACCCGCCGAGTTTGATGGTAGTGTCTTGGGTGCAGATTTTAAATATGTACGTCCTCCGCGTCCTGAGTTTATGGGGCTGGGCGGAATGATGGTAAATCGTAATGAATTAAATGCTTTGCTGAATCCTGTACAAAGTTTTCAGAACTTTATGACCACCTTAAAAGTGGTATTGCCGTATTTGTTTTCACGCTTACGCTTTAATCGTGGTACACGTTTAGTCATGGGCAATGCGCTAGTGGGAAGTCTTTTTCATAATTTGAGGCAACAACACGTTCCAGTCTGGTTAAATTCTCCATTGCAAGAATTACTCATCGAAAACGGTAAAGTGATTGGTGCAAAAATTCAGACTGAAACAGGTACTCAAGTCATTTATGCACGTAAAGGTGTTGTTCTGGCAACGGGAGGCGTGGGCTGGAATGAACCACTCAGACAACAATTATTTCCAAAAGGTCTTATTGCTGATTCTTTATCGCCACTTTCCAATACGGGCGATGGTTTAATCCAGGCGATACAAAAAGGCGCAAAGCTTGACCCATCGGTAGATAGTAGCGTGTTGTATTTTCCTTGTTCCATTCATACACATGCGAATGGCTATAAAGCAATCTGGCCGCATATTATTTTAGATCGTTCTAAACCGGGTGTCATTGCGGTCAATGACAATGGCAAACGCTTTGTGAACGAATCTGACTCCTATCATGACTTTTGTATGGCCCAGATTAAAAGTAATGCGGGCAAAGCAAAAATTCAGTCTTATCTAATTTGTGATCATACTGCGATTGAAAAGTATGGCTTAGGTTTCGTTTTACCTGGAGCAAAAAAGCTAGATTATTACCTAAAAGCCAATTATTTATTTGCTGCAAATACACTTGAGCAACTTGCCCAAAAAACAGGTATTGATGCACAAAGTTTGGTGAACACGGTTCAGCATTTTAATCAAATGGTTGAGCAGGGTGTAGACACTGACTTTGGCAAAGGTACAGGCGCCATGAATCGCTTTAATGGTGATCCTGAGGTCAAGCCAAATCCATGTCTGGGGAAAATTGAAACTGGACCTTATTACGCGTTGCCTGTTATCCCAATGGATTGTGCCAGTAGTGGCGGTTTGGCTGGAGATATTTATGGCCGTGTTTTAGATCAAAACAATCAGGTGATTTCAGGGCTTTTTGCTTGTGGCAATGATCTAGCTTCTATTTTCAAAGGCACTTATCCAGGGCCAGGCACCACGCTTGGGCCAGGGATGGTCTTTGCATGGCGTATTGCTCAATTCGCTGCCGGCAAACTCACTGAACAATTCAATCAACAAACGATTCAAGCAACGCAACAACGGAGATCTGCATGAAACTTTATCAATTAATTAACATCACCATTAAAATGGGAACAACTGGAGCCGTTGCTCAAGGGATTCAACATTTTTATCAGGAGCAGGCTGCACAAGGAAAATTACTTGGTGTTTTTTTCTCGGATATAGGTCAGCTTAATCAAGTTGTGGTGTTACGCAGTTATGCATCTCAGCAAGAGTTAGATACAGAAAATGCACGTTTGGCGACTCAGGAAAATCTATTTGATGCGGCCGAAAATATTATCAAATACTCAGTGGAGAACTTTGCAGGTTTTGATTTTTTGCCAGAAGTAGAGTTGGGTGAGTTTGGCCCTGTGTACGAAATTCGTACTTATGAACTCAAGCATGGCGGTGTTCCCCATGTCCTTGAAGCATGGAAAAATGCAGTTCCAACTCGTACCCAATATTCAAAATTAACCATTGCTATGTATGCGTTAGACGGTACACCTCGCATTGTTAGCATTTGGCCCTATGCCTCATTAAATGAACGTTCAGAAGTACGGGCTAAAGCAGTAGCTGATGGGATCTGGCCTCCAAAAGGTGGTCCACAATGGTTAACGCATGAAATGCAATCGATGATTGCGTTGTCAACAGCAATTTCACCTTTGAAATAAATCCAACAATGTTTTGATCAGTAAAGAGCTAGTCTGTAGGACTGGCTTTTTCTGTCTTTATACCAAGCATAAACAGCATAGAGGACATGATGAATCAATCTCTACAATTTTCTAAAATCATTTTTGGCGGTAATGTATTTGGCTGGACAGTAGACCAGCAGCAATCCTTTAAGTTACTGGATTATGCGCTGGAACATGGTATTAATACCATCGATACAGCAGATATGTATTCGACTTGGGTTGAAGGGCATCAGGGCGGTGAATCAGAAACTGTAATAGGACAATGGTTACAACAAACACCTTCTAATCGCGATAAAATCACCCTGATTACCAAAGTCGGTGCACCGCTTACTGAAGAAAAAAAAGGACTGTCTAAAAAATATATTAAACAAGCAGTTGAAGCGTCCCTCAAACGTTTAAATACTGACTATCTAGATGTGTATCTAAGCCATTATCCTGATGAAAATACACCTATAGAGGAAACCCTATCAGCCTATGCTGATCTCATTGCTGAAGGTAAAGTGTTAAAAATTGGTGCGTCTAATTATTCGGGTGAACAATTACAACAGGCATTGTCGGTAAGTACAGCGCAAGGTTTACCCAAATATGAAATCTTTCAGCCGGGTTATAGTCTGGTTGAACGTGAACAATACGAAACAGAGTATTTAGCGATTTGCGAAGCGAATCAGTTAAACGTAATCACCTATTTTAGTTTGGCGGCAGGTTTTTTATCTGGAAAATATCGCCATCTGGAACAGCTTGAACATTCAGCTCGTAAGCGTCAGTTAGAACGCTATTTTAATAACCGTGGTCTGAATATTTTAACTACTATGGATCAATTAAAAGAAAAATATCAGGCTGAATTGTCTGAGATTGCTTTAGCTTGGACCATAGCACAGCCGACCATTACTGCGCCCATTGCATCTGCGACTTCAACGGCACAACTTGATTCTTTTGTAAACGCAATGAAGTTGCAACTGGATTCCGCGGATATCGAATGGCTGACGCAGGTAAGTCAATATTAAAAAGGCTCTTTCAATGCTATAGAAAGGGAAAAGTAAAAAATAAATAAAAAGGTCAAACCACATGTTTGACCTTTTTATAAATTAGGCAGATTTGGCCAATAAGTTTAAAGGCTTTAGATGAATAGTGCGCTGTTCCTTGGCGGCGTGTTCAATACATTCTAAAAGCTGAATATTTTTAATGGCATCTTGCGGTGAAGAAATAGGCTGAGCGGTACCATCAATCACTTCAAGAAAATGTGAAAGTTGTGAGATATAGACATCCTCTTCTTTATTTGGTTCAATTTTGTTTTTGATTAACGTTGTCGTCCAACTTTTTGGCGTTTCTTGTGGATAGTTCCAGTATTCCAGATTGGGTACACTGAGTGCTCCTTGCGTACCACTGATAAAATAGCAGTTCTGATCGGGCGACGTGGCAAAGCTGGTTTTATTTTCTTCAGAATTCTGATCCCAACCCCACGGCGAGACCGCAGCGTCAGAAGCCATGAGTGAACCTAAAGCGCCATTTTTAAAACGCACTAAAATCGAAATAGTATCTTCTACGTCGAGCTGACGATTTTGATACGATGTCATGGCTTGAACAGATTCAATTTCACCATTCAAATAACGCATCAGATCTAGATCATGCACCAAATTTATGGCTAATACACCAGCACCTGCTTTACGATGCCATTCAATATCAAAATATGTATCTGGTTTATATACCGACCATAAAGCATTAAATGTATTAATTTGACCCAGTGTGCCTTTTTGAATAAGTTCGTATGCCTGCTGAATAATTTTATTATGGCGACGATGATGTCCAACCAAAATCGGAACCTGATAATGTTGCTGTTGCTCAATCAAATACAAGGCCTCTTCAGTGTTTAAAGCCAGTGGCTTTTCTAGCAGGCTGCTAACTCCTGCCTGCATACATTGAATAGCGGTACTGACATGAAAACGATTTGGATTGGCAATGACTACTCCATCGGGTTGTACTTGAGTTAAAAGCGCATCGAGATCTTTAAAATTTGGTATTTGATAGGCTTGAGCTAGCGCATCTGAAAATGGATCACATATCGCAACTAACTCTGTTTTAGGATGTTTTTGAATGGTTTGAGCATGTTTCTTACCCATAACCCCCGCGCCAATAATCGCAATTTTTTTCATTTATGCAGCTCCTTGCTGTTGCTGTAGAGATGTCCGTAATTGTTTTAAATAGTGAATACTGTCTTGAATTGCCTGATGTTCGGCGCCTTTTTGCATGTAGTCAGGATGCAAATAATCAATTTCCAGTGCCAACAAACCCTGATAATGATGTTCAGCTAACCATTTTAATGTTTTTTCCAGAGGAATCAGCCCCTTTCCAGCAGGTACACTTGGCCAAAATGCAAAGGTTTTTGGATCACCCTCATAGGCCGTAATATCCTTAATATGCGTGGCTCTGGCAAAAGGAAGCATCTTTTCAATGGCCTGCCACGGGTCTTCCAACATGCGCAGATTATTGGCAGTATCCAAACAAATGCCGAGATAAGGGGAGTCAATAGTTTGAATCAAATCAACAATTTCATCGGCATAAAAGTCGACATGATTTTCTAGTGCTAAAACCAGATGATATTGTTCAGCATAGGCAACGGCTTCTTTGAGCAAAGGCACTAAGGCATTTTTATGGTTTTGCCAATCCGTCTTTGGACGCGTAGTTCGTCCCCCAGCACAGATGCGCATAACTTTGGCGCCAAGCAAATGTGCAATTTCGATGTGTTTATACATGTCTTGCAGCATTTCAGGTTTCTGGCCCGAATATAAACCTGACGGATGCCCCCAAGCCCAGACTAATTCAAGTTGATATTGATCTAACAGCTGTTTCAACTGTTGAATGTCCTGTGGAGAGGGTTGATCGAACATAAAGCTTTCGATGGAAATTCCTTCAATTCCAAAATCTATACATGTTTGCACACAGTCTAAGAAGTTTATGTTTTGTGAGGGTGATTGTTCGAGAGTGGGATAAACCTCCCCAAAATAACGATGAAAGCAATAACTATCTATGGCAATTTTCATATCGATGTGAGCTGATGTCCGTTTTATATTTTATTGATGAAATGTTGTTCATCATGTCCCTGTATGCTCGATACTAACAAAGATAATTAAATATTGGAACAGTGTTCCATAAATTTTTATAAGATTAATGCAAAAAAACGACTCAAAAAGTCGTTATTTATTTAAAAAATTAACTGTTTTATTCTGGATCTGTCGCTGAATAAAATTTCACTCCAAGTTTAATCCGATCTCGACCTTGACTCGTACGCCAACGATTACTGTCACGCAAAGAATAGACACAGCCGCAATATTCCTGTTGATAAAACTCTTCACGTTTACTGATCTCGAGCATGCGAGTCGCACCGCCATTTTTGCGCCAGTTATAATCCCAGTACTCTACATCTGGATAATGCGATGCCGCACGTGTTCCACAGTCATTAATTTGTTGCATATTTTTCCAGCGTGAAATACCTAAAGAACTGCTAAATACTTTAAAACCATGTTCATGAGCATAAAGTGCTGCACGTTCAAAACGCATATCAAAACACATGGTACAACGAATACCTTTCTCTGGTTCATTCTCCATGCCTTTAGCACGTTCAAACCAATGATCTGTATCATAGTCACAATCAATAAAAGGAATATTATGTTTCTCGGCAAAACGAATATTTTCTTCCTTACGAATCAAATATTCCTTAACAGGATGAATATTTGGATTATAAAAAAAGATGGAATAATCGATTTCAGAATATAACAAAGTTTCCATGACTTCACCTGAGCAAGGTGCACAGCATGAATGAAGTAATAATTTATCTACCTGTTCTGGAAGTGCGAGTTTAATACGGGGTTTGCTCATTAAAAACAACGTAAACAAATAAAATAGGTCTTTAATTTATCTCAAATAATATGAATAAACCTGAAACTTATTCATGCAAAGTTGAGTGATATTCATTTTTTTCGTAAGTTGTTGATATTAAATTGTTATTTTAAAATAGAACGTTTGTACATAAAAATTTAAGGCTAAAATTGAGGTATTCATGAGATAACCTGACTTGATACTCAAGTCAGGTTAGAGAAATACAAACTCTATTGATTTGGATTAAAAAGGCTGTGTCGTGTTTTTTTTTGCTTTGAACATCTACTACTCGCAGAAAATATCCACAAAGTCTCCATAATTCTAATATACTATAACAACTAATAATGATTCTTGTTATTATTTATATTTTTTATTTCAGACATATCAGGGGATATTGCATATGTCTAGTTCTGAGTTAACACAGCAGCCGTCTGTTCAAGTTCAACAGGTTCGGCGATCTAAACGTGCATCTAAAACGACGCCTATTTCGTATCGTATTCAAATTTTTATACGCTTTGCTATTGCATTATTGGGTGGTTATGCACTATCTGCCTTATTAGCAGTAGTGGTGAGTTTAGCTTTTAAAGATACACCCACCAGCGCAGTTATGACCGCAACCATGCTAGCTTTTATTTGTCATGTTTGCGTTTTTATCTGGGTGTTTTTGCAACATTCTTTTATTAAATCTATTGTGGGGGTAATTATACCTTTGCTGATTTTGACTGTGCTCTATCTGGGCTTGGGAGGCAGCTTCTAATGCGTGTGGATGGAAAGGCCGAAGGCCCACGACAGTCAATGTCATGGTTGCATACTTGGTCAAGCTTGATTTTGGGTTGGTTACTATATGCGATCTTTTTAACTGGAACCTTGAGTTTTTTTCAGAGTGAAATGACGGTCTGGATGAAACCAGAGTTGCATCAATCTTTGCCTCCTCAGTCGCAAGTCCAGCAAGTACAAACTGCATTGCATGTTTTACAAGCTAAAGCACCCAATGCCAGCGCTTGGAATATCAATTTGCCTTCGACACGTCAAACGACGACCGAGCTTAATGTTCGAGGTGAGAATGAAGATCCAAGAGCACGTCGTGGTGGCGAGCGTATCACTATAGACTCGAGTACAGGAGAAGAAATCAAGGCGCGTGAAACTCGTGGTGGAGGTTTTCTCTATCGTTTTCATTTTGAACTATATGGAATGCCTCGAATATGGGCGCGCTGGATTGTGGGTATTGCTACCTTAATGATGTTTGTCGCGATTATTAGTGGTGTGATTACCCATAAGAAAATTTTTAAGGATTTTTTTACTTTTCGTGCGGGTAAAGGACAACGTTCATGGTTGGATGCCCATAATGCTACTGCGGTTTTAGCATTGCCATTTCATATTATGATCACCTTTAGTGGGTTATTATTGCTCATGTATGTATTGATGCCTTGGGGTATTTCTTCAGTTTATACCGATGGTCGTGGTGAATTTTTACAGGCACAACGTGCTGAAATGCTGGGTGAATCAGCAACACCACAAAACCGGGAAGGTGGCAATAGAGAAGGGCGTGGCGAACAAAATCAGGTTCAGGGCAACCGTAATATGATGGTGAGTTCAGAAACTCGCCCTCAGACTATGCAGCGTGGTGAAAGATCAGCGCCACAATCTGACCAGCAACGTGGCGGTGGTACACACGTGGGAGGTCGAGAGCGCCGAAATTCAACCGTGCAAGCTGCTGCACTGACTGACCTTACGCCGCTGATATTAGATGCGCAGAAGCAATGGCCCGATAATCCGATTGGAACAGTAAGTATTATTCGTCCCAATACAACAGCCAGTGAAATTGAGATAAAGGCGTTATACGCTGAGAGTGTTTTGCATCGTAATGTCGTGCCTACATTAGTTTTTAATGGCGTAACTGGAGAGCTGGTTTCAGCAGTAAAACCTGTTTACATCTCAATACCTACAGGAATCTACAATGCGGTGACCGTATTGCATGAAGGTCGAGGAATGGATCTGGGCTTAAGATGGTTACTTTTTATATCTGGTGTCGTGGGTACACTTATGGTTGCGACAGGTTTGATATTGTGGTGCGTTAAACGAGCCCCACAGCAGGAAAAACAAGGGTTTAAAAGTTTTGGTTTTCGTCTGGTAGAAAATTTAAACATTGCTGCGATTATTGGTTTACCTATTGCAATTGCCAGTTATTTCTATGCCAATCGCCTGATTCCAGCTCAAATGGAGAGTCGTTCTGACTTAGAAATTAAAGTATTTTTCTGTATGTGGTTGTTAACATTGATCTATGCTGCATTGCGTCCTGCACGTCAAGCTTGGTTAGAGCTTCTGACATTGGCTACGTTAATGTATTTATGTATTCCACTTTTAAATGGCTTAACAGACGGTCGTGCCTTATGGAGTAGTATTTATCAACAGCAATGGATGGTGGCAAGTTTTGATCTAGTGTGTCTGTTTTTAGCCTTATTATTTATGTTTAGCTTTTTAAAACTAAAAGCTCATAAAGGAACCAGTAAAGCTAAGAAAATTCACAAACCCGCACAAGCTTTAAAAGAAACTGTGGGGGAAGCTTGATGATTTTCTTCATACTTTATCTTTTGTGTCTGTGGGGTTTTGTTGCACTCGCATCGTATCTTGATAAGCATCAAAATCAGATCTATCAAAAGACCTTGTCTCCTCAGAAAACAAAACTGGCGTTATATATGGGTTATACGCTCATTATTAGCGCCTTGATGTTAGCAATCAAGCTATTAAAACCATCAATTGGAATGAGTTATTGGTTCGGTATTTTGACTCTGGCCGCCCTCACGGTCGGTTGGACATTATCCTATCAGGCATTGCGTTTTTTTAGGGTTATGGGCGGGGTAAGCGTGTTGAGTTTTATTGGAATATTGGTGTTGGCAATCGCCTAACCGAGAAAAGATAAGCGAAAATATAATAAAAAACCCTCGAATTTATTTGAGGGTTTTTTATGTAATTTAAATAATGATTAATTAATTACTGAGCTGCTTGTACCGCCACACTAATAATCGTGTAGTACTGATTTTGTGGTTTTTGAGTCGGATCGACACTTTCAGTCACTTCGAGTAGATATTCGCCTGCATGAGGAAAAGTAATTGCAACAGTGCCTTGTTCATTGGCTTTAAATTGAGTTGCTTGTTTATCCGATGCGCCTTTTGCACGAACATTAACTTCAGCATGTTTAAGGGGCTGTTGTGATTTGCTGATTTTCAAGCTTTCAGGTTGATTGGCTTTGAGTTGTGTTGGATGATGACTAAATATTACTTGAATAGGCGCTGTACCTGCTGTAGTCACAGGGCTGGCCTCATCTTTAGTGATATAACTTTGCAATGTCCATTCACGTGTAATTTTCTCAGATTGATATTTTTTATTTTTGAAATCATCTGGAATCAAGTATTCACGTTTTGCTTTTTCGCCGGCTTTATCTGCTGGAACTTCAAATAACATTTTCCATTGTTTTTGATCTTTGGCAAAAGTTAAAGGAAACTGAGTTTTAGTTTCCACTAAATACGTTCCAGCAACGGGTAAAGCTAAATCTGCCACACTGACTGATTTCAACGTGCTTGTGACTTCAATTTGAGAACTTTCTTGTTTTGGGTTAGTAACAGTGATTTTGGCATCCTTAAGAGCATGTTCACTATTTAATGCTTCTTCTGCATAACCGGCAATTAAAGGAATTTGTGTATTTTCAGTATGATAACTAAGAGGGGCTAAATAGGGTTCATGCGCAAAAGCAGAACTAGTCAGCATTAAACATGCTAGAAGTTTTAATTGGTTCATTGGGATAACCCTGTCAGAGCAAAAAGAAATTTTAAAACACGTCATTATAACTAATAATCATTATCGTTAAATGCTTTTTGCGATTTAAATCCCTTAAATCATTAAAATAAGCTTAAAAAATTTCAATTAAATACGATGAAGAAACCAAATCAAATCATTTCAACGGTGAAACTCATCTTCGCAACCTGAAATTGATTACGACCACTACTTTTTGCCAGATACAAGGCGTGATCCGCTTTAGCTATGAATTGGGAGATATCACTATCTTTTTCTGGGATGATGGTCGCTACGCCTGCACTAATGGTGACATGAGGAGATACTTGACTACAAGGATGCAATATTTCAATATTTTTGATTGTATCCATCAAACGTTTGACGTGTAAGATTGCTTCAGATTCATCTGTCATTGGAAATAGCAATAGGAACTCTTCACCGCCATAACGTGCAGCAATTTCACCGCTACGAGACACGAGTGAAGCAATAGAAGTGGCAATTTTCCTTAAACACTGGTCGCCTTGAATATGTCCTAGAGAATCGTTGTAGCTTTTAAAAAAATCGATATCCACCATCATGACAGTAATAGGGGTTTGGTAATGTATTGCACGATCCCACTCGGTCGATAAAACTTCATCCAGATAACGTCGATTAGCGAGTCCTGTTAAGGCATCTTGTTGTGACAGTTCAGATAATTTTTGTGCTTGTTGCACTAACTCCAACCGATTATGTTCAATAATACAATCTTGTAGATAATTTTCACGGTGTTGTCGGTCTGTGGCATAAGCCAGCGCCATTCCCAAAAAGCTGCTAAATGTGTAGGTTCGATTTAATAAAGTCCAGTCAATAGAACCATTGAGAGAATTACTGATAACGATGCCAATAAAACCGCCTAACCATCCTGCAATAATAGCAGTGTAAAAACGCATGCCTACAAAGCCATAGATAATGACAACGGCATACATCATGGCTGCATGGTACAAAATACTGCTCTGACCATGTTCTAATACACTGATCATGCTAAATGTAATGGCAACAGCAGCGCACGAACCTACACACACATAATATTCAAAATAACGATTCAGTTTTTTGACAAAAGACAGGAGCCATGCAACAAAAACAATAACACCGACCCAGCCATAATACGAAAACCACTGATATACTTGTCCTTCAGGAAGAGTCTGATAAATACCAAAGCACAAAAAAGCGTATAAACCTAGAATAATAGGAGCTCGAAAGCGAAACTCATGCGCTGCTTCAGTTTGATATTGCTCACGATAAGAGGTTTCAAGTTGTTTTGGGAACCAGACAACATTTAACCCACGTGCAATCAACTGATCGATTTGTTCACGGGTTAATATGTTTGAACCATGTAATCTCATCGCTTATCTCACTGTCCTTGCGATTGCTAAAATTTTTATCTTTCATCTGATCCTATATTTCTTTTACTCTTTTTAATCAAAAAATAAAAGCGTGATATGAATAGTTAATAATATATTTTTTGATGAAAATGATTTTTTAAAATAAATAATTTAAATATTATAATAATATAGTGATTTAAAAATACAAATAAAATTTTTAAAAATAAATTATTACAAAACTTTATAAATCCTTATAAAAATAAAAAGTTATGGCTAATTGAGATAAGTTTATAAGTCTTTTAAGAAATAAATAAATATATTGAAAAGAGTTCTAAAACTTTAAGGTTAATACTTACTTAAATTGTCACATTATGCCCAAATTTAAATAAAAGGTTCAAATAAGCAAACTAATTAAAAATATTTTGAATTGATCTATTTTTATTGTTGATAATGAGATTTGTTTCACATTGCTTTTTTGTAGCAAAAGCTGATCAATAACCTTAGAAATATATTTTCTATTGTGAAAATAATAGGTAATATATTTTTTGAAATGAGTTACAGATATTGAAATTAAAAGTGACTCCTAGAAAATAAAGAAAAGGTTTAGATTTCGCATCTGAAGACGAGAAATTGTATTCAGTGGATTACTTACGGTTGATCAGATAAAGGGAAGACAACGATGGGAGCTCTTACGCAGGGATTAACACTTGAGATCACGCCGCATTCGACTTGGGCTCAACAGTTCTGGGATCATCTTATTCCCGTGAAAGAACGTGTAAGCAAGCATCCTTTATTTATTGAGATGGCAAATGGTCAGCTTAGCTTGGAGTGTTTTCGTCAATCACTACTTAATTTTTATCCTTTAGTTGCACATTTTCCTTCCTATATGGCTCTAGCTTTATCAAAGGCAACTGATTTTACCCAACCCGGTGTCACTGAAAGCAGGGACTGGCTGATTCAAAACATTAAAATAGAAGAGCGGCATTTGAATTGGTATCGGGATTGGGCCGTTGGTTTTGGGTTAACTATTGATGAATTGGATCGTGTACAGCCGCCTGTAGCGATGAATGCGGTGAATCATTTTTTATGGAATACGAATTACCGAGGCTCATTGGCAGAATGTCTGGCCGCAACGAATCTGGCGATTGAATGGGCCACAGGAGATTGGTCAATTCAGGTTTATAAAGGGATTAATGCTTATATTGATCATGCTGAGGTGAACATAAATAAAAGATCGTTGGCTTGGTTACGTGCGCATGCACATTATGATGATATGCATCCTTATGAAGCCATGGAGCTTATCAAAAGATTGTGTGATCATCAGCCAGAGCTACAAAAAAGTGCCTTTAAGGCTGCCTTAGCAGGACTTGAGTATTATGAACTGGCTTTAGATTATTGTTATAAACAATACGCTTAAATGTATTATTTAAAAAAAGCTCCGTTTGTTTATAACGGAGCTTTTTTAGTTATTTGATATTGTGATCAATTAAATGTTGACGAAGAATGCGCCTTAGTTCAAGAACCGCTTCTGGGGTTTCCTGAATAGAATGTCCACCTTTAATAATTTTTTCAGATGTTGCTCCATCAAGATGTGCGCTTTTATAAGGAACAATTCCATCTGTGATGACATTCGGATCATCACTATTGGTTTTATTTCCAATAATTGAATGGAAGACAAACCCTTTTGGTGGATTGATATTTTCTGTTAAGGTCATAAATTTAGATTTATGACTTAGATCACTTGGTCCGTTTTGAATAAGTCCTTTGTCGATCTGAGTTAATAAATCTTTAGCATCAATATCCTGATTGGTAATAGTGTCTGTGACAGCCCCTAAAAATGCACCGGGTAGCTTAATAATTTTGCGTGCAGCACGGGTAAACCATAGATCTGCAAAATCGGTCCCACGATGAGGCGAAGACATGAAAATAGCTCGATCAAAATTGGTGATCGGTTGAATTTTCAAACGCTCTGACACAATAGGATGTTTTCTCAATCTGGCCTGCTGATATGAACTCATCATGGATAATGCTTGTGTTGAAATATCATCATTGCTGACCAATAATCGACTAATAATTCCACCCATACTATGCCCGATTAGAACGGCATCTTTATCAGCAGAATCATGAGGGTTAAGGGTTCCAAATGCTTGTTTCAGCAAAGCGTAAATCTGAAAACGGCTCTCAAGAATGGGCATGTTGGTTGAGTAAAATACTTGCCAAACCTGATAATGTTCGCGTAATACGCTATCTCCCATAATATCATTGGTCAGTGCGATCCATGCTTCAGGACTACTGGCCAGTCCATGCACCAATACAATTACTTTTTTATTTGGATTGTAGGGTTCGAGCATATATAGATGTGGCATGGTCAATCGTTCTTCACGATCAATCAATGTTAAATAAGCAGCAACACCTAGATTATTTTCTGCCAGCCATAAACCATACGGTGCGGAGAAATTGGCAGCTAACGGGTAGCTTTTGCCTGCCACATCTACGTTTTCGATACGATAGGGATCATAAACCTGCACCATAAAATTGGGTGAGTTAATAATTTCATCTACAGTATCTGCTTTTGATGGCCGCGCAACAATGGTGGCAGATAAATAGCGTGCTTTATGAATATTGGGGTTCACACCGCTTTGATAAGAGAAATTGAGAGGGTCTAGAATGTATTTGTTATTTATTTTTTGATTAGATGTGGATTCAGGGAAGACAGCGACAAATTCTGAACCAAAACCATCGCGACGGTTAATGGTGCGTAAACCTGAAAAATTGAGGTTATAGCTAGAGATAAAACGTTCTAGTTCTTTATTTTTTAATAATGGATAGTTATCCAGATTAATACTATAAGTACTCGTTCCAATCTTTATACTGTCAGTGGCTTTTTTTGTCGTTGAACGCTGCGAACTGAGAGTGACTAGTTTTGCAATCGCCTGATTATAAAAGTCACGAATCTGAACTTGGCGGTTATCAAAAATACGATCTACAGGTTTACGTTTGGTTTTAAACAAGTACGCGTAACTATAACGGATACTTTTATCCAGCATTTCGAGTTGTTGAATCTGACATTCATCATAAGATTTTTGGACTTGTTGTTGATGTTCTTCTGAGCGATGTTTGGTTAAGGTACTGACTGTACATGCAGAGGATTTATCCAGTTGCATGGCTTTTGCCAAATAAAGCTCACTTGCGGTTGAGAGAAATTGTTCATCTACAATTTCTGGAATCATCTTTAATTCATTCACGCAAGACGTAGGGTTGTCCATACAGACTTTAGCTTCACGCCCTGACATTGAGAGAACATTGAGGCTGGCTTCACTCAATTTATCCTGCATCAGGATGCTATTACGCTCATTGGAAATAGTCACGTTAAGTGCTTGTTGTTTAACACTTACGACTTGGCAACCACTCAGTAAAGTAACAGAAAAGGTTGCGACCAGAATTAAAAAGGTATTTTTTTTTCTGCAATTGATCATGGGCAGGAGGTAAAAATTGATTTGAAATTAGCCCGATCATACGTGATCTGAAGTAATTTTCAATTCGCTTAAAAAAAATTATAAAAAAAGGCTGTAACAACAGCCTTTTTCATACGATAAGCTTACGAAGCAGGTTTAGCTGCAATCGCTGGATTATTTAAAACTTGCCAAACATTCCAACGCCCTTGTTTTTCAATTTCAGTGAGCAGGCGATCAGCAACTTCCGCCTCATCTGGATATTTGAGTTTGTAGTTTTTTAGGGTTTGAATCGCATTTTTCTTTTGTTCCATCGCAATGTAGTTATTTACTGAAGCTAAATAGGCTTCCTGTACACCACCTTGCATGGCTTTATTTAAATAGGGGATTGCTTCACTTTGACCGCCACCTTCAGATAGACCGAAACCAAACCAGAAGTTTGCTTCAGGATCATCCGAGTTAATTTTAAGCAAACGTTGAGCATAAGTTAATGATTTTGTGGTATAGGCAGAACCTAAGTCCAGATTGCGTCCCATTACACTTGCCTTAAATGCACGAATCAAGACATCAAATGAGGCATTAGGATTAGTTGCTAATGTATCTAAATGCTGTGAAACTTCTTTTAACTTACTTTCGTAGCCTTTGCGTTCCTGACGATCTGTAAAGCGTGGTGGATAATGACGGGCCTTACCTTCAACCAGTTGTAAAAAATCATCGATATCAGTGACATCAAGTTCATTTTCACCTGCAAGCACTGCGTATTTCATTGCTCGTGTATTGCTATTGATGGTGGGGATAATGAGTTTATTGACATCGAGTGTAATCGTTTTTGATGGATCACTTGGATCAGTCACCGCCATTTTAGTCACAGGCTGCGCAGCTGCCGCTTTTAGCTCAAGCTCAAATGGCGGCGGAGCGTCATAATTAAATGGATTAAGTGCGTAAAATGGAGGGGAAACGTCAGGTTCTGTAAAAACAAAAGGTTCAGGCGCATTATTTTTCTTGACAGCAACTGGACTACACGCGGTTAAAACTGAAGCTGCGAGTAGTGTATATGCCAAAGGCTTAAGCATCATAGAAACGTCCATTCTTTGTTGTTTAAAGTTAAAAAGATGTTTGTCGAGCCAGTCTAAAAAAAGCCAGACAAACATGCAATGAGAGACGTGTTACAGTATTAAACCAATTGTTCACGCTTTAGACGAATTACTTTGTGCTTCGCATTCGCGTCGAACTTCTTCAATAATTTTGAGTTCTTCTTCACTAAATGGCTGTTCATCCTGATTCTGTTTTTTAAAAGTCGGATCCAGAAGGGATAGCCGTTGGCACAAAGTATTCATGCGCGCTTCATTGTTTTGAATACGATCAAGTAGTACACGCATCCCTTCAAGCATAGGATCAGTTTGATCATTTGTGGTGGCATAAGGCTGAAAACCAATGCTTTCGGCATAATTACGGCGACGTTGTTCCTGCTCATTTTCTACTTTATCTTTATCCTTGTAGATAAAACGGGCAGGGTTGCCAACGGCTGTTACACCCGCGGGAACTTCTTTGGTGACGACCGCATTGGAACCAACTTTGGCACCTTTACCTACAGTAAATGGCCCTAAAATTTTGGCTCCAGCACCTACAATGACACCATCTTCAAGTGTAGGATGGCGTTTGCCCTTGTTCCATGTCGTGCCCCCTAAAGTCACGCCATGATAAAGGGTTACATCATCACCAATTTCAGCAGTTTCACCGATAACCACGCCCATACCATGATCGATAAAGAAACGTTTACCGATTTTAGCACCTGGATGAATCTCAATACCTGTTGCAAAACGACTAAAGGTGGATAACAACCGTGCGGTACTTTTACAGTCTTTTTCCCAAAGTTTATGAGCGACCCGATGCATGATCAGAGCATGAATACCGGGATAGTTGGTAATGACTTCTAAAGTATTGCGAGCTGCTGGATCACGCGCAAATACAGCCTGAATATCTTCTTTGAGCTGCTTAAGCATTGGATTGATCCTCTTTATCCATTGATGTTTTTTTCCATGTGCCCTGACTTAAGGCTTGGACACGACTAAATATGCCACGAAGTAAATGATATTCCATACGATCTAATTGTATACGTCCAAATAAGCGACGCAAGCGCAAAGGCAATAAACGTGGATTATTAGGATCTAAAAATTCAATATCGACCAACATTTTTTCTAAATGTGGATAGAACTCTTCCATTTGTTTGTGAGTAACTAATGGTTCATCCCAATCCATTGTTGTATTTTGTGTGACAGGCATTTGTTCAGCATGATTTTCCGATGCCTGATTAGTTTTTTGGGCCAGTTGTTGCAGGGTTGCCATACGCATTTCATAACACACGACTTGAATAGCTTGCGCAACATTCAGTACGCCATAATCTGTATTGACAGGAATGGTCAGATGATAATTTGCCAATGCCAGTTCTTCATTGGTTAAACCACGGTCTTCACGACCAAATACAATCGCAACTTCTTGTTGCTCTTTTAATACTGCTTGCATGGAAAGTTCGGCGGCTGGACGTACATCAAGTAATGGCCACGGAATGGTGCGACTACGTGCACTGGTTCCAAATACAATGTGACAGTCCTGAATGGCCTGTTCCAGTGTTTCTACGATTTCAATTTGTTCAACCAAATCCTGTGCACCTGCGGCCAGTGCATCAATATCTGGGTGAGGATAAGTTTTGGGTTTAACTAGAACCAGTTTACTTAATCCCATTGTTTTCATTGCCCTCAATGCACTTCCAATGTTGGCAGGCAAAGTGGTATTGACCATGACAATTCTTACATGCGACAGAGATTGTGAAACTGACGCATTGTCAGATATATTCATAAATAATCCAGATCTAAAATTTTAAGAATATTGAGAGGCTTCGGCTTGATATAAATCCATGGCTTCATCCATAGACATATCCGCAGGCGGTGAAGCTAATGGAGCAATGCGTGCTGGTTCGGCTGCTTTTGCTGCTTTGGATTTCACCTGATACTCAATATGAATGGATTCTTTACCAAAATAGTCACGTAGCTTGGATAGTAGCTCATCCTGTGGTGCGACTTTCCAGTTTTGTCCCAGATATAATTCTGCTGTCGCATAGTCTTGTTCAATGACAATCTGAACAGGAATGTGCTGGCACATATCGATATTACAAAATGGTAAGATTATGCGTTGTAAATCATGAGCTAAAGCAGTCGTGGTTAAATCTTTAGAAGGTTGAATCCGAATATGATTGGCTCGTTTTTGTCGAATTTCGTTTAAACTGAAGGCTTTACTTAAACGTGCCATTGGACGGTCAAAGCCTTCACGTTCATAAATATCGCCTTCAATGACCACTACTTTTTCAACTTGAACAATCTCTTTAAAGCGTTGAAATCGCTCATGATTACAACTGACTTCGATCCGTGCCGTTCCATCATCCAGTGTAATCATCATTCGATTCGGGAAATTCGCAACATCAACCACTAATCCGGCAAATACAGTAGTTTGTCCACGGCGTGTCGGACTTAACTCACTAATTTTAGCAGGAATAAAAGCCTTTAATTCCGAACGATATACATCGATAGGATGACCCGTTAAATATAATCCCAGTGTATCTTTTTCGCCTTTTAGACGAACTTCATCTGACCATGGTTTTACGGGTTTGGCTGGCTTGCGTTGAACCTCTTCAACCTCACCAAATAAATCCATAATCCCAGTTTCACGGTTACTACGTGCCTGTTCTGCCGCCTGTACTGCTTCTGGCAGTTGTGCCATTAAGCTAGAGCGTTCAATACCCAGACAATCTAGCGCACCCGCACGGATTAAGGCTTCAAGTGTACGTTTATTGATTTTTTTGAGGTCAATACGATGACAAAAATCGAATAGGTCGGTATAAGATCCATCTTTTTCACGTGAGTCAATCACGGATTGCATAGCCTGTTCACCTACGCCTTTAATCGCCCCTAACCCATAAACCACGGTTTTTTCATCACTCGCATGGAAACGATAAATGGACATATTCACCGAGGGCGGTAAAACTTCTAAGCCATTACTACGACAATCATCAATCAAAAAGACCACATTGTCTGTATTTTGCATTTCCGATGACATCACCGCTGCCATAAATTCAGCAGGGTAATGTGCTTTAAGCCATGCTGTATGGTAGGCGACCAGAGCATAGGCCGCGGCGTGTGATTTGTTAAAACCGTAACCTGCAAACTTTTCCATATAGTCAAAGATATGGTTAGCTGTAGCTTCATCAATCTCTTTTTCAGCAGCACCCGTGATAAAGATCTGACGCTGTTTTACCATTTCCTCGGGTTTCTTTTTCCCCATGGCACGACGTAGTAAGTCTGCACCCCCAAGCGTATAACCTGCACAGAACTGTGCAGCCTGCATGACCTGTTCCTGATACACCATAATGCCATAGGTAGGTTCCAGTACACTTTCAAGTAATGGATGAAGATATTCAAACTCGCCGCCATGCATACGATGGATAAAGTCAGGAATAAGATCCATTGGGCCGGGACGATACAAGGATACAAATGCGATAATTTCTTCAAACTTGCTTGGACGCGCTTCTTTCAGCATGCGTTTCATACCCACGGATTCAAACTGGAATACCGCTGTAGTATTTGCATCTGCGAAGACTTTATAGGCATCTACATCATCGAGTGGAACATGGGTAATTACTAAAGGCTCTTTGACATCAGCGCGTTTATTAATGTTCTGGATCGCATCTTCAATCACGGTTAGATTTCGTAGACCCAAAAAGTCAAACTTGACCAGACCTGCAGCTTCAACGTCATCTTTATCGTATTGCGCCACACGGTTGGTTCCATCTGCATCACACAGAACCGCGGAATAATCAGTAATTTTACCCGGGGCAATCACCACACCACCCGCATGTTTACCAGTGTTGCGGGTAATCCCTTCTAATTTGAGTGCCATTTCCCAGATTTCACTGGCATCATCATTATCAGGGTTAGATGGATTCGTGACAATATCTTTAAGTTGAGGTTCCATCTCGATGGCAGTCGCGAGATCAACCCCAAGCGGTTTAGTCGGTACCATTTTAGAGATACGATCGGCCAAACCATATGATTTTCCTAATACTCGTGCCACATCTCGGATTGCACCTTTAGCTGCCATCGTACCAAACGTTGCAATCTGAGATACAGCTTCACGACCATAAGTTCGTGATACATAATCGATGACGCGGTCACGCCCAGCAATACAAAAGTCGACGTCAAAGTCAGGCATTGAAACCCGTTCGGGGTTTAAAAAACGTTCAAACAGCAAATCGTAGCGTAATGGATCAAGATCGGTAATTTTTAAGCTATAAGCAACAAGTGAACCTGCACCAGACCCTCGTCCAGGGCCGACAGGTACGCCGTTATTCTTGGCCCATTGAATAAAGTCCATGACGATGAGGAAGTAGCCTGGGAAACCCATTTTCAAAATAATATCAACTTCATATTTGATACGATCATCGTAGGGCTTACGAATCTCTGGCCAATCTTCATCACGTTCCTCAACGGGATAAAGCAACTCCAGACGCTCTTCCAAACCTTCTTTGGACAAATGTTCAAAATAGGTATCAATGGTAAAGCCTTCTGGAATGGGGTAGTCAGGCAAGAAGTAAGTGCCAAGTTGTAAACTCACATTACAACGTTGAGCAATGTAATAGGTATTTTTTAATGCACTCGGAATATCTGAGAATAATTCAGACATTTCTTCAGCAGTTTTAAAATATTGTTCTGGGCTATAGTGGCGCGGTCGACGATCATCTGCCAGAACGTAACCATCTGCGATACATACGCGTGCTTCATGGGCTTCAAAGTCATCACGTTCGACAAAGTGCACATCATTATGCGCTACGACCCCAACATTATATTTGGCTGCGAGTTTGACCGCTTCCTGAACATAATCTTCTTCGCCAGCACGATCAGTACGGGTTAATGCAAGATACACGCGATTGCCAAATTTTTCCTGCCACGCTTGTAGGAGTGGTTCAGCTTTTTGAGGATTGGAAGAACACAGCATTCTACCTACATCACTCTGCTGTCCCAATAATACAATAATGTCTTGATGTTGTTCTAAAACCCATTCTTTTTGTACGCAAGGAATACTAAGTTGTTGCCCTTCAATAAAACCACGCGAGACAATTTCAGTCAGACTTCGCCAGCCATTATTGGTCATGGCAAGTAAGGTTACCCGATGTTCAGCATCATTTAGGCGTATTTGACTGCCTAAAATAGGTTTAATTCCTTTAGACAGGCAACTCTCATAAAATTTGACGGCAGCATGTAAATTGGAAAGATCCGTCAACGCTAAAGCAGGCATACTTTCGCTTACCGCAGCTTTGATGAGATCAGGTATCCGCACAATCGATTCGGTAATCGAGAACTCTGTATGAATACCAAGATGAACAAACTGCATAAAACGATCCTGACCAAGTCCGTCGATGATTATAAGGTATCAGTAGTTTAACATGCTCTGCCTTGAGCCGTTGTCTATTATTTTTCCAATAAAACCATAATTTTTTTTTATAAAAAAGACAATGCCCAATAGAACCCAATGATGAACATTGGGTTGCTACATAAAGATTTGAAGCATGAAGAGCAGATTAATATTGCCAGAACATCCGTTGGATCTCTTTAGCATCATTGGTTTTTGTTAAAGCAAGTGCTGCCAGAAGACGTGCTTTTTGTGGATTTAGATCGTGTGCAACAATCCAGCCATATTGATCATCAGGTTGTTCTGCATTGCGGAGTACAAAGCCTTGAGGGACTCGTGATGAGCGAATAATTTGAATACCTTGTTCATCATGCAATTGTCTTACAACAGGTACAATATAATTTGCCATCGAACCATTGCCTGTCCCTGCATGAATAATCGCTTTAGCGCCCGCCTTGGCATAAGCTAAATATGCATCAGGTAGCATAGAATCTGAACCGTAAACGATCTGCACCAATGGCAATTGATCACCTTTGATATTTTCGATATTAAATTCAGAGGTGTTATTAAAACGTTTAACCGAATTTCTAAACCAATACGGTTTACCTTCCACTAGCGTTCCTAAAGCGCCCCATTGGCTAGCAAATGCATTGGTATGAATGTTAATAGTTTTGGTGACATCTCGTGCAGCAAAGATTGAGTCATTCATTAGCACCATCACGCCTTTATTTTTAGCTTCATCTGAAGCAGCAAGGGCGACTGCACTATATAAATTCAATGGGCCATCGGCTGAAAGTGCAGTTGATGGACGCATTGAACCGACCACTACAATAGGTTTGTCCGTATGAATCACCAGATTTAAAAAGAATGCTGTTTCTTCTAAGGTGTCTGTGCCATGCGTAATAACGATACCATTCACCGATGGCTTTTTGACTAACTCATTGACCTGACGAGCAAGAGAAAGCAACTCTTTATCCGTAATACTTTCTGAAGCAATTTGCAGGGCTTGAACGCCACTGACATTGGCTAAGTCTTTGACTTGTGGAACGGCATTGATTAACGCATCAACTGGAACTTTGGCAGCTGTATAGGTTGCGCTGTTGGTTGAGCTTGCTCCTGCACCAGCGATTGTTCCACCTGTTGCAACCACCACCACGTTATTCTTTGCATATAAAGATACAGAAGCAGCAAGTAAGGTAACCGCAAGCGCACATGATTTAAAAGTTTTACTTATCATTAACCGTTTTCCTAGTTGTTAAAATTCCATTAAAAAAGCAATGTCTGTGCCAGACATTGCTTTAATTTAAGGTTTTTTTTACAACTAAGTCATTGGCAAATTATTATGTAGTCATAATTAACGTTTTGTGGCTAAGAAACGACCTAAACGGGTAATGGCTTCACGTAATTCATTCTCCGCAGGTAAGAAAACCAATCGGAAATGATCCGGAGTGGGCCAGTTAAAACCAGTTCCTTGCACCAAAAGTACTTTCTCTGCACGTAAAAAGTCCAGCATAAGTTGTTCATCATCTTCAACCTGATAAATAGTGGGATCAAGTTTAGGAAAACAGTACATCGCACCTTCAGGCTTGACACAGCTTACTCCCGGAATTTCATTCAACATTTCCCATGCAATATTACGTTGTTCATATAAACGGCCATTGGGGCGAATTAAATCATTAATTGATTGATAGCCCCCTAATGCTGTTTGAATCGCATATTGTGCTTGATGATTGGCACATAAACGCATAGAAGCCAACATATCCAGACCTTCAATATAATCTTTGGCACGGGATTTATCGCCTGTAATAGCCATCCAACCTGAACGATAACCCGCAATACGATATGATTTAGACAGCCCATTAAAAGAAATACAAAGTTGATCACCGGCTAAAGCAGCTAACGCAACATGTTCAATACCGTCATAAATGATTTTGTCGTAGATTTCATCTGCAAATAAAATTAGGTCATACTTTTTTGCTAAAGTTACAATTTGTTCTAAAACATGACGTGGATACACAGAACCTGTTGGATTGTTTGGATTAATTACCACAATACCGCGTGTATTGGGCGTAATCTTACTTTCCATATCGGCAATATCAGGATACCAGCTATTTTCTTCATCACATTTATAGTGAATTGCTGTGCCACCAGACAAGTTTACCGCTGCTGTCCATAAAGGGTAGTCAGGCATTGGTACTAGCATTTCGTCGCCATCGTCCAGCAACCCTTGCATTGCCATGACAATCAGTTCAGATACGCCATTTCCGACATACACATCATTGACATGCATATCACGAATCCCTTTTTGCTGATAATACTGGCAAATTGCTTTACGGGCAGGAAAGATACCTTTTGAGTCAGTATAACCAATGGCATTGGGTAAATTTAGCGCGACGTCATTAATAATTTCTTGTGGGGCTTCAAAACCGAACGGGGCGGGGTTTCCAATATTCAGTTTAATAATTTTGTGGCCCTGTTCTTCCATTTCATTGGCCGCTCGTAACACAGGTCCACGAATGTCATAGCAAACATGCTCGAGCTTAGAAGATTTTTTAATTTCTCGTGGCGTTTGATGTGTTGTGTTCATTTTAGGGCTCTCGAAAGGAGTGGGGGTCACTTTTGCATAACGATATAAATAGCTTTTAAAAGTTTCAGTTGTTACCAGATCAAGGTCGTGTTGATCCTTAAGTAAGACAACAATTTTTTCATGCGTAAATCCTGCCTGTTGATATTGTTTAATCACAGGTAGTAGGTTTTTAAAAATAACGCTTTTTTTCTGCGACATTTTTTAATCCTGAGCAAGAATAGACATAAGCCTAACATTATTTTTGCTCACACAAAAGCATCTTTAAAATAAAAATGCTTACCTTGATATTTATTTTTGCTTACTTTTTGCTTTTGATTGAATTATAAGTGTTTTGTAAATTGTTCAGTAAACACTAGAAATTTTTAAATGAATAACGTAAATATAGGATTATCCTATTTTAAACAGCAAAATAGACAGGGAAAGAATCATGGGAAAACTCAATAAAACAGAACGAGAATGGCAAAGAGAGTTATCACCAGAAGAGTACCGAATTACACGACAAAAAGGCACTGAACCTGCTTTTACTGGACAATACTGGAACACCAAGCAGCAAGGAACTTATGTTTGTCGTTGTTGTGGTACTGAGCTTTTTACATCAGACACTAAATATGACAGCGGTAGTGGCTGGCCTAGCTTTTATAGACCAGTGACTTCGGGAGTGATTGATGAACTGGAAGACTCAACACATGGTATGACACGTACGGAAATTATCTGTCATAATTGCGATGCTCATTTGGGGCATGTCTTTGAAGATGGACCGCAGCCGACAGGACTACGCTATTGCGTAAATTCGGCTTCATTACAATTAAAAACTAACGAAAAAAATGATGAGGAAACTTATCCATGACGAGCCTTTATCAGTTTGAAGCTGAATTATTAGAGGGTGATATCAAGCAACTTGCCGACTATGAGGGAAAAGTGCTTTTGATTGTCAATACTGCCAGTAAATGTGGTTTCACTCCACAGTTTGCTGGATTAGAAAAAATATACGAAAAATATAAGGATCAAGGGTTCGAAGTATTAGGCTTTCCTTGTAATCAATTTGGGGGACAGGATCCTGGATCAAATGATGAAATCGGGGCTTTTTGCCAGCGGAACTATGGAGTTAATTTTCCTATGTTTGCTAAAGTTGATGTCAAAGGGCCTGAAGCACACGCGATTTTTCGTTATTTGACGCGTGAAGCCAAAGGAATTTTAGGCAGCGAAAGCATTAAATGGAATTTTACGAAATTCCTTGTCAGCAAAGACGGTAAAGTATTGAATCGTTATGCACCGACCACAAAGCCAGAAAGTATAGAGGATGATATTGAGAAAGCGTTGGGTAAATAATATTCACATTGAAAATACTTATGGATAGTCCAGATGTAGCATTTTGGAGTGATCCGCGGATGCCTTATGTAGAAACACGTAAGGCATGTCAAAGTCGCATTTGCTATAAAGCACATAGCCATGCGACTTTTTCAATTGGGGCGGTGGATCAGGGACAGAGCCGTTTTAGTAGTTATTTACATACTGCTGTAAATATTGAGTCAGGTTCAATTGTCAGTATTCCTGCTTATATTGAGCATTCGTGTAATCCATTGCCCGATCAAGCGTGGAGTTATCAAATGATGCATTTAAGTCTGGATTGGTTAACTCAATTATTTGAAGAATCGATTGCAGATCGTATTTCTAGCCCAATACCTGAATTAAGACCAGAAATTATTAAAGATCCTGAGATTTACCAATATTTTTGTCAGTTGAATAACATGTTGTTTGATACACAGCGAACGATATTAGAAAAAGAGCAATATCTGGTTGAAATATTAAATCTGGTTATTTTTCCATCATTGCAATTAGAGCCTTTAGATGAAAAATCATATCTGCAACAGCATTTACGGGATCTGGTAGATATTCTTTTTCAGCATGAAAGTTTTCTTTCACTTGAGCAATTATCGAATCAGAGTGGGATTAGTCGTTACGCGATTATTCGTTTATTTAAACGCAATTTTGGTCTGACCCCTCATGCATTCCAACTCAACCTAAGAATTAATCAGGCACGTGAATTACTGAAAAAAGGGAAAGCTGTCGTAGATATTGCTTATGATTTGGGTTTTACTGATCAAAGTCATTTTCATCGAGTCTTTAAGAGTTTAACAGGCGTTACTCCTAGGCAGTACCAAAACGGGTTCTAAACGCAATTTTATACAAGAACAAAATGCCATGTTTCCTTAATCTGCTGTTTTTATTTTATCAAATAGCGGTTTATGGAACTTTTTTTTGCAATTGCTATCACTCATTTTATTGCTTTACTTTCACCTGGACCAGATTTCTTTTTGATTTTAACGACTTTACTTGCGCGAAATAAAATAGCAGCAAAACAGGTGTGTTTGGGGATTGCGCTGGGCAATGCCATTATTTTATTAGTAGTTTTTTCAAGTTGGTATTTGATTGGAAAAATGGATGTTTTGACTTTGACATATTTAAAATGGAGTGGGGTGGGTTATTTGCTCTATCTTTCTTTTTTATGTTTTCGTTATGCAAATTCTAAAATTGAAATAATTCAAGTTCAACCCTCGCTATCACACTTTCTAGGTTTAAAGCAGATTTTACTTGGACTGCAATCTAGTTTACTCAATCCAAAAAATATTCTTTTTTATAGCAGTCTGACTTTGCTTGTTGCAGAAAAATTTAATGTTTATCAAAAAATTATTGTTTCTGTCTGGATGGTTATGGTGGTTCTGTTTTGGAATTTATTTTTGGTAAGATTACTTTCGTTTGATCAATGGCAAACTTTTTTAAGTAGTCATTCAAAATGGATCTATTATGTTTCAGGCATATGTTTTGTGATATTTGCAGTGTTTATGATGGTAATTATTTGAATTTATATATTTTTTATTTTAAGAGTTTGTCTATATAAAATTGTTTAAATCATTTTTGTTCTCAGGAACTATTCGTAAATATTAATCAAAAAAAAGGAATAGAAATGATTAAATTAAAACCGTTAGTTTTGATGATGGCATCAATGTCATGTTTTGGGGCTAGTGTTTTATATGCAGAGGATAGTGTCGAAAAAACAGAGACCTCCGAACAGGATACTAAGGTTTTATGCCAGGGTACGGTTCGTTGATTGATACGCCTTATGGCAAAATAGGTAAGCATACGAATTTTGGCGAACCTTCACTCGATCATTTGAAAGTAGATGAATATTCTGCTGGCTACGAGTTTTCACATGAATTTGAAAATGGCCTGATATTTATGCAGAACTATCGTTGGGCCAGAATGGATAATGATCTCTTAAGCACATTTGCATGGAGTTCTGATAATGATCGTTCAGCTTATCGTGGTTATAGTTTCACCGATGGTGTATCTAAAACAAATAGTATTGATAACCGCTTAATTAAAAACTTTACTTTTGGTGATGTTCAAAACAAAGTCATGCTAGGTGTGGATTATTATAAGAATGAAACGGATGGCGTAAATAATGGCTTTGGCTATGCACCACCAATGGATCTTTTTAATCCTGTACATAACCCAAATATTGCAGTTACGGCATTACCTTATCATATTGAAACTGAACAATTAGGTTTTTATCTATCGAATCAATTCAGCTATGCAGAACTTGTTGATCTTAACTTAGGGATTCGTCAGGATAAGGCAAAAGGAAGTGCGACTCAAAGTGGTTCTACAGCACCCGATTATGATGTAGATAAAACAACATATACGGCAGGTTTGATGTATCACGCCCCTTATGGTCTTTCACCTTATTTAAGTTACTCGACTTCTTTTAGACCTGTGACAGGGATTGATGGCTACAATAATGCCTATAAACCCTATGAAGGCAAACAATATGAGGTGGGCATTAAGTATGTCCCTGAGGGGTTGAGAGGCGATATTACACTCGCATATTTTGATCTGACTGAAAAGAATGCTTTGATTGCTGATCGTTCAAATATTCAGGTACAGGCTGGAAAAAGAACGAATAAAGGAATTGAGTTGCAGGCAAACTTAAATCTTACGGATAATCTGGCGGCGCAGTTTGCATATACACATAATAATTCTGATCAAGAGGTTTCAGCAGTACAAACGATTCGTACACCTGCGATTCCTAACGATCAAATTTCAGGAAAATTAAATTATAGATTTATTAATGATTACTTCTTTAATGGATTGCGCCTAGGAGCAGGTGTTCGTTACGTTGGCAGTAGTAACGATGAAAAGACTTATCCAGGTTATAAAGTTGATTCCTATACATTGGTTGATTTAATGGCAAGCTATCCATTAAACGAACAATTAGACGTACAGGTCAATGCAACAAATCTCGAAAATAAAAAATATGTCAGTGCTTGTGATTTCTATTGTTACTATGGCGCAGAGCGTTCAGTGGATATGCGTGTAACTTATAAGTGGTAATCTCTTTTATGCCCTTAAATGGATATAGCTTCATAAGCTGATTGTGAAGTTATATTCATAAAAATACGTTATATTCTTAAAAACTATTTAAATAGTTTCTATTCTCATTTAGTATCATGACAATTTTATAAACTGTAATCATGGAATTGTGATGGTCAAGATAAAACCGCTTGTACTTATGATGGCTTGCGCATCAGGCTATGTAATCTCACATGCAGACGATCAAACCTCTCCAAACGATATAAATAATACTACAGGTGGGCCTGTCACTGCTTTGCAAACCATTCGCGTTGTTGCTAGTGCGGATGCTTCTGCAACAGGACTTATGGAGGCTTACGCAGGCGGACAGGTAGCAAGTGGTGGTCGTGTTGGTATTTTTGGTAATCAGAAAAATCTGGATACGCCATTTAATTTGACCAGTTATACCAATCAATATATTCAAGAGCGTCAGGCGAAAAGTGTTGGGGATGTTTTAAAGGCTGATCCAAGTGTACGAGTTGGGCGAGGCTATGGTAATTTTCAGGAAAATTATTATATCCGTGGATTCAATTTAGGTTCAGATGATACGGCTTATAATGGATTGTATTCTATTTTACCGCGTCAATATATTCCAACGGAGCTCTTTGAACGTGTAGAAGTGCTTAAAGGTGCTTCTTCATTTTTAAATGGTGCGATGCCAAGTAGCGGGGGTATTGGAGGTGCAATTAACCTTCTGCCGAAACGTGCAGGTAATGAACCTCTCAACCGTGTGACCGTTGGTACGGATTTTAATGGCGGCTATATTTCAAATGATATTTCGCGCCGTTTTGGAGAGGATCAACAATTTGGGGTACGAGTTAATACCGCTTATCACGGTGGTGATACTGCTGTTGATGATGAAGAAAAATCTCTAGGTCTGGCTTCAATTGCCTTGGATTATCGAGGGGATCGGTTGCGTTTGTCAGGTGATATGGGATATAGCAACAACCGGTTGACAGCAACACGTCCGAGTGTGACTTTAGGGGCGGCGATAACTTCAATTCCAACCCCTGTAGACGGTTCTAGTAATTATGCACAAAAATGGTCGTATTCAAACGAAGAAGATTATTTTGGTAGCTATCGTGCTGAATATGATTTAAATGATGCCATTACCGCTTATGCTGCTTACGGTTTCCGTCATGGAGAAGAGCAAAATAGTTTGGGCAATGTGACTTTAACCAATGCTACAACGGGTGCTAGTACCTTCTATCGTTTCGATAATGCTCGTGTAGATATGGTTAATACGGGTGAAGTGGGTATTCGTGGTAAATTTGATACGGGTTCCGTTCAACATAATCTAGTGCTTTCCGCCTCTGCTTTTCAACAAAATACCCGTAATGCATATTTTATGGATTGGGGTAATCAGTTGACTACAAATATTTATGATCCCGTTCAATATAATCAGCCAGAAGCATTAACTCCGTTGTTCCATGGTAATAACATGGATTCACCAAAGCTTACTACTCGAACCAGACTTAGAAGTATTGCGATTGGAGATAACTTAAAAGCCTTTGATGATAAATTAATAGTTATGCTGGGTGGTCGTTATCAGACCATTATTCAGGATACCTATCAATACGATAATAAAGGTAAAGATCCATCATATGATGAAAGTAAATTTACTCCCGCGTTAGGCTTAACTTATAAAATTACGCCAGAAATTTCAGTTTATGGTAACTATATTGAATCTTTGGCTAAAGGTTTAAGTAATACAACGAATAATGTCACTACGACTTTAAAGCCTTTTGTTGCTAAGCAAAAAGAAATAGGCGCTAAGTACGAAAATGGAACTATTGGAGCAACATTAAGTTTATTTGATATCAATAAACAACGTGCGATTATCCAAAATTCTGTGTTTGGGGATGGTGGTGAATACGTACATCGTGGTATCGAGCTAAACACATACGGTAAATTAACGGATGACATCACTGTATTGGGTGGCGCAACATGGATGCATGCTAAACAAAATGATACTGGATCTGCTGTATATGATGGTAATTATGAGGTAGGTGTTCCAAAATTTCAGGCTAATTTAGGTGCTGACTGGAAATTACCTATTGCACAGGATATTTCCCTAAATGCGCAATTGATTTATACGGGTTCAACTTATGCAAGTCTGGATAACAACTTAAAAGTTAATGATTGGACCACTCTTGATTTGGGTGCAACCTATAAAACCCAAATCGGACAAACTCCAACAACATTCAACTTTTCGGTGAATAATGTATTTGATAAGGACTATTGGGGTGCAGTCGGTCTTTATGACAATATCAATAGTACAGGTAATACCAATAATGGTTATTTGGTTGCAGGTCAACCACGTACCTTTATGTTAAGTGCCAGTTTTGATTTTTAATTCATTATTGACTTAGTAAGAAATAAACAAAGCCTCCATCTGGAGGCTTTGTTTATTTCTTAAACTTAAAAAATTAAAGAATTTGCTTTAAACGTTGTACAACTTGTTCACATTGGGCCAAATCTGCAACCAACGCCATTCGCACATGGTTTTGTCCAGGATTACCTTGTTCAGTTTCACGAGATAGGTATCGTCCTGGTAGCACCTTAATATGTGCTTTTTCCATTAACATTTTTGCAAAATTTTCATCATTATCGACTTGTAACCAATAATAAAATCCAGCATCAGGCTTTTTAAGAGGTAATAAAGAACCAAGTTCAGACTGAAATAAGTTAAATTTGGCACGATATTGCTGTCGATTTTCTTCAACATGGGATTCGTCATTCCATGCCGCAATGGAAGCCAATTGATGTTGAACAGGCATGGCAGCGCCATGATAAGTACGAAACTTTAAATAAGGTTTTAATAATTCAGCATCACCTGCTACAAAACCTGAACGCATACCTGGCAAGTTTGAACGTTTAGACAGAGAATGAAAAACGATGCAATTTTTGTAGTCATTGCGTCCCATTTCGGCACACACTTCTAATAACCCTACAGGAGCTTCATCGAACCACAGTTCGGAATAGCATTCGTCAGATGCAATCACGAAATTATATTGATCAGACAGTTGAATCAGTTTTTTAAATTGTTCTTTGGACAGTACCGCACCCGTAGGATTACCTGGTGTACACACAAATAATAATGCTGTTTTTTCCCAGACTTCGGCTGGAACCGCATCAAAGTCACCGAGATAATCGTTTTCGGGGGTACAGTTGATAAAATAAGGTTTTGCGCCTGCAAGTAATGCAGCCCCTTCATAGATCTGATAAAAAGGATTAGGCATCACCACATATGGCGTATCGTCGCGATTAATTAGAGCTTGAACAAAAGAGAAAATCCCTTCACGCGTACCTGTTACAGGTAGAATCTGATCCTCAGCATTAATGCTATTTAATTTAAAACGCTGAGTTAGCCAATTGGCAATGCTTTGGCGTAATTCTGCTAGGCCTTTACTATTTGGATAAGTAGATAAATGCTGAAAGTTATCAATAATTGCCTGTTTTACAAACTCAGGAGCAGGGTGCTTTGGTTCCCCTATAGAAAGTGGAATCAGCGGTAAATCTGCTGGAGTAATTTCTTTAAAAAGTGCATTTAACTTTTCAAATGGATAAGGATGTAATAAAGACAAACTGGAGTTCATTAAACAGTTACCGATTCGTAAAAAACTGAGTTAGTGTTGACTAACCACTTGATTGGATGCTTCGTCTAGTGCTGATTTTAACTGTACAGCAAAGAGTTTGGCTTCTTCAATATTCATGGGATGACCGTCTTTTTTTGTCACAAAGAAAATATCTTCTGCACGTTCACCCAATGTTGCAATTTTAGCTGAATGAATATCCAGACCTTGCATCATAAATAATCCACCGACTCGAGCCAGTAAACCCGGCTGATCCAGTGTTGATATTTCAACCATATTTTGCTGAAGAGCGGGGTTAAGCGTGATATCAACCGTATTTTCTACATCAAAATGACGGAGTTGGCGTGGAATGCGGCGTTGCATGAGTCCTGGGTATTTATCCGATTGACTAAGTGCTTTTACTAAAGCTTCTTTCACTGTGGCTTGGCGTTCAGGATCAGTCAGTAATGTTCCAAATCGGTCTAGTACTACATAAGTATCCAGACTAAATGCTTTCGTCGCTGTAATAATTCGTGCATCTTGTACATCGAGATTCATGCGGTCCAAGATTGCCACAGTAGTTGCAAATAAATTGGGTTTATCCTGCGTATAGATAAAGATTTGAATGGCATCTTGTGCCTGTGTTGACTGACGATGCGCACGAAATAAAACCAAGGGCGCGGGATTGTCACCATGCTGTAAAATTGCACGGGTATGCCAAGCAATCTCATCTGCTGATTCTTTAAGGAAGTATTCATCGCCAAGTTCTTGCCAGACTTTCTCGACAGCATCTAGTGAAAATTCATTGACTAATTTTTCACTGGCAGTAAATTTAGTATCTTCAATCAACATCTGATAATCGACAGGACGTCCCAAACCTGAACGAATGACATCTCTGGAATAGGTATAAAGCTGACGCATTAATGAAGCACGCCATGTATTCCAGAGTTTTGGATTGGTTGCATTGATATCTGCAACTGTCAAACTGTACAGATAATCTAGATGTTCCATATCCCCAAGTTTTTCAGCAAATTCTTTAATGACATCGGGGTCAGAAATATCTTTTTTCTGTGCTGTGAGGGACATGAGTAGATGGTTTTGAATGAGCCACGCGACCAGTTTGCACTCACGTTCGGTAAAACCATGTTTACGGCAAAATTCAATGGCATCTTCTGCACCCAACTCACTATGGTCACCCCCACGACCTTTGGCAATATCATGAAAGATCGCAGCAAGATAAACAATATCGCGACGTGCCAAACGTTGGAAGACTGAACTGACAACTGGAAAGTGCTGGGCAAATTCGGGTTCTTTAAAGCGGTTTAGATTACGAATAAGCAATAAAGTATGCGCATCCACCGTATAAATATGGAATAGATCATATTGCATCAGTCCCATAATTTGACCAAATGCAGGAATATAATTACCCAGAATTCCATAGCGCTTCATATCTACCAGCGTGTCATATAGACGATGCGGGGAGCGAATAATCGCCATAAATAAAGCTTGATGCACGGGATTATTGCGAAATTCTTGATCAATTCGCTTTGCAGCCATAATCAACAAACGCAGGGTTCTAGCACGAATCCCCTCGATTTCAGGTCGATTAGCCAATAAATAGAAAAGCTCTAAAATGGCACTTGGATGTTCAGCAAATATTTTATGGTGTTGAACAGCAAGTTTGCCATCAACTAATTTGAAATTTTCATTAATTTCTTCAATTTTACGCTCATAGTTCGGCAAGCGTGGTGTAATAACCGATTCATTAAAATACGCAAGTAGCATTTCATTTAAGGTAGAGACCTGCTGCGCAGTACGATAGTAACGTTTCATAAACTGTTCTATCGCGTAATTAGCTGATTTACCTTCTTCTTGTACATAACCAAATTTGGATGCAATATCACGTTGATAGTCAAATAGAAGTCGATTCTCATCACGCTTGGTCAAACGATGTAAGTGATGGCGAATTTCCCACAAAAAGCTTTCGGCTTCCTCAAGTACGCTTAATTCAAACTCCGAAATAAAACCAAGGTGAACCAGATCGTAAATACGATTGACACGGAAATGTCGCTTCGCAATCCAACCGATTTGATTCATATCCCGAATGCCACCAGGTGCATTTTTTATATCAGGTTCAAGATTGCTTTCTGTATTGTTATGTTGAGCATGGCGTTTTTCCTGCTCTTCCATTTTTGCATCAAAAAAAGTTTTATCAGTCCATGTTTGAGATACGATGCGGCGCGGCCATTTGGCCAGATGTGGATTTCCTGTGATAAGGCGCGCTTCAATTAACGTCGTTGCAACCGTTAAATCATTGGTGGCTTCTTCAAAACAGTTACGAATAGTGCGTACACTGATACCCGGTTTAAAGTTTCCAACATCCCAAAGCGAAGAAACGAAAGTCGAAATCTGTTTTTCCTGTTCAGGCGTGATGTGATGTTCGGATAAAATCATGATATCTACATCTGAATAGGGCAGCATCTCTCGGCGGCCATAACCACCGACAGCAAATAGTCCTAAATCTGTTTGATTCAATCCTGCATGATTCCAGAGAAATATCAGAGCTTCATCAATAAAGTTGGATCGTGCTAAAACAATATTTCGTATGGGTTGGCCATTTTCATAAAACTCCTGTAGCTGCTGTTCAACGTCATTACGCCATTGATTAATTGCCTGAATGTCATGGTGACTGGTGACATAACTCAGCAGCGGAGAAGTATTGATCATAAAAATAGACCTACCTTAAACTTATGAATGGGTTTGAACTTGAACGAGTGAGGCAGCTTGAGCAGCAAGCTCACGTGCTTGATCTGTATCTTCCGCCCGTGCAGTAGCAACTCCCATACGACGACGTTTGAAGCCTTCTGGTTTTCCAAATAGACGCAAATCGGTATCTGGGTGTGCTAAAGCTAGGTTTAGATTGCTGTAGCTTAAATTATTGGCATCCACACCTGCATAAATTACCGCACTGGCTGCTACGCTATGACGCAGCGTATTCACTGGTAGTCCTAGAATAGCTCGTGCATGTAACTCAAATTCGCTTTGAAACTGGGAAGCCAAAGTTACTAGACCTGTATCGTGTGGACGAGGAGATACTTCGCTAAACCAGACTTTGTCGCCTTTAACAAAGAGTTCTACCCCGAAAATACCGCAACCGCCAAGCGCGGTTGTGACTTTATGAGCAATTCTTTTGGATTCGATTAGTGCGGCTTCGGTCATTGGCTGAGGTTGCCAGCTTTCGACATAGTCTCCCGAATCTTGACGGTGCCCAATTGGATCACAATATTGAGTTTCGATTTCACCTGTTTCTGGATGTTTTGCCCGAACAGTCAAGAGCGTAATTTCAAAGTCAAAATCAATTTGCGATTCAACAATGACTTTGCCTTGATTTACTCGGCCGCCAGTTTGCGCATATTCCCATGCAGCATCCACTTCTTCAAAACTTTTAACACGAGATTGACCTTTGCCCGATGAAGACATAACAGGTTTAACAAAGTTCGGATAGCCAATATCGTCACAAGCGGCACGGAAGCTTTCCAATGAATCTGCAAAGCGATAAGCTGAAGTTGGTAATCCTAATTCTTCGGCGGCTAAACGGCGAATCCCTTCACGATTCATCGTCAGGTTGACTGCCTTGGCTGAAGGAATAACAGTAGCATCCGCACTATTTTCAATTTCAACCAGAACCTCAGTCGCAATTGCTTCAATTTCTGGCACGATTAAATTCGGTTTTATTTTTTCAATAAGCTGATGTAATTCATCAGCATCAGCCATATTGAGGGTATAAGAAAAATGCGCAACTTGCATCGCTGGAGCATGATCATAACGATCAGCGGCATGGACCTCAACTCCTAAACGCTGTAAAGAAATGACGACTTCTTTACCGAGTTCTCCTGAACCTAACAGCAACACCTTAAAGGCAGAAGATTGAAGGGGAGTACCAATAGTCACGCTCATGCGAATCATCCGTGCAAAAGTTGGGTATTAAGCATAGCAGAACTAGAACATGAATTAAGCCTTGTTTCACATAAAAATATATAGTTTTGTTCGACAAAAAATATCAAATCTAAAAACTTAAGAATTTTAAATAAAATGAAATGCTTGTTTTAGATCTGTGTAGTAATTTATCTACATTTCACCGTAAATTCAGCAACGTTATTTTGTGGTTTTCAAAAAACAAATCTGTAAATATTGAGTATTGCTCCGGAATTCACTAGCATAGTGCCGAAATGTTGAGACAGGTAATCGTTGATGATCACTTCAACACCAAAATTTTTGTTTTTTACTCCCATACTTTTAGTTGTAGCTCTGATTTCTGGCTGTAATCAAAATGACCCTAACAAGGCAGATAAGGTTGAAATTAAAGCGGCGCCTACTTTAACCAATGATGCAACGACTTATGCGCATAAAGCGTGGGGGTTAATCAATGAAATTGATCCTGTTGTATATACCAAACAGATTGATCAAATTGATGAGCAAGTAAGAAAGCCATTGCGTCAATTAAGTACAGACTGGCGTATTAATGTCAAAATGACAGATTCAGTCACCGAAGGTAAATATGCCTTATGCCGTAAAGCATTAACTTCTCTGGATACATGGGCCAGAGAAACCAAAGATAATAGTAAAACGGTAACTCAAAAACAGGCTGACTATGAGCGTGATAAATCGCAATGTAAGGATGCGATTGATAATCCAGTTTTGGGTAATACTGATCCAAAACGCTAAATTAAAAAAGCGAGATTCAAACGATTCTCGCTTTTTTAATGCAAATAGAATTAATGCTGTTGGTGACTCATCGTGGTTGAAGTTGTCGTGGTGGTTGCTGGTGTTTTCGCTTTTTCAGGTTTGGTGGTTTTTACTTCTGTCGTTTTTACAGTTTTCGTGGTTTTTGAAGCTTCAGCTTTTGCTGGTTTTACTTTTGTACCGGATATCGCCACACATTTTCCACCTTTATGATTGGGGCCTGTTCCACCTTGTAATGATGTTCCTTTTGGGCAGGCAAAGGCGGTTGCACTAAGTAATGCTAAGGTGCTACTAAGAAGAATTACAGAAATCTTTTTCATAGTGTTCTGATGAATATAAGGCATTAGTACCTTATTGAAAAATAGAAGATCGCATCCTGATCAAAAAGAACAGTTTTGTGTTGTATTTGCTTAAAAATATTAGAATTTATAGTGATAATTTTATTTTTAATTCAGATTTAAGTTTTGTACGTTTAATCGACAAAGGAATAAGTCAGCAAAAACAAGCCCTATTGTAAATAAAACAATAGAGCCCGGGCCGCTACTTTGACAAATATACAATAATGTAAGGTTTAGATTTGAAAAAAATGGCGAAAAAACACCATTAAACCTCCACACAAAATTAAAATACCAATCATATAACGCAATAATGCAGGAAAGGACATGTCATAAGAACCTGTGTACAAAATAGCTGAACCTCTTATTGGATCGCTGTTTGATAACGGCGATTGACTTCATTCCAGTCCACTACATTATAAAATGCAGCAATATATTCAGGACGACGGTTTTGATATTTCAAATAATAGGCATGTTCCCAGACATCCAAACCTAAAATTGGAGTATTACCATTCATAAGAGGCGAATCCTGATTTCCGCTACTTTCAACAACTAGTTTTTTCTCTGGAGTGACACTTAACCATGCCCAACCACTACCGAAGCGACTAATGGCTGCTTTGGTAAAGGCTTCTTTAAATGCATCAAAGCCGCCCAATTCTTTATCAATGGCATCTCCAACAGCTCCTGTTGGATTTCCGCCACCTTGAGGACTCATCACTGTCCAGAAAAGAGAATGGTTGGCATGCCCGCCACCGTTATTAATGACGACATTTTTAATATCGGCAGGCACCTCATTAACTTTAGCTACAAGCTCCTCCACAGGCAATTTTTCCCACTCAGTACCTTCAATGGCGGCATTGATATTATTAATATAAGTTTGATGATGCTTGGTGTGGTGAATTTCCATTGTTTTTGCATCAATATTGGGTTCAAGTGCATCGTATGCGTAAGGCAAAGCAGGTAGGGTGTACGCCATGAGAATTATCCTTTTTTAAAATCAAAGTGTTTCAATCAGGTTTAGTTTAGGGGATGTTGAGTTTTATGTAAATATAATGATAATTATTATCGTTGTATTTATTGTTTATAAATTTATGCCGGCAATAAAAAAACCAGCAAGTGCTGGTTTTATAGTTTTGATTAAATAAGTTGATTACACGTTAAAACGGAAGTGCAATACATCGCCATCTTGTACGATATAGGTTTTACCTTCCAGACGCCATTTACCAGCTTCTTTGGCACCCGCCTCACCGTTATATTGTACGAAGTCATCATAAGCGATACATTCAGCACGGATAAAGCCTTTTTCAAAGTCAGTGTGGATCACGCCAGCTGCCTGTGGTGCTGTCGCGCCAACTTTGACTGTCCATGCGCGAACTTCCTGCACACCCGCAGTAAAGTAAGTCTGTAAACCTAATAGAGCATAACCTGCACGAATGACGACATTTAATCCCGGTTCCTGCATGCCCATTGCTTCTAAAAATTCGGCACGATCTTCATCTTCAAGCAGTGAAATTTCTGCTTCAATTTGGTTGCATAAAGGAACCACAATCGCATTTTCTTCTGCCGCTAGTTTTTTAACAGCATCGAGGTGTGGATTATTTTCAAAGCCATCTTCGGCAACGTTGGCAATATACATGGTCGGTTTTAAAGTCATTAAACCAAAACCACGAATAAGTTTACGCTCATCATCATTCAAATCAGCTGCACGAGCGGGTTTACCTTCATCTAGCAAAGGTTGAATTTTCTCTAAAACTGCTTTAGTCGCGATGGCTTCTTTATCGCCCCCTTTTGCAGATTTAGTAAGACGTAATAATGCTTTTGCTACAGTTTCAAGATCTGCCAATGCGAGTTCTGTATTAATCGTAGCAATATCATCGAGTGGATCAATTTTACCATTTACGTGAATGACGTTTTCGTCTTCAAAACAACGTACTACATGAGCAATCGCATCAGTTTCACGAATATTTGCTAAAAATTGGTTGCCCAGACCTTCACCTTTTGATGCGCCTGCAACTAGACCGGCAATATCCACAAACTCCATTGTCGTCGGTAGGATACGTTGTGGTTTTACAATTGCTGCGAGTTTATCGAGACGCGCATCTGGAACAGGCACAATACCTGTATTTGGTTCAATGGTACAAAACGGAAAGTTTTCTGCGGCAATCGCAGCCTTGGTTAATGCATTAAAAAGTGTTGATTTACCAACGTTTGGCAGGCCCACAATACCGCAATTAAAACCCATGAGAGGACTCACAAAATATGTAAACTAAAAATTGAGGCTGATTTTACATGAAAGCCATGACAAAGTCAGGTCATGGCGAAGTGTGAATTATTACAAGCTTAAATTTTACGTTTATCTAATTGTTGAGAAAGCGCATCTCCTGTGGCTTGAATCAGCATGACCAATACAATAAGCACTAAAATCACTGCAAACATAATGGTTAAATCAAAACGCTGATAACCATATCGATATGCAATATCTCCCAATCCCCCTGCACCAATAGCGCCAGCAATTGCAGAGGAGTTAATCATGGTTACAATGGTAACGGTAAAACCTGCCACGATCCCTGGTAGGGCTTCTGGTAAAAGTACATGCCAGATAATCTGTTGACGATTACAGCCCATGGCTTGTGCTGCTTCTATGAGCCCCTGATCCACTTCCCTTAAACTGACTTCTGCGATACGAGCAAAAAAGGGAATGGCTGCCAGAGTTAAAGGCACAACAGCCGCCCAAACCCCATAACTGGTACCGACGATCCAGCGGGTAATCGGAATCAGTGCGACCATTAAAATTAAAAAAGGAATGGAGCGAGTGATATTAATAATCCAGCCAATAGGCTGATTAATTTTTTGTGAAGGATAAATGCCATTCTCTGAGGTACTTACTAAAATTACGGCGAGCGGTAAGCCAATCAGAAATGCAAATAAGGCGGAAACGCCAACCATAATTAAGGTGTCTAATGTTCCTGCGAGTAAGAGATCAATGAGTTGGTCGTGCATAACCGATCACCTCCACACGCTGAATAAAAGGAGACAGCCGGATTTTTAAATTTTCCAGATTAAGATTGAGTTGTGAAACTCCAACGATCAAAGATCCGATTAAATGCTGCTGAATTGTATCGATATGACTCTGATATAAATAAAGCGGCGCATTAAAACTGGTTAAAATTTGATTCAGGTCAGGGGCATTTTTGACTTCACTCTGATATTGCAATTTGATAATAATTTGGGTCGAATCAATTTGGGGTTGTGAAAAATATTGAAAGGGCAAATCCAGTTGCTCCAGATTTAATAACTCTTGTGTAATCGGCTGCACAGGATTGGAAAAAACTGACCAGACTTGTCCCGACTCCACAATTTCGCCGTGTTCAATTACCACCACCTGATCACAAATGTCACGAATCACTTGCATTTCATGAGTAATCAAAACAATGGTAATCCCTAATTCCCGATTAATTTTTTTAAGTAAGGAAAGAATCACTGACGTGCTTTCAGGGTCTAAAGCTGAAGTGGCTTCATCACAGAGTAAAATTTCTGGATGGTGTACCAGCGCACGAGCAATTCCTACACGCTGTTTTTGTCCCCCTGAAAGTTGTGATGGATATTGCCCAGCTTTATGACTTAATCCCACCAATGATAAAACTTCATCAACACGACTTTTGATCTCTGATTTAGCATAGCCTGAGATTTTTAGCGGGAGTGCTACATTTTCCCATACAGTTTTGGCTGACATTAAATTAAAATGTTGGAAAATCATGCCAATCCGCTGACGCAGTTTGATTAAACGAGGATGATCCAGTGTGGTTAATTCCTCTTGGTGAATCTTGATTGAACCTGAACTAGGGTGTTCAAGTCCATTCAGTGTACGCAATAAAGAAGATTTACCCGCGCCACTTTTACCAATGATTCCAAGAATTTTACCTTCAGGGATATCCAGATGAATATCTTTTAAGGCATGAACTTGTTGGCCCTGACTGTGATAAATTTTATTCAATGATCGAATTTGAATATGAGGTAATGCAAAATTAACAGGGGAACCGAAACTGACCATATTGAAATCCTTATACCCAGCCTGGAAACCAGAGTTTTGATCCTAAATCTTCATTAAGTGCAGCTTTAACAGCAGGCGAAGTTTGATAAATCTCTACAAACTTTTTCAATTTATCGCCTTTATCCTGATAATCATCACGAACTACAAATAAAATGGCATAGCGTTTATTTGAAGTATCATCCAAAACAAGAGCACTTTCTGGATCAGCAGTTTTTGCCAATCGTAAATAATGTGGATAGCCAAAAGCTAAATCAACATCATCAATGGCACGAGCTGTTTGTGGGCCTTCGACTTCAATAAACTGTAAGTTTTTTGGGTTTGATGAAATATCACTAAGTTTAGATAAATAATTATTTGTATCTTTGAGCTGAATCAATTTGGCTTGCTGTAATAGTAATAATGCGCGTCCTTGATTGACCGGATCGTTTGGAATGACCACCCGTGCATTTTGTGGTAAATCATCCAGACTTTTATATTTTTTGGAGTATAGTCCGACATGCGAAGCAGCCCCGACGCCGAAGGCTTTGAGTTTATAACCAGTTTCCTTAATCGCATTGTTTAAAAAAGGTTGATGCTGAAAAAAGTTGGCATCAATATCACCATTATTTAAAGTGATATTGGGTGTGTTCCAGTCGGAAAACTCGACTAATTTGACATGAATGCCTTGTTTCTCTGCTTCTTTAGCCGCAGCCTGTAATGGATGGGCAAAAGGGGGGCTGATGCCGATGACTAACTCTTCGTTCTGAGTTTGGCGTTGTTTATTCCAGATGAATAAACCAATAATCAGAATGACAAAAATTGCACCGAATATAATCAGTTTTTTGTTCGATGAACGAGATGTTGAGGATGATTGACTCATCTGAGACTCCAAAATTTAAGCTGTAATTTGTTGTGAAATGGCGGATATTTTTTCTTGTTTTAAAGGATGACATCGGAAGGCATTGGCGGGGTGGGAGGTCGCTAAACGATCACCTTGTTGATGTAATTTACGTCGTAAGGAACCTGCTGCATATTCAGTTTTATAACGTTCGCGCTGTTGTAATTCAGGAATCACTAAACGGATAAAATCTTGATGCGACTCTGGCGCTACAGTACGGGTTAAATTAAATCCATCAATGCCTGTTTTATCAAGCAACTGAATCAGTTGTTCAGCGACATGACTGCCACTACCTACAATCAGAGGATAACGACCACCCAATACATGCTGATTTTTCAAATCATTTTTAGTAATTTGCTGAGTTTTGAATTTTTCATTTACAGACGCGATGCTGTTACTTTTTTGGTAAGGAATCACTTCATCATCCGTAAATCTGGATAAATCAATACCGACTGAACTGGCATAGTGAGCGAGTCCAGCTTCTGGGCTGGCATACTGACGATACTCTGCGAGTTTTTCCTGAGCAATTTGTTCAGTTTCTCCAGTCACCACAGTAATGCCAAGGAAAATTTTGATGTCATTTGCCTGACGACCATGTAGCACCGCTTGCTCACGAATTTTAATGACTTGTTGGCGAATTTTTTCGGGTTGATCCCCTCCAATGAAAATACATTCGGCATGTGCAGTTGCAAATTGTAAGCCGCGTGACGATGCGCCTGCCTGAAATAAAACAGGCGTACGTTGTATTGACGGCGCAACCTGAAATACACCCTGACTTTGGTAGAAACGTCCTTGATGCTGGATTTCATGGACTTTGGTAGGATCGGTGAAAATACGATGAATTTTATCTTTTTTTAATGCATCGTCTTCCCATGAGCCTTCCCAATATTGATAGCAAAGCTGTAAAAATTCTTCGGCTTGTTCGTAGCGTAAATCATGATCTTTGAGCCCCGAATGACCGATAAGTCGTTCTGCGCTATCCAAATAGCCAGTGACAATATTCCAGCCAATACGACCATGGGTTAGATGATCCAACGAAGCAAAACGCCTTGCAAATTGATAGGGTGTTTCATAACTTAAATTGACAGTAATGCCAAAACCTAAATGTTGAGTAACCGCAGCCATGGCAGAAACCAAAGTACTCGGATCATGGCTTGGCAGCTGGATCGATTCGCGTAATGTTAGGTCAATGTTATTTTGATAGACATCATAGACACCGGTAATATCGGCAATAAATAAACCATCAAACAGGCCAGTTTCTAAAGTTTTAGCTAGATCAGTCCAGTAGCTTAACTCATTAAAACGGTGAGACTGATCGCGTGGATGAGTCCAGAGTCCATGATTGATATGGCCTACGCTATTCATGTCAAAAGCATTGATTAAGATCTTTTTTTGTGATGTTTTTGTCATTACAATGTCCCTCTGCGTGGAGGAAGAATGCCATTTAATACATAATGACCAATAAAATAATATTTCCATCGTGCAGCGTCATGTAAGGTATGAACTCGCGCATTGCGCCAATAACGATCTAAGCCATCTTCAGCCTGACTGCCACGGCTTCCTGCAAGTTCAATCAGTTTGGATGAGGCTTTGAGTGCGGTCTCACTACTATGCGCACGAACTTTTGCCACATCGATTGAAGCTTTGGCTATTGTTTCAGCAGTGGCGTGTAATTTTGCAGCATCAATGGATTTTGCAGCTTGTTTAAGTAAAACTTCACTAGCGCGAACATCCGCGGCAATTCTACCAATTTCAAAAATAGTTAGAGGATCTTGTGCCGCGGTCTCAACATTTGAATCAATCCAAGGTCGAGCCTGATGTACTCGATTAAGTGTTTCTTCAAAAGCAGCGCGGGCAATCCCCACCTCAATAGCAGCATGCATAATTTGTGCAAAAGGTCCAACCAGTGTTGGTTGTGCAAAAGCAGTATCAAATGGAATCACGTCCTCAGAAGCGACATAAACTTGATGAAATCTGACACTGCCACTTCCCGTAACGCGTTGACCAAAACCTGTCCAGTTATCGATTAAACTTAGCCCTTCGCTTTTGCGTTGAACAAAAGCCAGATATTCCCGACCTTCGGCATTCACCACTAAGGTTGGAATACGATGGGCGAATAAGCTACCCGTACAGTAAAATTTTTCGCCATTGATCAGGTAGCCATTTTCTTCAAAGGGGATAAGAGCAGTTTGTTTTAAACTTGCGTTTTTCGGTTTAAATTCTGCCAAAGCATTACCAAAACGTGCTCCATTAAGCACTTCCTGATATAACCGTTTTTGTTGTTGTTCAGTTCCCGTATTTCTTAGCACTTCCAGTGCATAAAAATGGTTTTGTGGAATCTGCCCAATTGATCCATCTACTCCGCTAAAAAGTGCAATAATTTTGGCGACAGTAAGGCTTGAGACTTCCGCACCCCCATAGCGCTTAGGTACAGTAATGGCCCACAATCCAGATTGACTAAAAGCTTCGATTTCATCAAAAGGTAAGATGCGCTGAGCATCACGTTCGATACTTTGAGCTTTAAATTGTTGGGCAAGGGCTTGTGCTACTTCAAGAGCTTCAGCGTCATCCTGAATCACGCGTATTGTTGAATAATGTTGCATGCTAGGATGATTGATAAGATCATTTTCTGCCTGATGAATGGCTTGATAAGAGGTCATTTTATTATCTCCTTAGATCCATGCATGGCGAGCAGGAAAAATACCATTAAGGTAATAGTTACCAATGGCATGTATTTTCCAGCGCACGGGATCGTGCAAGGTATGTACTCGCGCATTACGCCAGTGTTGATCGAGATTAAATTGACTTAAACTGGCTCGACTGCCGCCAAGTTCCAATAATTTCTCTGAGATTTGCAAAGCAGCATCATTGGCATAGACCTTAGCTTCAGCTACTAAAATCGAGGCTTTGGCTGCTTGTTGTTCTGTGACTTGATTGAGCTTGTCCAGTTCATCCAGATATTCCGCTGCTTCATCTAACAGTAAAATTGCAGCATTTAGAAGAATATCCAGCTTGCCTGTTTCTTGTAGCGTATAAAGTTCTAAACTAGCTTTGTCGACTTGTGCATCGATAATAGGACGTGCTTTTTTTACAGCCGAAATGAGATCAGCAAAAGCAGCTTCGGCAATGCCTACATCAATTGCTACTTGTAATAGCTGTGAATAAGCACCTCGATAAGTTGGTGCCTGAGTTAACATGCGCTCGTCAAAAATTAAATTGGGATCAACTTTAACTTGATTCAATTTCACTGTGCCACTTGCGGTGGTTCGTTGCCCGAAACCATTCCAGTTATTAATGACCTCAACTCCATCACTGTGTCGATTCACAATAACAAGCACCACGTGGCCTTCTGGATGGATAGCTTTGATCGCGAGCCAATGCGCAAAAATACTTCCTGTAGAGTAAAATTTTTCACCGTCTAAATAGTATTGAGCATTCTGAAAAGTTAAGCGGGTATTTAATGTTTTTGAATCTTTGGTCGTACGCTCAGGCCCACCATTGGCAAGGCGTTTACCCGCTAAAATTTCATTAAAAATAAATTCTTTTTGTGATTCTGTTCCCATGATCTCAATCAAATTAAGCAAGCTAATTTGATTTTGTGGAATTTGCCCAACACTTGAATCAGCTTTATTAATAATACGAAATACCTGAGCCAGTGTTGTATTCGAGACAAAAGCACCGCCGTAACGTTTAGGAATGCGAATGCCTCCTAAACCTTTTAGGCTAAATTGCTCAATTTCTTCAAATGGTAAAATACGTTTTTGATCACGTTGATTTCGACCTTCTAAAGCAAAATCGGCGACTTGATAAGCAGCATTAATCGCTTGTTGATCATTTTGAATAACTTGAACTGATCGGGAAGGATAAAAATTTAACTCTGACATAATGATACCCACTATAGATAGCAGTACCTTAGAAAAATTATACCTAATGGTTAAACGAAGTATTTCGCGTAGTTTATGAAAAAAAATGCTTAATCATTTTTAGTCTAAATTAATTGATTTTATTGATAAAATGAAAATTATAATAATCAATGCATTATATATTTTTTGCTAGATAAAAATGAACATAGAGATGCGGGATTTATTTGTTCCAGAGATATATACCGCAAAAAAACATATAACCCATTTGACTTGGAATTGAAGAATATCATTAGACATTAGACATTAGACATTAGACATTAGACATTAGACATTAGACATTAGACGATTTAGACGATTTAGACGAATGTTTGGCACAAAAAGTACATTGTTTTCATTATTAGTTACTTTTAAAGTAAGCAAAACAAGAGGTTGTTTTTTACATTTGGTCGACTAAAAAAATAAATTGGAGTTTTTATGCGGGTTTTATACCAGTTTCCTTTATCTCATTATTGTGAAAAAGCTCGCTGGTTGCTTGATCATAAGGAATTGGATTATGTTGCACATAACTTGATCCCTGGGTTCCATCGTGCTTTTGCCCAGTTAAAAACAGGTCAAAATAAATTACCCATTTTAAAAGATGATAAAAGATGGATCGCAGAATCTACACAAATTGCGCTGTATTTGGATGATCATTATCCTGAACATTCATTATTACGTCGTGACCCGCATTTACGAGCGCTGTCCATTGAAATCGATAAAATTGCAGATGAACTTGGTGTGCATGTTCGTCGCTGGAGTTTGGGTCATGCATTAACTCATGGCGATGAGCCGCTTGAAATTATGATGGGTGAGCAAGGATATTTACGTCAATTCGAAAAATTCTCCAAACCGATCCTTAAAACCTTGGTGACGAAAAGTTATGAACTCAAGGATGAGAAAATTGCTCAATCCAAACTGCGTATGGATGAATTGGTTCTGGTATTGAATGAACGCCTGATTGATAATTTTGGACGCTATTTAGTAGGAGACCGTTTGGGTCTGGCCGACATTGCGGTTTGTTCAATGCTTGCACCTATTCTAGAACTTTCTGGGACGCCTTGGGAACGTGAAAATAATGAAGTTAGTTCACCTGAGTTACGCCAGTATAAAGATTATTTATTGAGCTTACCTTTGGGGCAATATGTACAGCGTATCTACGAAACTGAACGCAATGCGCGCGTTGATTGGCGTGGAATATAATTTAAATTTATCGAAAGTTCTGAAAACCTTATTTAGAAGCTAAATAGGGTTTAAGCTATTTCTTTTCGCTGATTTTCTACATACAAAAATAAAGAATTTACTTACTTAAAAACTATCTTAAATGCGCTTTTGTATCAATAAGTGAGGCTTTGAAGGCGTTTTGCTGCAAAGTCTATTCAATGCTTTCAACTACCTTTAATGTGGATGGGTAGTCAAATGATGCTTTATTTTGAATCGTGATTTGAAAACTGAGTCTCTCAACAAAATACAAGTTCTCTAGTCTTGACTGAGTATTGTGAAAAATGAAATTTAGTTTTGATAAACATAATTATTGGAGATTTCCATGAGTTACCAGTCGCTTAATCCTTATAACGGTCAAATACTTAAAACCTATGCATTTCATGATCAAACCAAAATTGATGAAAGTTTGGATCATGCTGAAAAGTTATTAAAATCAGATTGGTCTCGTAAGGATTTGGAAAAACGCCTTGCATTATTAAATAAAGTCGCAGCTAATTTGAGAGATCAAAAAGAACAACTGGCACAGCTTATGTCCAAAGAAATGGGGAAATTGATTAAGCAAAGTCTTGGGGAGGTTGAGCTTTGTGCAAATATTGCAGAGTATTATGCTAAACATGCGGCCGAATTTTTACGCCCCCAGAACTATCCAAGCTCAATAGGTGAAGCATGGGTTGAACATCATCCATTGGGCGTCATTATGGCGGTTGAACCTTGGAATTTTCCTTTTTATCAGCTCATGAGAGTATTTGCACCAAACTGTGCCATTGGCAATCCAGTTTTGGCTAAACATGCCAGTATTGTGCCCCAATGCGCAGAGGCATTTGAAAAAATTATTCATGAATCTGGTGCACCCGCAGGCGTTTGGACAAATTTATTTATTTCAACAGATCAAGTTGCTGAGATTATTAAAGATCCGCGAGTCCAAGGTGTTGCACTAACAGGTTCAGAAGGTGCGGGAAGTAGCGTGGCTGAGCAAGCAGGTAAATACGTTAAAAAATCTACTCTTGAGCTAGGAGGAAATGACGTTTTTATCGTACTTGATGATGCTGATTTGGAACGTGCAATTAAAATTGGCTGTCAGGCACGTATCAACAATGCAGGGCAAGTATGTACTGCTGCTAAACGCTTTATTTTGCATGAAAAAATTGCGGAACAATTTAAGCATGGCATGGTTGAATTATTTAAAAATCTGAAAACAGGCGATCCTCTAGATGAATCTACTAGTTTGGGACCTTTATCATCAGCTTCCGCTGTAGAAAAACTGCATAAGCAGGTTGATCAAGCAGTAAGCTCCGGTGCAACACTGGTTTTAGGTGGTAAGCCCATTCAAGGCGCTGGCAATTTTTTTGAAGCAACCATTCTTGAGAATATTCAAGAAAGTAATCCTGCATGGTATGAGGAATTTTTTGGTCCAGTTGCGCAATTATATGTGGCCAAAGATGATGATGAAATTGTGAAAATTGCGAACCAGTCGCACTATGGTTTGGGTGGTGCTATTCACTCTCAAGATATCGAAAGAGCCAAGAAATTAGCATCGCGTGTCGAAACGGGCATGATCTGGATCAATAGCCTGACCCAAACTGCACCAGAATTACCTTTTGGTGGAATCAAGCGTTCAGGCTATGGACATGAATTGTCTGAACTCGGTTTTAATGAATTTGTACAAAAGAAACTTGTGGTAATTCCTGCGTAATATGAAAAAGAAGCCTGTCATAAAAAATCATGACAGGCTTTTTTATGGATAAATTATAGTTACCAGTAATTTAGGAACTTCCACCAGATTCCCCCAACTACAATAAAAATGACAATATTGATAATGCTCATGACGAAACCGGCTTTCCACCATTCCCCTAAAGTGGTATAGCCTGAACCATAGATAATGGGAGAAGTTCCTGTTGCATAATGGGTAAGTGTCATCATGATGCTTGAAGCAGCCGCCATCATGAGAGCAAACAACATGGGAGGAGCACCTAGCGCAATACCAGCTGTATAAAAGGCGGCAAACATGGCCGTAATATGAGCGGTAGTACTTGCAAACATATAATGAGCGTACATATAAGTCAGCATCAAAAGTAAACTGGCAAATATCCAGTTTAGCCCGAGGTGAGCAATATTGGTTTCAAGGACGCCTGAAAACCATGTGATTAGTCCCAGTTTGTTGAGATAAGTTGCCATCATGACCAAAGCTGCAAACCACGTAACGGTATCCCAAGCGCTTTTTTGGGTCAGAATATCATCCCAGGTTAATACTCCAGTCAAAAGCAACAAACTCAAACCAATGAATGCAGTGGTGGTAGCATCAACAGACCAAGCGGGACCAAAAACCATAGCAGGAATACCTGCCCATAAGAACAGCATAATGCCAAAAATGAATAGCATAATAATTTCATGTACGCTAACAGCCCCCATTTCTTTAAGGCGCTCTTTTGCAAACTGAGCCGCATTTGGCGTGCGCTTAACTTCAGGCGGATACATCCAGTAGATCACCATCGGCATGATGATTAATGCAATTATGCCCGGAACTAACATAGCAATTGCCCACGTACTCCAGCTCAATGTCACCTGTGATCCTGTCGCTTTGGCAACAAGATCAACCACGAGAGGATTTGGAGCCGTGGCGGTGACAAACATCGCAGAAGTGATTGGATTGGCATGATAATTCACCAAAGCCAGATATTTCCCCATACGACCTTCGGTGCCTTTGGCCGGATCAGAATCATAACTTGTAGCAATTGCACGGACAATGGGGTGAATAATACCACCGCCACGTGCGGTATTACTTGGTGTAACAGGGGCCAAAATAAGTTCGGACAGTACCATGCTATAACCGATGCCAATAGTACGTTTGCCCCAGACTGCAATAAATAGATAACCTAAACGCGCTCCCAACCCTGTTTTTTGTAATCCTTTGGAAATCATAATTGACACACCAATCAACCAGATTAAAGGATTTGCAAAACTACTCAAGGCATCTTTAATAGCTTCACTTGGTGTAGGATTGGTTACTCCAGTGAGAGCAACCAGTGTAATCGCAATCAGGGCAATCGCGCCAATAGGAAGTGCTTTCCCGATAATTGCGGCGATCACGCCGACAAACATTGCCAGCAAATGCCATGCTTCGGGTGTAACGCCTTGCGGGACAGGAATAACAAACCAGATGATGAGCGTTAATGCACAGGCTATTGCAGCTGGAATTGGTTTAAAGCCCATAAAAACCGCCTTATTATGGATAGATTAACGTTATAATTTATATATTTAGCATTATTAAGTTGAAATTTAATGCTTTATAGTTTGTGATTTTATTATGAAAGAATCTTAACTTATTACCAAATAAAGAATTGTTGACAGTCTGTTAATACATTTTCTGAACAAGGCTATAAACTCTTACACAAATAGTTAGAGCATGATAAATTGAACCCAGGACTCAGCATAATTATAAGTTTTGTTTATGATGGCTAAATTTTCGTTACGTCATTTACGTCGTTTTGTTTTTAATAATCTCCATAATCACGAGTATGAAAGTAACTTAAGCCGCATACTTAACTTCTTTTTAATTTTTTTGATTGTCGCTAATGTCTTGGCTGTGATGCTGGAATCAATCGATTCAATTTATTTTGCCCACAAAAATTTTTTTGATTTATTTGAAACGGTGTCGATAGGTCTGTTTACTATTGAGTATTTGTTACGTTTATGGTGTGTGGCAGAGGAACATCCTGATCAGCCTGCATGGAAAACACGATTAAAATGGTTCACCAGTGGAGGTGCGATTATTGACTTATTGGCAATTTTACCTGCCTATCTCAATTTTATTGTACCTATCGATCTACGTTTTCTCAGAATCTTAAGATTGTTGCGACTGCTAAAGTTAACTCGCTATTTTGTTTCGCTCCAGATATTGCTGGCAGTTATTGAACGTGAAAAAGGTTCATTTCAGGCTGTTGTATTTATTTTATTAATCATGATAGTGATGGCTGCGGGGGGGATTTATGTCGTTGAGAATAAAGCGCAGCCGGGTATATTTAGTTCAATTCCAGAAGCTATGTGGTGGGCCGTGGTTACATTAACTACAGTTGGATATGGAGATGTTACGCCAGTCACAAATATTGGTAAATTATTGGGCGCTGTAATTACAATTTTGGGGGTGGGTTTAGCTGCGTTACCCGCAGGTATTTTAGCGACAGGGCTAGCCAATGAATTGAATTTGCGGAATCAAAAACTTGCTCAAGAGTTTAGAAACCTGCTTCTTTCAAATCAGATAGATTATTTGAATGAAACTAAAGAAATTGAGCGGATACGCAAAAAAATAGGTCTAGGCAAAGAGCAAACCCATGAAGTGATTATGCAACTGATTCGTGAAAAAGATTTGGAAGAACAGGAACAACAAAAAAAGGCATTTAAATATTGTCCACATTGTGGTGAAAAGCTTCCTGAGGCATGAGACGGAGTATTAAGTGCGTCTCATGCCGATCAATTATTTTTTATATTTTTCTACAGCAAAAGCAATCAGTAAAATTACTAATCCACCTAAACTTAGCACAAACCCAACCCAGATTGGAGCGATCCATCCCATTTGATGACTTAAAACCCATCCGCCCAAAAAAGCCCCTAGTGCATTGGCTAGATTAAATGCGGAATGGTTCAGCGATGCAGCCAGTCCTTGAGCTTCACCTGCAACATCCATCAAACGCATTTGCAAGGTTCCGCCCAAACCCATTACAGTCAGTCCAATCAAGAATAAAGCCAGAATGGCGGTATAAAGCTGACTCATCATGAAACTGGCAAAAACGAAAGCAAGAGCAGAACTAATCAAAACCCCAACGATCGTTTTATTTAAATTTCGATCTGCTAACCAACCAGCGAGCAACCCCCCAATCACCATACCCACACCCCAGACTGCCAAAGCAATCGGAACAATATCAATACTGACTTTGGTATATTCGGTCAGAATAGGTGATACATAACTATATACCGAAAACATCCCACCAAAACCAATAGCACCTACAGCAAGAGTCAGCCACATATGAATATTTTTTAGCCCTGCTAATTCGGTTTTTATACTTGCTGTTGCGCGTACAGGAATTTGAGGCACAAAAAAAGCGATTGCCAATAATGTAAAAAAAGCAATGATCGAAGAAAATTCAAAACCAGACCGCCAACCAAACTGTTGACCCAACCATGTTGCCAATGGAACACCAAATACAGTAGCAACGGTTAATCCCATCATGACTTGTGCGACGGCTGAAGCGCGTTTTTTAGGACCAGCCAGTTCTGCTGCAACCAAAGCACCTACACCGAAATAAGCACCATGAGGAAACCCTGCAATAAAACGTGAGATTAAAACCGTTTCAGGAGTATTTGCCAGTGCTGTTAATGCATTGGCAATTCCATAAAACAACATTAACCCAAGTAATAAAGACTTACGAGGAATCCGTGCACCTAAAATGGCAATAACAGGCGCACCAATGACCACACCTAACGCATAAGCACTAATAAAATGTCCTGCATCGGGAACACTAATATGGAGATCTGTGGCAATTTCTTGAATCAACCCCATTGCGACAAATTCAGTGGTTCCAATACAAAAGCCACCAATAGCCAGAGCTAAAATGACCCAGAATAGAGAATATTGTTGAGGTAAACCAACAGATGTATTCGATGTAGAAGACATAAATTTTTTTTGGAGGGAGAATAAATAAAGGAGAATTATAGTTGAAAATGATCGAAATAGTTAAGTGATTTACTCGGAATTCAAGAACCTAAGGCTTCGTATCATCTACAATAATAATCAAAAAAATTTATATATACTCTAGTTGAATGGCACATTAACTAATTTAAAAAGCTTGAAAAGCGGATTAAAATTCTCCATGACTACACCTTAAACTAAGCGCCAAATAGTGATGAAATAAAATTAATGTTGAGACAAATTAATGATCATTATGATATAGTGAATAGTATTCATGATGAACTTGATTGGATTTATACGTGCTGGAAATTCGTCATCTTAAAACTTTATTAGCTTTACGCGAGCACGGTTCGTTGGTCGCTGCAGCAAATGACTTATGTTTAACTCCTTCAGCGATTTCGCATCAGTTGAAAGAACTTGATCACTGGTATGGGGTGGAAGTGGTAAATCGTCGGAGTCGACCTGTGACATTTTCAAATGTTGGTCAACGTTTATTAAAACTAGCCGATGATGTTTTACCACAGATTCAAATTGCGCAAAGTGATATCACACGCATTGTTCATGGGCAAACTGGCCGCATTATTTTTTCATCAGAATGTCATAGCTGTTTTGACTGGTTGATGCCGTTGTTGAATCAATATCGTCAACAATACCCTGATGTTGATTTAGATTTTGCTTCTGGTTTTGAAGCTAATCCTCATGAACTTTTGCAAACTGGAGAATTTGATTTACTTATTACTGCAGATCCAATTGCGTTAAAAGGTATCGAATATTTTCCAATTTTTGAATATGAATCGCGATTGGTATTATCCAATACGCATCCATTGGTTCGTAGTGAAAAAATTACTGTACAGGATCTGGCTGAAGAAACACTGATTACTTATCCTGTCGATAAGCATCGTCTGGACATTATGGCGCATCTGTTTATACCCGCGAATATTCAGCCTAAAGCAATCCGAACCACAGACCTTACTCAAATGTTGATTCAACTGGTGGCGAGTGGCCGTGGTATTTCAGCTTTACCTGATTGGGTTGTCAATGAATATGAGCAAAAGGGCTGGGTGACTAGTCGCCGTTTAAATTGTGTTGCACCGCAGGGCTTACGTCGTACTTTATATGCGGGTTATCGGATTGATGAAAAAGAGAAAAGTTACTTTGAAGGTTTTTTAAAACAACTCGAAAAGTTTTCTCAGAAACGTACTTATTATTATTCATCTTAAAAATTTATATAGCAGGTTACCTTTTTAACTCATAAAAGTAACCTGTTACTCATCAGATTAAAAAAACGCCCTTTTTTGGCTCTATGAGTCTGTTTATTTTCTATGCATTTTTCATAAGAAGTCGTAAAATTCCCTACAATCATTTCCTTATTATTTTAATAGTAAAAAAATTAATCATTTTTAAGTACGGTTTAGGGGTTAGAATGTCAGGTAAATATCAACCGACAGTCGAACAGTTGCTTTCAGTTATTAAAACGCAGACTGCAATTGTAAAATTGGGACTGGATTTGAACTCCGTGATGACGGTTGTTGCTCAGCAGGCAAAGACCATTATTGAAGCGGATGGCGCTATTATTGAGCTGTTAGAAGCAGATGAAATGGTTGTTCATTCGGTTTCTGATAGTAACTTAAGTTTACTCGGCCATCGAATAAAAATTAAGAACAGCTTATCTGGACGTTGCATTGAAGAAAAAGAAATTTTATATAGTCAGAATACAGAAATAGATCCACGAGTAGATGTAATCGCGTGTCGTTATGTGGGACTTCGCTCAATGGCGGTCGTTCCGCTGATCCATTGTGACGAACCATTAGGGGTATTAAAAATCTATTCTCATAAAGTAAAGGCATTTGCAACAGGTGATTTACAACTGCTTGAATTAATGTCGGAACTGATTGCCGCCGCCATGTACCACGCGACACGATTTGGTACGCAAGAATTATATCGTATGGCGACTCAAGATGGCCTTACTGAACTGTCTAATAGAAGTCAATTCTTGGATCATTTTAGAAGATGTCTTGCTTCAGCTCAATCAACTCAAAACTATTTTGCTTTATTAATGATTGACATGGATGGATTAAAACCGATTAATGATCAATATGGGCATCGGGTAGGCGATGCAGCTTTAAAAGAATTTGCACAAAGATTAAAAATGGTGATTCGTACTCAGGATCATATTGCACGTATTGGGGGAGATGAATTTGCAATTATTCTTACTCAATTAGCCGATCCTGAGCAAAGCTTAACCGTAGTCGATCGAATTAATGATACCTGTGAACAGGATTTTATATTTGAAAATAAAAATCTAAGCATTCGAGCCAGCACAGGAATTGCGATTTATCCAACCCACGCAACAACCGTTGAAGAATTGCTTGAATATGCAGATCAGCAAATGTATTTATCTAAAAGATCAAAAAAATAATCTGAAATGGCGGATGCTGTTCGTCAGCCCATTATTGATAACTAATCAACAAAGACAAAATGCCTGCTGCAATTAAAGGGCCGACAGGAACACCTCGGAGTACAGCAACACCAGCGACAGTGCCAATGAGTAAACCTGCAACTACATCTGGTTGATTAGTCATGAGCTTTACTCCACGCCCCCCCAGCCATGCCACCAACAAGCCGATTGCAATGGCTAAGATAGATTTATAACTCAAAAATGATTTTAGGATTGTATCGCCGCTTAATTTTCCACTGGCGATGGGAGTGAGAACACCGATAGTTAAGATAATAATGCCGATATTTAAACCGTGTTGTTGCAAATAAGGGAAAAATTGATTGAGTGGAGTCAATTTGAAAAAGATGAGAACACCAGCGGCAATAGTGACTGCGGCATTTTGACTGAAGATACCACAAGCCAATAAAACGAGTAAAACCAACAGATTGACATCAAGCTGGGACATGATCATGGTAATAAAAGCGTGTATGTAGGGAGTGCTGTATTGTATAACGTTTTTTTATTTTACCAATGGTTGAAAAATATCATTTTTCTTTTTAAATATTTATAATGAAGAACTATATTAGCTTTAGATACCTAAATATAGTTAGACTCTTTAATAACTGAATAAATTCAATATATTAGATTTTGGTTGAAAAACTTTGGGTAAAACGCTGTTTTATAGCTAACTTGTTGTTGGATAATTTATTTTTTATGCTAACTTACTCTTTACTACCGCATAGGTCGCTTAGAAATGACGCTCTGCTTTGCTTAGTGGCTCGCTGAACTTTACTACCGCATAGGTCGCTTAGAAAAACAAGTTATTTCAAATGCAGAATCGGGCAATCTTTACTACCGCATAGGTCGCTTAGAAACTGTAAAATCCCAGTCGAAGATCATCTTTGCTCTTTACTACCGCATAGGTAGCTTAGAAATATAAAAATATAACCAAGAATAGAGAGAACAACTTTACTACCGCATAGGTAGCTTAGAAAACTACCGGCATACGTGAATTAAAAAAGTTCTGCTTTACTACCGCATAGGTAGCTTAGAAACCGGCCATTATTCGCCGTGAAACAGGGAACCACTTTACTACCGCATAGGTAGCTTAGAAAATAATAAGCATTCATAAATCGTTCTCGCCACCCTTTACTACCGCATAGGTAGCTTAGAAAATCCTCCAAGCGGCTACCCCATCCATAACCAACTTTACTACCGCATAGGTAGCTTAGAAAAGTTAATGCTTAAGTTGTGGTTTAGAGATGGTCTTTACTACCGCATAGGTAGCTTATTTATATCCGAAATGAATATCTACAAGATGTTTTATTCAAGGTGTTAAATTCATAAAATCGGTTAAACTATCGTATCGATTAATTTGGATGTTGTTATGCTCTTGGAAAAAATGTTGCAGTCACAAGGGTTTGGTTCCCGTAAACACTGTCAGCAACTGATTAAAAATGGAGCAATAACAGTTCAGGGCGAGGTACAAACAGATTTAAAATTTCGTGTTGATGTGAAAAATCTAAATTTTTCAGTATTTGGTCAAAGTTATGTTTATCGCGAAAAAATCTATATCGCCCTCAATAAACCGCAGGGTTTTGAATGTTCACATCATCCGCAGCATCATCAGAGTGTATTCGATTTGTTCCCTGACATTTTAAGAGAACGTGGACTGGCGGCAGTAGGGCGGCTAGACCAAGATACAACTGGATTATTATTACTCACCGATGACGGCAAATTTTTACATGCGCTTACTCATCCCAAACGACATGTTCCAAAAGTTTATCATGTCACTACTCTCGATACCGTTTCTCCAAATCAATTGATTACTTTGGAAAAAGGGGTGGAATTGCACAATGAAAAAGGAATTTTTGCTGCAACAAATGTGCATTTACTAGATGAATATCAGCTCAGTTTGACGATTCATCAAGGTGTTTATCATCAGGTCAAACGAATGCTTGCTGCCGTTGGTAATAAAGTTCAGGCTTTGCATCGTCAACAAATTGGTGAGTTGGTGCTGCCTGAGCTTGAATTGGGCGAATGGATTTACTTAAATGAAGATCAAATTCACGCAGCACAGCAGTCACGTTCACCTTGAAATTATTTAAGAAAACAATGATAGGTAAGAAATTCATCATCCTGAATAAATCCCATCGACTCATAAAGTCGTTGTGATTCGACATTGGTTCTTTGAGTTTCCAGACTAATTCTTAAGGCGCTTTCATGACGTGCAAACAAAATTGCGGTGTCAATGAGTTGTCTTGCAGAACCCTGACGACGATAAACTGGAGTAACATAGACATCATCCAAAATATAATATTTGGAGCAGGCAACTGAAGAAAACCCTAAATAAAGTAAAACGAAACCCGTAAATACATCATCTTTGACGTGAATAAAAATGACACTTTCTTTATTTTCGAAGCGTTGTTTTAGAAAATCATAGGATTGTTTTAGGTTAGATGAAGCCCCATAAAACTGGCGATATTCATCAAATAACACGGCAAGCTGATTTAAATCTTCTAAGGTCGCTCGTCTTACAATCATCTGATTTCTCCATATATTTTATTAATTATCCTAAACATGGAGAGCATAACGAAAAAATGGAAATAAGAACGTTAAAACTTGTTTATATTTATAAATAACAATGGATATTTAAAGCTGATCACTTTCACCCAAAAGTGCATTTAATTCTTCAAAAAAGGCATCATCATCTAGTTCTGTGTCAGCACCATTATGAGTGATCTGAGCTGAAGAGGATTTTATTTTGCGCAGTTTGAGTAACTGTTCCATATTGATATTTTGATTTTCAATAGCAAAGGGGATAGATTTCGTCAATACGACTTGTTTGAAGAATAGACGAACTGCTTGAGCTGGGGTAATTCCCAGTTGTTTAAAAACAGCAAAAGCCTGTTTCTTTTCTTGTGAGTCAAGGCGAACCTGATAGACTTCTGTTTTTCGCATGAATAATAACCGAATGATTTTTTAATTTTAAAAAATTCATTGTAAACCAAGAAATTGTAATTTCAATATTTTGCACACAAAAAATAGCTTATTTGTCATTACTTTGGTATGACAAATCTAGATCAAACGTTGATTGAATGCTAATTTTTTGACCATCGATCGGATCTGTAAATTGAATATGTTTGGCTAAAAGCTGTAAAGGCGCAGAAAAATCATTCTCTTTTTTATGTTGAACAGTCGGATAAAACGGATCATCTTTGATTGGAATTCCTAAATAGTTCAGATGAACTCGAAGCTGATGCTGTTTGCCTGTATGGGGTTTTAATTGATATTTGGCCCACGTTTTATTATGTTCCAGACAGTCAATCCAAGTTTCACTATTTGGTTCACCCGTAGGGTTAATCCGCATGGTGTAAAAAGGCTGTCCTTTTTCCATACACAAATTTAAAGTCTGGGGAAAGCATAATGCTGGGTGATAAGGTGCAATCGCATGGTAAGTTTTTTGTATTTGACGTTTGGCAAAAAGCGTCTGATAGGCATGCCTGACCTCGGTTTTTTTACTCAACAGTACGATTCCTGCTGTTTCTCGATCTAGCCGATGAACAGGACTTAATTGCTCGATTCCTGTCTGATTTTTTAAGCGAACTAATAACGTTTCCTGAACGTATTGACCAGTTGGGCTCATCGTTAAAAAATGAGGTTTATCGACGATAAGTAAATGTTCATTTTCAAACAAAATTCGGTGTTCAAACGGAATATGGGTTTCCTGAGCCCAAAAACGATAATAAAAAATATGAGTGTTGGGTCTGTATAAACTATGAATTGTAAGAACTTGTCCAGTTGAGTCATAGACTAAACCATTTGCAAAACGCTGCTGCCATTCTTGTTCTAAGATATGGGGAAAGTGTTTGCAAACATATTCAAAGACCGTTTGGATGACTTGATCTTTATCAGCAGGCAAGAATGCTTTACTAGCACTTACACCATGTAGCATGGGCGGGGTGAAATCAATTTTGTTCATTAAATGTGATGAAAATAAAAATGAAGAATTACTTGCCTTAAAATAAAACAAGCATTTGCCTGAAATAGGCTTTTAAAGCCTGAAAATGCTATCATATTCCGTTCTTCGATTCATGTCGTGTGTGCTATGCAATATTCCTTATCGTTACAATTAAATAGTGAAGATGATACCCAGAAATTTGCGCAACATTTAGCAAAGCATGTGCAATCTGGTGTGATTTATTTGATTGGTGATCTGGGAGCCGGTAAAACTACGTTTACACGTTATTTATTGCAGCAATTAGGGCATCAGGGGGCGGTAAAAAGTCCAACTTATACGTTGGTTGAGCCCTATAAAATTAACCACAAAGAGGTTTTTCATTTTGACCTTTATCGTTTAAATGATCCTTATGAATTGGAGCTGATGGGAATCCGCGACTATCTGGAAGTGCCAGATGCTTTATTTTTGTTTGAATGGCCATCTAAAGGGGACGGTGAAATTCCTCAGCCAGATATTGTGATCAATATTGAAAAATCAGACGATGATCTTCAGCGGTTTGTTACCTTATCTTTAAATGATGAAAACCTTCATCAGGTATTAAAGGACCTATTGTAATCATGAGTGATTCAATCAGTTTGCGCCGTATTCACGCATTAAATCCAGCTTTAGCTAACCAGATTGCAGCAGGTGAAGTGATTGAACGTCCTTCATCTGTAGTGAAAGAACTTTTGGAAAATTCGATTGATGCGGGTGCAACTGAGCTGATTATTCGTGTGGCACAAGGTGGTGCAACGCTGATTGAAATTATTGACAATGGTAATGGGATCCATCCCGATGATTTGGCGCTAGCGGTGATGCGTCATGCAACCAGTAAAATCCAAACTGCTGAAGATTTACATGCTATTGTCAGTTTAGGATTTCGTGGGGAGGCTTTGGCTTCAATCGCCGCAGTTTCACGTTTGACCCTGATTAGTAGCCAAAATGAAGAAGGCATTGGTTATCAGGTTGAAGTTAATGGTACGGCTTTTGAACATCAGCAAGTTCAGGCTGTCGCAGCACAAAAGGGTACACATATTCGTGTGCAGGATTTATTTTTTAATGTCCCTGCGCGCCGTAAATTTTTAAAAAAACCGGGTACTGAATTTGGGCATATTGAAGAAATTGTTCGACGCTTGGCTTTAACCCATTTTGATATTCGTTTTGTACTTGAGCATAACGACCAGATTCGTTTAAACCTGCCTATAGCGGATAGTGGCGCTTTACGTTTTCAGCGGGTACAGCAATTATTGGGTCAACAATTTACTGAAAACGCCTATTGGCTCGACAGTGAAAGCATCAATATGCGCTTGTCTGGTTGGTTAGGACACCCATCTGATGCGAGAGCACAGGCTGATTTACAATACGTCTATGTGAATGGTCGTATTGTAAAAGATAAAACTATTTCTCATGCGCTACGGATGGCCTATGATGGCATTTTACATGGTCATCAACATGCGGGCTATTTATTGTTTTTAGAAGTTGATCCTGAGCAAATTGATGTTAATGTGCATCCTACTAAGCATGAAATTCGATTTCTGAATCAACGCGAAGTCCATGAGTTTGTAAGACATTATGCTAAAGAAACTTTGGCGCAATTTCAAACAGCGAGTACCGATTTGGCTCAGGCCATGAAAGTCAATGAACAGAGAGAAACGTCTGTAAACTCTGTTATTCAACCGCGTTATCAGGAGCAGTTTGCATTACATAAAAGTATGGATGCACCAAGCTCAATTGTTTCTGAGACAAATTCTTACCCTAACTCAGCATTATCAACAGAGTTACTAACTGATTTTAATGCCAGCCATCCACAGACCGTCCAATATTCACCCCAAACTCGCTATAACGGCTCTACACAGCTGAATAATGCGCTTAAAACCTATTTGTCACCTCTGAGAGAAAATTTGGATGTCGAATCTGAAACACAAACATCCTCTCTGCCAGTGGATGAATTTCCTTTAGGCATTGCGATTGCACAATTACATGGCATTTATATATTGGCGCAAAATACAGAGGGATTGATTATCGTCGATATGCATGCAGCACATGAACGTATTTTGCTTCAACAAATGAAAAGTGCATGGGATAGGCCTGAATTTTGGACCTCACAGCAGCTGTTGATTCCAAAGATCATTTCCATTAGCCGCATGCAGGCCATACGCATAGATGATTTAAAAGATCAGTTAGGACGACTGGGACTTGAAATTGATCAGTATGGCGATGAACAAGTGATTGTGCGTGGTGTGCCCGCTATCTTACAAAAAGGTGATTTTGAAAAGCTAATTCCAGAATTACTTCATGATTTAGATCCAAATGATGAAGCTCAAGCCTTAATGCAGAAACGAGATCAGATTTTAGCAGGCATGGCTTGTCATGGTGCAGTACGTGCTCACCGCATGCTCAGCCTCTCTGAAATGAATGCATTACTACGTCAGATGGAACAAACTGAATTTGCCAGTCAATGTAATCATGGCCGACCAACATGGCGCGCTTTTCCCCTCAGTCAACTTGATAAACTTTTTGCTCGCGGAGAATAACCTTAAATGTCATCAAACTTGCCTGTGATTAACCTAATGGGACCGACTGCAAGCGGAAAGACTGCGTTGGCATGTGATTTATATGAACGTGGACAGTTTGAAATCATTTCAGTGGATTCAGCACTGGTTTATCGGGATATGGACATTGGTACGGCTAAACCTACAAAACAGGAGCAGGCGCAATATCCACATCATCTGATTGATATTATCTCGCCTTTAGACGTTTATTCTGCTGCTCAGTTTGTAGAGGATGCTTGTCTATTGATCGATGAAATTCATGCACGAGATAAAACTCCGATTTTAGTAGGGGGAACGATGCTGTATTTTAAAGCGCTGCTTGAAGGGCTTTCAGATCATTTACCTAACGCGGATGCACAAATCAGAGCAGAAATAGAGCACAAAGCAAATGAGCAAGGCTGGCAGGCTATTTATGATGAGTTGGTAAACGTAGATCCTTTGGCAGGGCAGAAATTCAAAGTATCTGATAAACAAAGAATTATCCGAGCACTTGAGGTATTTAAAATTACGGGTAAGCCCATTACACAATTACAAGCCGAACAACCTAAAAACTTACCATATCGCTACATATTTCATAATTATGCGTTGCTCCCAGATCGAGTAGAATTACATAAGCGAATCGAGCAAAGATTGCGAAGTATGTGGAATATCGGTTTTTTAAATGAAGTTGAGAACTTGATTGAAAAATACGATATTTGTGACGATTTGCCCTCAATGCGCTGTGTTGGCTATCGCCAAGCGCTCGATTTTTTGATAAAAAGTGATAGAAGTCACAAAAATAAGATGGAGATGGAAGATAAAGCATTATTTTCGACACGACAACTTGCAAAACGTCAATATACTTGGTTACGTTCTTTGCAAGAAACACACTGTTTTAAAACGTATTTAACGATAAAGCAAGCTCAAGAAGACTTGCGAAACTCTTATGGATAAAGCAAAATTTACATACTGTCTTTTTTATAATTTTTAATTGAAAACTAAAGACGGTTTTTTGCGCTGATTTTTAATTTTTTGGAGTTATAACATGTCTAAAGGTCAAACTTTACAAGATCCGTTCTTAAATTCTCTCCGTAAAGAGCGTATTCCTGTTTCCATTTTCCTTGTGAACGGTATTAAGCTACAAGGTCATATTGAATCTTTTGACCAATACGTTGTCCTATTAAAAAACACAGTAAGCCAAATGGTTTATAAGCACGCAATTTCTACAGTTGTGCCTGCTCGTAATCCACGTCCAGCTGGTGCTCCTGCGACAGGTGGTCAGAGTGGTGGCTTTGGTGCTCAGGGTAGCGGGTTTGGCGGTCAAGGTGGCGGCTTCGGTGGTCAAGGTGGCGGCTTCGGTGGTCAGGGCGGTGGCTTTGGTGGTCAAGGCGGTGGCTTCGGTGGTCAAGGCGGTGGTTTCGGTGGTCAGGGCGGTGGTTTTGGCGGTCAAGGCGGTTTTGGCGGTCAATCATCAGGTTTTGATGGCGAGACAAAATTTGAAGATAATCAAGAAGACGAAAATAATCGTTAATCGATGATCTTAAAGAAAAGCCCCGATATGATCGGGGTTTTTTTTGATTATAATTTGGATTAATTTATCAATTGAACAAAAAAATAGCCCGCAAATGCGAGCTACTTTTACTCATGTATATTTTATGATTTGGCCTTATTTTGTTCTTGAAGGACTTTTTTATCCAAATTTGGATCTTTGATTTCAACATAAGCGTTAGACCGTACTTCACGTAACCAGCTATCCACTTCTGTATCAAATTGACGTTCACCTAAAATTTGACGCGCCATACGTTCTTGATATTCATGTGTCATATCCTGTTTGCGTGCATCTTGTACCTGCAAAATATGCCACCCAAACTGAGTTTGAAATGGTTCGCTAATTTGCCCAACAGGTGTATTCTTCATTTTTTCATCAAACTCAGGAACCATCATACCAGGCGTTACCCAGCCCAGACTACCTCCATCACGTGCTGAACCTGGATCGTTAGAGAAAGTGGCTGCCAAAGTAGCAAAATCTTCACCTGCTTTTAAACGATTATAAAGGCTTGTAATCATTTGCTTCGCATTTTCAGGGCTAACGACTTCAGAAGGCTGAATTAAAATATGACGAGTTTTATATTGTTCAACCATTGCTTTCTGATCACTGGTTTTGCGATCAAGTAATTTTAAAACATGGATTCCATCGCGTACATTAATTAATTCAGTAGTTTGTCCTGTTTGTAATGCGCTCACTCGTGCTGCAAGTTCGGCTGGAATATCTGCTAAGTCACGATAGCCCATATCTGCCCCTTCAACCTTAATATCCTTGGTTGAATACGTTTTACCAATACTCGCAATATCATCACTACTATTGAGCGCAGTTTTGACTTCTTGAGCAACCTGATTAAGTTGTTCTGGATCAGCACTGGTACTTGAAATACGAGCATGTAAGACGTGTACTTGACTGCCTAACATCGCCTGACCCTGAGGGGATTTTAAAAAGTTAGCAACGTCTTGATCACTAATTTTAATACGTGACATCACTTGTTGCTGACGTAGACGGCTAATCGCAAGATCTTCGCCAATACGATCACGTAACGATGCATAAGTACCTGGAGCAATTGCATCAAGCTTTTGCTGAAAAGCCTCAAGTGATTTACTGCCAGACTGATTGGCTACTTTGAGTACGGCTTCATTCAGGGCTTTTTCATCTGGTTTGATGCCATAACGTTTCACTTGTTCAAGTTGCGCTTCACGCAAGATAAGCTGGTCTAAAACTTGGAGTTGTAAATATTGTTCTGGTGGAACCTGTTTTTTTTGTGCTTGTAACTGATGTTCGGCTTCGGTAACACCTTGCTCTAAATCGCTTTTTAAGATGACACTATTGTCCACAATTGCAATGACTTCATCAGAAGGAGTTGCAGCAAAACTATGCATTGATGAAGAAACAACCGCTGCGAGGGCAGTTGCTTTAAATAACTGTTTTAAATACTTTGTCTTCATTAACGTTGTGTCCAAGATTGATTAGTTTCTTTAAAGCCTAAAACTCGATTTTCCATAATAGATGCAAGTTTATTATTTACACCACCTAAGCCTTTCAGGGTAAGTTCGACCATGACTGCTTTTTTCACATTAACATTCGGATCGTTTGGATCATCAAGGTCATTGTAGTAAGAGCGGCCATAGACTGAAACGCCCCAACAGCATGATTCGTAATTTACACCAAGTAAATATTCACGTGCGACACTATTATCAAGGTCGTATTGAACATGGCCCATAATACGCCAATTGTTATGAATAGGTTGTATAAAGGATGCAACAACCTGATCATAGGTGTTTTGACGATCTGGGATATCTTTACGATAGAAATAGCCTAAGTTATACAGATTTCCTTTATCACCTGTGTAGTACATTTGAAAATCGCGCTGCGAATTTGTCCCATTAGACATCCAGGCCGAGTTTGCGCCAATGGTAAAGTGCTGAGACAACTGGCTAGATAAACTAACCACAGGCCCAGTATTTTTTTCTGTATCGATTTGATCATTGTTGACTAAAGTGACACGTCTATCTTCAAAATAGTAACTCTGTCCTACACTGGCGCGCAGTCGCTCTAAACCTTCAGGATCAAATAAACTATAGCTCACCCCCAAAGACATGAAATTATTGTCTTCTAAACGGTCATGCCCATAGAAACGATACGGGTTAAATAACTGATCATAGTTAATCGAAGCAGTCGTCGTATCAAAGTTCGGATAATCAGTCTGGTTTTTGTAAGGGGCATAAGCATAGAAGGCGCGTGGCGTAATCGTTTGTAGATATTTGCCGTCTTTTTCAAAGGTTAAACCCGTATCCAGACTAAATTGTGGGACAACCACTGATTTATTTTTATCGTTTGCGGTCGCACCACCTTCAGGGTACAACGCATTAATGGTGTTTTCATCATAGAACGTATTAATACTACGCACGGATACTTCTGGAATTGCAAAAGCATAGGTGTTTCTGAAGTTATAACGTGCTGCCAATTGGTTATAGATACGTGTACCACTAGGCTGAGTGCTATAGTTGGTTGTATCACTAATATCTTTCTTGAAATAAGCAGTGTCATTGTTAAATTCGTATTGTAAACCTAGTGGGTTGCCTGTGACATAATTCAATAAAAACTGTGGCAGGCGGGCATAAGGACGATCAACATCAGATACCGTTTTATCCAGAGTTTGGAAGTCTTCGACTTTTAATTGGGCTTTTAAACCAGGAATTTGATCTTTGTAGTTCAGCACCCAAGCACGACGTAAGTTCAAGTCTGTTTTCGAATCAGGGCTCGAATTTAAGTCTGCAGTAAAATCTTTATCGGAGGCATAACTGTATTCTAGATTGGTTGACCAGTAATCATTGATATCCCAGTTATGTAGAAACTTTAAATCTTTACGGTCTTTGTTGTCATATTTTTTATCGTCAGGTAAATAAGCACCTGAGATTTTACCTTCACCAAAATTTTCGGTCATATATCTGAATTGACCTTCTAACATTGTTCCACGATCTGCATAGTAACGCGGGGTTACGGTTGCATCGTAATTAGGAGCTAGATTCAGATAAACAGGAACAGCTAGTTCAAAACCACCATCATTGGAGAAGCCAAATGTTGGATTTAAAATCCCGGTTGTTCTACGGTCATCAATCGGGAAATTAAAATAGGGTACAGCCAGAACAGGTACGTCTTTTACATAAAGTTTCGTTCCTTTAGTTACACCGCGACCGCTGTCCTGATCCAGCTTGATTTCTTTGGCCTTAATTTGCCACGTTGGCTTTTCTTCAGGAGGGCAAGTGGTGTAAGTGGCATCGTGCAACACCATTGTTGTTGGCGAAGTTCGATTGATCTGCTGCGCATGACCATGCGCATGTTGTTGCTCAGAGATATAAAAACTGTTATTTAAGTCGCCAGTTTGAGTTTTTAAATTGTAATTGATCTTATCGCTTTGAGACAGAAGCCCACTTTGAGCGAGCTGTACATGACCCTCAGCATTCGCATACGTTTGTGTCTGATCAATGATGACTTTATCGGCACGGATTGATCTACCTTCCTGATCAATAACCACATTGCCGCTTAACTCGGAGTCGCCTTTAGGATTGTAATGTCCATAGTCCGCGGTTACCACTGAAGTCGCTTGGGCAGGGTCAGAAGCCTGAGCAGTCGGGCTAATTGGCGTAATCCAGGTTCCTTTACAAAATGCAGAACTTAATGATTTTGTATCCCTAATCTGTGCTTCAGGAGCAGATTTATCCACATAATATTGTTCAAAAAATTCCTGGCCAGGGTAGGCTTTTTGAATACTTTCTTTGAGCTGTTTGTTATCGATGCTAGAAATCGCACTGTCCGACTCAGCATAACTTGATTGTATGGAGCCGCCACATAAAAGTGTCAAGATAGCGGTCGCTAAAGGATTAAATTTAAACTGATGCTTCATTGTTTCATTAACCAAGTATGCTAATTCGCAATTAATTATTGTCGCATCATAGAGAAAAAGTTTATAAGTGGCTACACTTATGACTTCAAAATCTCAGCTAGTTTTAGATTTTATTGCAAATGAATACACAACGTGAACAATTGATACAATCATGGATTGCCTCGGCTTTGAATACTGAAGATTTTCAGGTTCACTTTTTAGCTGGAGATGCGAGTTTCCGACGCTATGCACGCGTCACTTACCAAAATAATACCTATATGTTGATGGATGCGCCACCTGAAAAAGAAGATTGTCGTCCCTTTGTGACGATTGACGAATTTTTTGATCAACATGGTGTTCGTGTACCGCATATTATTGCCAAGGATTTAGAACAAGGGTTCTTGTTACTTGAAGATTTTGGTGATGTATTATTATCGACTTTATTGAATGATATTACCGTTGATCATTATTACTTACAAAGCTTTAAACAGTTGATTCAGTTGCAATCGATTCGAGGTGATGCTCATTTTCCTGCTTATTCTTATGAAAAGTTAATGATGGAAATGAAGCTTCTAACCGATTGGTTATTGCCTTCATTGAATATCAATCCGACTGAGCAACAACAAACAGTTATTGAGCAGACATTCGATTTATTGGCGCATACAGCGCTTGCGCAGCCGCAGGTTATTGTCCATCGAGATTTTCATAGTCGTAATTTGATGAAAATTCAGGGGGAAGAACAGCTTGGCGTTATTGATTTTCAGGATGCAGTGATCGGCGCAGACACCTATGATCTAATTTCCATTACACGGGATGCGTATGTACAGTGGAATGCTGATCGGGTTTATCGCTGGTTCCAACTTTTTTATGATTTATTACCAGATGAAGCGAAAAACAATCGAAGTTTTGAGCAATTTAAAAAAGAAGCGGATTTTATGGCGATTCAACGTCATATTAAGATTTTAGGTATTTTTGTCCGTTTATTTGAGCGCGATGGAAAATCGGGTTATCTCAAAGATTTGCCGCGTGTGATGTGGTATTTATTAGAAGAAAGTAAGGCTTATCCGGAACTAGATGCGTTCATGCAGCTCATTCATCAAGTTGTAATGCCTAAATTTATTGAAAAATATGGTAATTATGAGGTGGCCGCTTAATGAAAGCCATGATTTTAGCCGCTGGATTGGGCAATCGCATGCGTCCATTAACCTTACACACCCCAAAACCATTGTTACAGGTGGGAGGGAAGCCACTTATTGTCTGGCATATTGAAAAATTAAAAAAAATCGGTGTGACTGAGATTGTCATCAACAGTGCATGGTTGGCAGATAAACTGGTTGAAGCCTTGGGGGATGGTTCGGCTCTGGGCGTGAAGGTTCTATGGTCACATGAGGGTGAAGGGCTTGAAACTGCGGGTGGTATCATCAATGCTTTACCACTTTTGGGGGATGATCCTTTTATTTTAGTCAATGGCGATGTCTGGACAACGATGGATTTTTCATCGCTTTTAAATATTAAATTGGCTAACGATTTAGCACATTTGGTCTTTGTTCCTAATCCAGTGCAACATCCAAATGGCGATTTTATTTTGTCAAATCATAAAGCTTATACTTTTGAACAGCAGCAAAAAGGTGAGGCTTTAACTTATAGCGGTGTGGCTGTTTTGTCGCCAAAATTGTTTGCAAATCTGGATCAGGGTAAACGACCACTCGCACCTTTGCTAAAACAGGCAATGTTAAATCAACAGGTCAGTGCTGAAAAAATGCAGGGAATTTGGGTGGATGTAGGTACGCCTGAACGATTAAATGAGCTAGATCAACAAATTAAAGCAGGTTTGTACATTTAACTGTGTAAACGCTAAGCGCTGACCACTATTTTTGAGTATAGAAATAGGTATACTGCAACTAACTTTTTAGAGATGTTCCACGGATATGCATCCTTTTTTCCACGAATTAAAACAGGGTAGTCAGGCACTGGGTTTAAATCTCAATGATGAAGCGTTGAATCTGTTGTTGAAATATCAAGATGCGTTGGTGCTCTGGAACAAAGCCTATAACCTGACGGCGATACGTGATCCTAAAGAAATGCTGGTGAAGCATTTGTTGGATAGTCTTAGTATTCTTAAGGATTTACCAGAAGGGCGTTTGCTGGACGTGGGTACAGGTGGCGGCATGCCGGGGATGATCATTGCATTATGTCAACCTGAACGTGTTTGTGTACTGTTGGATTCAAATGGTAAAAAGATCCGATTCTTAAAACAGTTTATTGCAGATTTAAAATTAAAAAATGTGATGGCTGTACAGACTCGTGTGGAAAATGAAGATTCAATCGGTGAATTGGGTCAGTTTGATGTCATTACCAGTCGTGCATTTGCTTCTCTCACTGATTTTGTAGATGCTGCGCGCCCTTATATGCACCCAAACAGTATTATTGCAGCGATGAAAGGTTTAGTTCCAGCCGAAGAAATGCAACAATTAGAAAATGAATTTTCTTGTCAGGTGATTGAGTTGCAAGTACCACGACTAGACGAACAGCGTCATTTACTTTTACTTGAACAAAAACAAGCTTAAATTGGGGTAACTATGGCTCAGATTATTGCAATAGCCAATCAGAAAGGTGGCGTGGGTAAAACGACGACAGCTGTGAATCTGGCTGCCTCTTTGGCTGTATTAAAAAAACGCGTGCTTTTGGTGGATATGGATTCACAAGGCAATGCTACGATGGGTTCAGGGGTGCAAAAAAACGATTTACTGTACTCTATTACCGATGTTTTGTTGGGTGAGGTTCCTGTGGAAACCGCGATCACAAAATCTGAAGTCGGTTATAAGGTGTTGGGTTCAAATCGTGAGCTTTCAGGTGTGGAACTTGCAATTGCGGATCAAGACGGACGTGAGTTTATTCTAAAAAAAGCACTGGATAGCGTTCGTGATTCTTTTGATTATATTATTATTGACTGTGCACCAAGTCTGAGCCTGATTACTGTCAATGCACTTGCAGCTGTAGATGGCGTAATGATTCCAATGCAATGTGAATATTATGCGTTAGAAGGTTTAGCAGATTTAACTCAAACTATTGATCGTATTCAACAAGCGTTAAATCCTGATCTGCAAATTATTGGTGTATTACGTACGATGTACGATGCCCGTAACGCATTGACCCGCGATGTCTCTGCCGAGCTAGAGCAGTTTTTTGGTAAAAAGCTTTATGATACGGTCGTTCCACGAAATGTTCGTCTTGCTGAAGCGCCTGCACACGGTTTACCGATTATTTATTTTGAGAAAAGTTCAAAAGGTGCTGTGGCTTATTTAAATCTAGCTGCCGAAATGTTGAAAAAGAGTAAAGTGAAAAAAGGAAATTAAGGCATGACCACAAAAAAACGCGGATTGGCAAAAGGTCGTGGTCTAGATGCACTACTAGGCTCCATTCAAAAAGAAAAGTTACAAATTGAAGCACAGGCAATTGATCATGGTCAGTTGAAACAAGTTGATGTCAATGTACTGAAACGTGGTGAATATCAACCGCGTCGCTTTATACAGGAACAGGATTTAAAAGAACTGGCAGCTTCCATTGAAAAACATGGTGTAATGCAGCCGATTGTGATTCGTCCAATTGATGATGAACAATATCCGTATGAAATCATTGCTGGTGAACGTCGCTGGCGTGCGGCACAACTTGCCGGTCTGAAAGAAATTCCTGCAATTGTCCGTGATTTGAATGATCAGGTTGCTATTGCACTGGCCTTAATTGAAAATATTCAACGTCAGGATTTAAATCCAATTGATCAGGCGTTGGCATTACAGCGTTTTCATGATGAATTCGGTTTAAGTCATCAGGAAATTGCAGAAACGGTGGGTAAAGCTCGTACCACGGTCAGTAACTTATTGCGTTTACTCAGTCTCGATGATGCCATCAAAGATCTGATGCAGGAAGGCCAGCTAGATATGGGGCATGCGCGTGCGATTTTGGCGCTCAAAGCCAAAGACCAAATTGCGGTTGCCAACATTGTTATTGAGAAAAGTCTTTCTGTCCGTCAAACAGAACAACTGGTTCGTGAATGGAATGAGCCCAAACAGGATAAAGCGAGAGCAGAAATTTCGCCCGATATTGAACAATTGACACAAAAACTTTCTGAACGTTTTGGTGCAAATGTAAAAATTGATCACAATAAGCAAGGAAAAGGCAAACTGGTCATTCACTATCATTCGCTAGATGAGTTAGATGGTATTTTAAATATTTGCTTAACCGATTAGTCTATGCTGACCTTTTAAATTTTTTTGTGGTTATTGGGGATTATCAGCATGTGGGAATTGGTTAAAGCTGGGGGCTGGTTGATGCTGCCCCTTATTTTGTGTTCTATTTTTACGGTTGCGATTAGTATTGAGCGTTTTGTTCGGCTTAAACGATCCTTAGTTTTGCCTAATGCATTGATGTCTTCAAGTTCTCATTCGGTTGATCAGGTGATTGATCAACTGGAACAAAATGAACCCTTACAAAAAAGTCCTTTGGGCCGGATTTTAAAAGCAGGTATGGATAATCAGGCGTTGGGTGAACAATTTGCTAAAGCGCAAATGGAAGTAACAGCGTCTCAAGAAATTGGTTATTTGGAACGTAATATTAACTTTCTGGGAACCATGAGTGCAGTTGCACCACTGTTGGGGCTTCTAGGAACTGTAATTGGAATCATCGAATCTTTTCTGGTAATTGATATTGGATCGAGTAGTAGCCCAACCTTAATGATACCTGGCATTTCCAAAGCCTTGATAACCACAGCTATAGGAATGTTGATAGCGATTCCAGCCTTGATCGCTTATCGTTATTTTCAACGTTTGGTACATGAATATATTGCAGAGCTTGAGCAGCAGGCTACTCTTTTTCATGCCGCGCTTTTTTTCAAGACACAACCACAAAATACATTTGAGCAACGCCGTGTAGGTTAGGGTGAACACTATGAAATTCAAACGACCGCAAGTTGAAGATATTCATATTAACCTAACCCCGATGATTGATTGTCTATTATTTATTCTTGTGTTTTTATTGCTTTCTACGACATTTGCACAAAATAGTCGTATTAATCTGACATTACCTGATGCGCAAGGTGTTCCACCAAAACAATACGATCAAAAAGTTGAGGTCATGGTAGACTCTACAGGACATTACATGGTGAATGGTCAAGCTATTTCTAGTCAAAGTAGTTCTGATTTAAGCAGTGCGATTAAACAGGTTGCACATGACCGTCGCGATTTAATGTTTGTGATTGCTGCTGATGCGAAAGCAACGCATCAGGATGTGATTCGCGTGATGGATGTGGCAGGGCAGCTTGGTTTTGTTAACATTAACATTAGTACAAAAGTTCCTTCCAGAGGTTTTACTGAGTGAATCAAGATTTTAAGGTTTATCTTCGTCTTCTATCCTATTTAAAACCCTATTGGGGTATCGCATTATTAGTATTGCTTGGTTTTGGTATAAATGCAGCAACTGAGGTTTCCGTTGCCAAGTTATTAAAATATATTATCGATGCAATTCAGGAAAGTAGTCGATCAAATCTTGATTGGTTCCCCGCGCTGATTGTATTACTTGTTTTCTTTCGTGGTCTTGGCCTGTTTATGGGCAGTTATTTTACTGCTGTCATCTCACGGAGCTTGATCTTTAGTATCCGTCAGGATGTCTATGCAAAGTTACTGTGTTTACCCTCGCAATATTATCTGGATAACTCCTCTGGGCATATTACTGCCAAGATTATGTATAACGTGGAGCAATTAACAGCAGCCTCCTCGGAATCATTAACAACTATTGTAAAAGAAGGCTTTATTACGATTGGTTTACTGGGCTACCTTTTTTATTCCAATTGGCGTTTGACTTTGTGTATTTTAATCTTTATGCCTTTAATTGGTCTGCTGGTACGAAAAGCTTCGAAACGTATGCGCAAACTTTCCATACAAGTGCAAAATACCATGGGAGATGTGAACCATGTGGTGCAGGAAAGTATCAATGGAAATTCTGTCGTTAAAACCTTTAATGGTGAGACCTCTGAGCAACTACGTTTTTATAAGTCTTCTCAGGAAAACTTAAAACGTGGTTTGAAAATGGTAGTTGTACAGAATATGAACTCTCCGCTAGTTCAACTGGTGATGGCATTTGCCTTGAGTTTGATCGTCTGGTTGGCATTACGTCCACAAATTTTGGGAAATACCACTGCGGGTGAGTTTGTTGCTTATATCACTGCCGCAGGTTTATTGGCAAAGCCTGTAAAAAACCTGACCGATGTCAATGAAAAATTGCAACGTGGTATTGCTGCTGCCTATTCTGTTTTTGAGTTGTTGGACCTACCTGAAGAAAAAAATACAGGGACATTAAAACCTGAATTGAAGGGCAATATCCGTTTTGAGCACGTTGACCTTGTGTATAAATCGGATGTTCATGCCATACAGGACTTTACTTTAAATATTAAATCAGGCGAAACCATCGCTTTAGTTGGGCGCTCAGGAGCAGGGAAAAGTTCTTTAGTGAATTTGCTGGTGCGTTTTCAGGAAGTCAGCCGCGGTCAGATTTATCTAGATGATCTTCGTATAGAAGATATAGACTTGGCGACTTTGCGCCGTCAAGTGGCTATGGTCAATCAGCAGGTGGTGTTATTTAATCGTTCTGTGCGCGAAAATATTGCTTATGGGCAACTTGAAGGTGCAAGTGAAGATGCGATTATTGCTGCGGCAAAAGCAGCGTATGCACACGATTTCATTATGAATCTGCCACAGGGATATGAGACTGTTCTAGGTGCTCAGGGCTTGAATTTGTCTGGTGGCCAACGCCAACGTATCGCCATTGCTCGAGCAATTTTAAAAGATGCACCAATTTTAATTCTGGATGAAGCGACAAGTGCGCTGGATAATGAATCTGAACATTTCATTCAAAAAGCCTTTGATCAAGCCATGCAACAAGACCGTACAACGATCGTAATTGCCCATCGTTTATCGACAATTGAAAATGCAGATCGAATTGTAGTGATGGATAAAGGTCGAATTGTGGAGCAGGGTACACATTCAGAATTACTTGTTAAACAAGGTGCTTACTATCAATTACATCAACGTAATTTTGAGGAATAAGCGGCATGTTTTTTGCCCAAATTATTCAGGATGCTTGGAATAAACAGGCGAAATGGCTGATTTTATTACGACCATTATCTTGTTTATATGGGCTAGGAGCAAGTTTAAATCACCAACTTTACCAGATGGGATTTAAATCGGTTTATACGGCTCCTGTCCCTGTGATGGTGATTGGAAATATTACGGTGGGTGGTAGTGGTAAAACACCTTTATTAATTCAGCTCATTAAATTTTTGACTCAGCGGCAGGTTAAAGTCGGTGTGATTAGTCGTGGTTATGGTAGCCAGGGGCCATTTCCTGCAATGGCGAATTTAGATTCCAGGCCTGAACAAGTTGGTGATGAACCCTGTTTGATTGTGCAATCTACGGGGGTGCCGATGGCGGTTGGTCCAGACCGTAAGGCAGCAATAGAGTTACTTTTAAGTCAACATGAGCTTGATCTCATTATCAGTGACGACGGTTTGCAGCACTGGGCGCTAGCTCGACAAATTGAATGGATTGTACTGGACTTAAATCGTGGTTTGGGTAATGAAAAACTTTTACCGGAAGGATATTTGCGTGAATCTAAATCTCGTTTAGAAACGGGAACCGTTATTGAACATGGTTTACAGCCGCATTCAACATTAAATATGCATCTGCAGGCGGGTCAACCGTATCTATTAAATCCATCAGAAAATATTTCAACATTGTTTAATCAACAAGATGAATTTTATGCAGTTGTGGGTATCGGATTTCCACAACGTTTTTATAAAACGCTTGAGTCCATTGGCATTAAAGAGTTTCAGTGTCATGAATTTCCAGACCATCATGATTATGAAATTGAAGACTTGCAGTTCGATGATCAAAATCCCATTATTACCACCGAAAAAGATGCAGTAAAAATTTTACCTCTACTTAAACAATATCCGGATTTTTCGGTTGAAATTTGGGTGGTGCCTGTAGAGGCTATTCTCTCTGAAGACTGCTATCAGTTACTTGAAACTCAATTAAAGCAATTGGGTGTTTCTTTGTCTCAGGAAATTTAAATGAAACATATTGTCATTCCTGCTCGTTTTGCTAGTTCACGATTACCAGGAAAACCACTTTTAAAGATTCATGGTCGTGCGATGATTTTGCGTGTTGTTGATCAGGCAAAAAAAGTACAGGGTTTTGATGATTTGTGCGTTGCAACAGATGATGAGAGTATTGCTAATATCTGTCGCGCGGAAAATATTGATGTAGTCATGACCAGTGCTGAACATCCTTCTGGTACGGATCGTCTAAGTGAAGTCGCACGGGTTAAAGGTTGGGCAAGCGACGATATTATTGTCAATGTACAGGGGGATGAACCTTTATTGCCAGCTAAATTAGTGCAACAGGTGAGTCAACTATTGGTTGCAAAACCAAATTGTTCTATGTCGACCTTATGCGAGCCTATTCATCTTTTAGAGGAATTTCAGCGTAATAGTATTGTCAAAGTAGTAATGTCTAAACAAAACGAAGCACTATATTTTAGTCGCGCTACGATTCCGTATGATCGTGATGCTGTGCAACACAATACCCAGCAGTTACACGCGCATGCTTATCGTCATTTGGGTTTATATGGTTATCGAGTGAGTTTGTTGCAGGAATATGTGACATGGGAGCAGGGAACATTGGAAAAGCTTGAAAGTCTTGAACAGTTGCGTGTTCTTGAAAATGGTCACCGTATTGCCATTGCCATTGCGGAAGCCAATCTGCCTCCAGGTGTGGATACGCTTGCCGATTTGGAGCGATTAAACGCTTTACCTGTTTCAAGTTTTCAGTAATTTAGGATAATTTGATGCAAACAGTTTACCCGTGGCAACAAAACATTTGGGAAACGCTGACAAGCCGCTTCCCCGAAGTCGGTCACGGACTCTTATTCTATGGAAAAAATGGTTGTGGAAAACATGAATTTGCACAACATTTTTTGGCATGGGTATTATGTTCTAATAAACAGGCACAAGCAGCTTGTGGCGAATGCATGAGTTGTCAGTGGTTAAAATCTGATACACATCCAAATTATGTGCATATTACGACAGACGAAGAAAATAAAAAACAAAATGCCAAGATAAAAATCGAAAAAATACGAGATTTATTACCATTTGTGCAACAAACTGTTGATGGTTGGCGCGTGATTGTGATTGAGCCTGCTGAAGCCTTGAATATGGCATCGTCGAATGCATTATTAAAAACATTGGAAGAACCTGGCGATCGTATAATTTTAATTTTATTGGCAGATCATTACCTTAAATTACCTGCCACGATCCGCAGTCGTTTACAACATTTTGCTCTTGATCGTGTTTCACCAGAACAGTCGCAGCACTATATTCAAACTGAGCAACCTGAGCTTTCAGAAAGCCAAGTTAATTTATTATTGAATCTGTCTGGTGCAATGCCATTAAGCGCTTTGCACTTGGCTCAAAGTGAATGGCTGAATAAACGTGCGGATTTTTTGATGGATTGGACGAACTTAGTCACACAAAAAAATAAACCTATGCTGTTTGCAACAAAATGGTCAAAAGAGATGAGCTTTAATGATTTTATTCCCATGGTGGAATACTTGTTGGGTGATCTAATTTGTGTCAAGCTAAATCAGTCACTCAAAAATATTGACCTGTCTTTCGATCAAATCGTTCAAGCTTATACACTTGAGCAATTGTTTGAAATTTATACACAAATACAACATGCCAAGCAATTGGTTGAGCAAAACGTACAAACCAATCTGATCTTGGATCAACTTTTTATAAAACTAATGAACGTTGAATAGGGGAAATAAAATGGAACCACGTATGATGGGCGGTATTATTCAGTTAAATATTCCTGATCGTGCAACTCTACAAGCCAGTTACATGAGCTTTGTACAGGGTGGTGGTTTATTTATTCCTTCTAAACAGACCGTAAAGTTGGGTGAGGAGGTGTTTGTACTTGCCACCTTGCCTGAACAGTCACAAAAGATACCTTTAACTGGAAAAGTGATCTGGATATCACGTAAACAAACGGGTGTTAAACCGCATGGCTTTGCGATTCAACTCAGCGGCGAAAAGGGAGTGTACTACAAAAATGAAGCCGAAAAGCTTCTGGCGGGTAGTGCTTCTGATCGCCCTAATTTCACCATGTAAAAAATAGGAAAGCTTTGTGTTTGTAGATACTCATTGTCATCTCACGATGTTGGATTTGACTCCCTATGAGGGAGATCTGGATCAGGCTTTGGCGCAGGCACGTCAGGCAGGAGTATCCAAGTTTATGAGTATTTCTGTTGATCTGGATGATCATTTGCAACTTGCTCAAATTGCTGCCCGACATGACGATGTGGGTTACAGTGTTGGCGTTCATCCCTGTGAAGATGCTGCAACTATGGCGCGAGCGACCACTGAATTTCTGGTTGAGTTGGCGCAAAATGATAAAGTTTGGGCATTAGGTGAGACTGGACTGGATTATTATCACAGTACTGAATTTGTGGAAGAACAAAAGCAATGTTTTGCCCGACATATTGCTGCATCCAAAATTGTAAAAAAACCAGTCGTGGTGCATACCCGTTCGGCTAAACACGATACGATTGATATTATTCGTGCTGAACAATCTACTCATGGCATTTTGCATTGCTTTACTGAAGATTGGGATACAGCAAAAGCAGCGCTGGATTGTGGTTATTATATTTCTTTTTCGGGCATTCTCTCTTTTAAAAATGCGCAGGATTTACGAGATGTTGCCAAACAGGTTCCCTTAGATCGTGTCTTAATTGAAACGGATAGTCCCTATCTTGCGCCTGTACCTTATCGTGGTAAATCAAATGAACCAAAATATGTGCCCTTTGTAGCCAAAGCTTTAAGTGATGTATATGATAAGTCTGTAGAAGAAATGGCAGATATTACTCGCCAAAACTTTGAAAATCTTCTCAATATGAAATAGTTGAATCTAACAAAAGCTAAAGTAAGAGAGTTATCGCGTGAAGATGGATCGTCAGGCTCAGTTTCGAGCAAGAGAAGTATTGATATTTCAGGTTGCAGAACAACTCCTATTGGAAAATGGCGAAGCAGGAATGACACTGGATGCCTTGGCTGCAGAGCTTGATCTGGCTAAAGGTACCCTCTATAAACATTTTCAAAGCAAAGACGAGTTGTATATATTGCTAATTATTCGCAATGAAAAAATGTTGCTCGAAATGGTTCAGGATACACAAAAAACTTTTCAGGAACATTTGGCTTTTTTTATGTTGCATCATTTACATCATCCTGAACGTACGGTCATGTTTCACCAGATTGAGGAACGCTTATCTACAACAGGACAAGGAATTCAGCAACTTTTCCAAGAGCTTTATCAGGTTCGTAAAAAACGACTGCGTATTATTATTGGTATGACGGACAATTATCTTGAATCTATTCATAGTCTGATGACCACACGTGATTACCTAGCTGGGATTTGGTCGCTTACTCATGGTGCAGCAGCTATTTTAAATTCAAGTTTTTATCAGCGCTATCTTGGATCGCGAGATACTTTGCGTATTGCCTATATTGATCAGGCTTTGGCCATGCCTAAATATGCCCAAGAACAATATGCCTAATCATCGCTGTTCAGGATTTACACTGATTGAATTGATGGTGGTGATCGTCATCATTGGAATTTTGGCTTCACTTATTTTATTAAATATCAGTGGTGTAGATCAGCGTAAAGCCATGCAGGCGCGAGAAGTTTTTATTCTGGATTTAAAGAAAATTAATAAAGAATCAACTGATCAATCGCGTATTTTTGCCTTATCCACTCATAATGCGACAGATGTTGCGCCTTTTAATTATGAGTTAATAGAATATCAGGATCAAAGCGATCAAACGATTATTCAGGAAGATAAAAAATGGCAAAAATATCCAGAATTCCCTGTTAGGATTTTGCCAGAACGCGTTGCTTTTAGTATTGAATCGGTCGATCAAAACTATCAAAATGCTACCAAACAAGATCTTATCAATAATCAGGCACCAAAACTCATTTGGCTAGGAAATGGTGAGGTAAAGCCAGTACAAATCCAGTTTTATTTTGAACAAAACCCAGTTGGCGATCCAATTGAGGTTGATCATCTGGGTAATATTAATGAAAACTAAACCACCCGATTTTGGATTCTGGTCTTGCCTAGTTGCAAAACGAAGCTTTGCTTATGCTCAAACTTTAAATAATGTTTTCAGCTTTGTGCTAAGACCGAGCATTACTCGATTTAACCCTCACAACTTAAAGTATAATTTTTCGTCTTGCGCTCGGACAAAGCTGCACTTTGTTAATCCTCGCTCAGGATTTACATTGTTAGAAGTGATGGTAGCTTTGGCTATTTTTGCCGCAGCAGCAATTGCCTTGACTAAAGTAGGCATGCAATATACTCAATCCACAGCAAATGCTATTTTAAGAACGAAAGCCCAGTTTGTTGCTATGAATGAAGCAGCTCAAATGGAAATTAATAAGCAATGGTTGACGGGAACCGAGTCTAAACAAATCACCTCGCAGGGTGAGACGTGGCAAATTGATAAACGATCTGAATCGACAATTAGCCCTAATGTGCAACGGGTTGAGATACAAGTCAGTTTATTCAACAATGAGCAAGGCAAAGTTGAATCTGGCATTACGAATGTTGTGTTTTTTAATTATCCTCAACAAGTAAAAACGCAATGAAAAATCAAAAAAATAAGCACGATGTATTTTATTCTAAGAAAGGGAAGCCAGTTTCTAACGCCATCTGTCAGCCTTTTAATGAAACTTCTTTATTCAATTTGAACACTGCTCGAATTAAACCTCGTCACTCGAAGCATCATTATTCAGGGTTTACATTAATTGAATTGCTTGTAGCCATAGCAATATTTGCAGTATTGTCTGCATTGGGATGGAAAGTCTTTGATTATCTTTTAAAAACCAAAGAGCGAAATACTCAGCATGAAGCGCAACTATTCATTTTACAAGATGGTTATCAGCAACTTTTAAGAGATAGTCTGCAGATTATTCCAGTCACGGCGAATATGGGCGGGCAACTGCGACCTGCATTATCACTGAATAATAATGTACTGCAGTTTAGCAAAGCTGGGGTTACTGATCCACTAGGACAAGGGATATCGCCTTATGAGCGAATCGAATATCGTTATGATGCCGCACAAAAAGTGGTATATCGATTAAAATATTCAGATTTGAATCTTCCTAACAGCGCTCAGCCGCAATCGAGTATCTTGCTAAAAAATGTTGAGCAGTTTCAAGTGAATGTATTAAACCCTCAAGCGGTGAATAAATGGCCAGATGCGAGTTTTGATCCAAATCAAACTGCCAGTTTAAAACTTCTACCAGCAGGTTTAAAAATCAATCTAACCATTGCGGGGACTGAATATGAGTGGATTTACAGTTTATTGGATAGCAAACCGCTTGCTTTAAATCAGCAACAGGGTGGTGTATCGGGAAATAATAATAATTCAACCAATAATTCTAATAACAGCTCCACTCACTCGGCGGGTCAAAATTAATAATCATGATGGGAAATAAAATAAAGAAACAAAAAGGCATTGCGTTGATCACTATTCTTGTCATGGTGGCATTGGCCACAATTTTGGCAGCAACCATTGCAAAACGACAAAGTAATACGGCTGAAAATACAGCGTATTTGATCCGACAAGATCAATCTTTGTTGTATGCCAAAAGTGCTGAAGCATTCTTTTCAGAACTACTGGTACAAGATGCGCAAGATAGTGCCCAAGCTGATCATATGGGCGAAACATGGGCAAAACCAATGCCAGCTTTTCCTGTCGAAGATGGCTATGTTTCAGGTTATTTACAGGATGAGTCTGGCAAATTTAATCTTAATAATTTGGTTAAAGCAGATGGAACACCTGACGATAATGTCCGTCAATGGTTTGAAAAACTACTAGTAAGAGTAGGACTGCCAGCAGAATTGAGTCAGGCTGTGATTGACTGGCAAGATCCAGATGACCAAACCACAGGCGCAATGGGAGCAGAAAGTTCTTATTATCAAGGTTTGCAGCGACCTTATCTTGCAGCAAATACTAAGTTTAATAGTATTGACGAATTAAAAATGGTACGTGGTTTTGAAGGAAAAAATTTTGATTTGATCAAGCCCTATATTAGTGCATTACCCTCTGCTCAAGCCACTAAAATTAATATCAATACGGCGCCAGCATTGGTTTTAGCAAGTATTGATGAAAAACTGGATCAAAATGCGATTGATGATCAACTCAAAGCAAAATTTGCCAAAATGGAATATTTTAATACTGTAAATGATCTTTGGTCGCTGGATGCTTTTAAAAATATCGATCCAGAAAATAAACAAAGGGTATTGTCTTTACTTGATGTGAAATCCAATTTTTTTCAGGGGCGTATTGAAGTAATGCTCAGTGAACGTAAACGCCAGTTTAGCAGTAGTTTAATGCGAAAAGATAAACAGGTATTTGTATACTCACGAAGCTTAGCTCCTTTTTAAAAGCCAGCTTTAAGGATTCAATGCTGAAAAATTAGCCCAAAAATAAGGCTCCTGATACTTTTTGACTATTGCTATTAACGTTAAAATAAATGTAAAGCTCACAATTTTCCTTTATAATTAGAATCTATTGATCATTATTTTTATTTGGCGCATGTTAATCCGAAAGTTATTTAAGTTTGAAAATGCTCATATTGTGCGAAATTGTACATCGGATCGCTGTAAACGTTCGATTCACGGTCATAGCTATAAAGTTGAGTTAATACTTAAAGCTTCTAAGCTTGATCATGGGCAAATGGTGTATGATTTTGGTCTGCTTAAAGGCATGATTAAAGAGTTGTTTGATAGTTTTGATCATGCGATTTGTTTCTGGCAGGACGATAGTCCTGAGTATATACAAGCATGTAAAACCTTTAGTGCACGTTGGGTGGCATTGCCTGTTTCGCCATCAGCAGAACAATTTTCACGTATTTTCTTTTATTTGGCGCAACAAGTTCTAAAATCAACTGAAACTCAGAATGGAGAGGGAGATGTTGAGGTTTACTCTGTAATTGTGCACGAAACAGATACAGGTTATGCACAAAGCTTTCTGGAAGATATTGAAAATGCCCAAATGGGTAAGCTTGATTTGGACAGTATCGAATTTTCAGAACAAGTGCGATCAGAATGGTCTGATCCAGAGATGTATGAACAATTAAAACGTGGTTTTACGTTTCAAAACCCAAAAGTAGAATTACAAGTTACAATTTAAGTAGCTAAAGATTAAAAAGGTAATCGATTGTTTTCAGGATGGAATAATGCAATTAACTGAGCAACAGCAGGATAAACTGGGTAAGGTTCAGTTAGAACAAAGTTGGAAATATTCATTGGCGGATTTTTTGTTAAGCCCGCTTATGGAACAACTGCGTAATTTTCTAATGCAAGAAAAGCAGGATCAAAAAATTGTTTATCCGCCGAGTAGGCAGATTTTTAATGCGCTGAATACTACACCGTTAGATCAGGTAAAGGTCGTGATTTTGGGTCAGGATCCTTATCATGGACCTAATCAGGCCAATGGATTAAGTTTTTCTGTTCAACGTGGCATTGCTTTACCTCCATCTTTGCGTAATATTTTTCACGAGTTGCAGACAGATTTAGGTGTGCCTATGTCAAATCATGGTGATCTGACCAAGTGGGCAAATCAAGGTGTTTTGCTTTTAAACAGTGTGCTTACTGTTGAAGCTGGACAACCCACATCGCATCAGAAACGTGGTTGGGAAGAGTTTACGGATCATGTTATTGATGTATTAAATGAGCAGCGGGAGCATGTTGTTTTCATTTTATGGGGAGCTTATGCACAACGTAAAGGACAACGTATTGATCGACAAAAACATCTAGTGCTCACCGCAGCACATCCATCGCCACTCGCAGCAAATCGTGGCGGTTTTTTTGGTTGTAAAGTCTTTTCTAAGACGAATAATTATTTGAAACAAAATGGCATTGAGCCTATAGATTGGCAGTTGGACGCATGACAAATTCTCCCGATGTAACCCGTTATCACCCAGATCTTATTGTTGAAGAGGCAAAAAACGGTTGGCGAATTGTTCGCCTGAATCGCCCAAAATCTTTACATGCTTTAGATGAGTCGATTGCGACTGCCTTGTTGCATGTGTTTGAAGATTTTCACAAGGACGACCAAGTTAAGGCAATTTGGCTTGATTCTACTACTCCTAAAGCATTTTGTGCGGGTGGAGATGTTCGTAAACTTCGCCAATTGGTCATAAATAATGAGGTCGAAACAGCCAATCAGTTTTTTGAGCAGGAATACGCATTAGACTTATTACTTCATAACTATGCCAAACCTGTTATTGTTTGGGGTGAAGGTTATGTAATGGGTGGTGGCTTAGGTTTGTTTATGGCAGCCCCATTTCGTTTGGTGACACCATATTCGCGTTTAGCAATGCCAGAAATTAATATTGGTTTGTATCCCGATGTAGGTGCAAGTCGTTTTCTAGCAGATCGTGGCCCAATTGGTTTATTTACAGGGCTGACAGGTTCAATCATGACGGCGGCTGGTGCTTATAGTATTGGTTGGGCAACCCATATTTGTGATGCACAACGTGATAACGTACTTAAAAAAGTGATTGAGATTGACTGGAGTCATTATCCAGCAGGTGACTTTAGAGCTATTGATGATACCTTGAATAGTCTGCATCGGCCTGTTGCAGCGGGTCCATTACAAAATTCACTAGATGTGATCCACAGTGTCTGTCGTGGAGTAAGTTTTGAGCAAGACTATCAGGCGATTATTGGTTTGAATGAAGCCCGTAGTGATTGGTTGCGCCAAGCCAGTGAAAACCTGCAAAAAGGTTCTCCAAGTACTGCAGCAATTACCTGGCTGCTATGGCAGTGGGGTAAACAAGTTCATGCTTGGGATGAAGTTTTTAAGCTTGAAGCACAAATTTCCGACTGGAAAATTCGCCATCCTGATTTTGTGGAAGGGGTTCGTGCGCGTCTCGTAGATAAAGATTTATCACCTGCATGGAAAGACACTCAGGATTTCACTTTGAAAGGTATTTTAGGTGATCATCCGCCTGTGACCAATATTGAAAGTTGGAACCAATTACTTAAACATTATGGTGTAATCAGCTAAAACTATGTCTGAACAGGTTTATTCTGATGAATACTGGATGCAGCTTGCTTTTGAGCAGGCTGCATTCGCAGCATCGGAAGGAGAAATTCCCGTTGGCGCAATTATTGTCAGTCAAAATAAAGTAATAGGTACAGGGTATAATGCCCCCATTTCTTTAAATGATCCCACTGCACATGCTGAGATTCGAGCCATACGTATGGCGTGTGAATCTATTCACAATTATCGTTTACCTGCTGATGCAACTTTATATGTTACGCTCGAACCATGCACCATGTGTGTCGGCGCATTAATACATTCACGCATCTATCGCGTAGTTTTTGCAACAAAAGAGCCAAAGGCTGGATCTTTAATAAGTGCGCGTCAACTATTGGATTCAGGTTATTATAATCATAAATTTGTGGTGGATTATGGTTGTATGCAACAACAATGCTCGGAGCAACTGAGTCTTTTTTTTAAACAACGCAGAGAACAAAAGCGTAGCGCACGTATTCTCAGTTTCAATCACATAGAACATAATCCAAAATAAATTTTATTTGCTTAATTGACAAAAAACATTCATTAACTATCTCTTGATTCCTGCGATCCGTTTAGATAGTGTGCTTTGACAATATAAATTGTCATTGCCATCTTGAGGGATATTATGAATAGCATCACGATAAAAAAAGAATTCAATGCACCGATTGAACAGGTTTTTGATCTTTTGTCAAAACACGCCACTTATAATCAAGCTTTTGCACCAATTCAGGTGGTGAGAGTCAAAGATTCGGCCGACCCCCAACGTCCTGATGGTCTTGGTTCAGTGCGCCGTATGGGATTTGGTCCATTTAAACCATTAAAAGAAGAAATTACGCTGCTTGAAGAAAATAAACGTATCGAATATAAACTAATCGACAATCCTTTGATCAAACATCATATCGGTCGAATTGATTTTCAAGAAGTTGCGCCAAATAAAACATTCGTGACTTATACCATCGAATTAACCGCAAAAATTCCATTCGTGAGCAAATTAATTCTTGCACAACTTAAAGCAGCCATTACACTAGGCTTTTCAAAATTAGCAAAATCGATCGCTTAGTAGGATTTTAATGGCAGTTCATATTATTACAATCGACGGGCCAAGTGGATCAGGTAAAGGTACACTCGCTGCAAAACTGGCACAACATTATGGTTTTCATCTGCTAGATTCAGGTGCTTTATATCGATTGCTTGGGCTGTCTTTACATCAAAAAAATTTACTGGATGCCTTAGTTACACGCTTAAATGAATGTGTAGAGATAGCAACGCATCTCAATATTAAATTTGAAACAAAAGATGATGGAACCGCTATTATTCTGGATGGTGAGGATGTTACTCAAACCATCCGTACTGAACGTGTAGGTGAGTTTGCGTCACAGGTTGCGGCAGTGCCTGAGCTACGCAAAGCCTTATTTGATCGGCAGCGTGCGTTTATTCAGACACCAGGGTTGGTTGCTGACGGCCGTGATATGGCAACGTCTATTTTTCCTGAAGCGCAGGCCAAAATCTATTTGACTGCTTCTGCTGAGTCGCGCGCAGAGCGTCGAGTAAAGCAGTTGCAGGGGATGGGGCTAGATGTTAAAATAAGCGACATTTTGGCTAATATACAGTCGCGTGATCAACGTGATATGCAGCGAACAGTTGCGCCATTACGTCCAGCTGAAGATGCTTATCAGATTGATAGTTCAAATTTGGATATCGATCAAGTATTTCAGTTAATGACGAATTACATTGATCAACGTATAAAAGCCTAACCGATTTATTTAATCAGTTAAAGCATAGCTAGATCAGTTTATTACGGACTATGTAGAGACTTAACTAAACCGGCCTTGTCTGATCCAAGACCGCTGACTTTATCAGGTATATCATGACCGAATCTTTTGCAGCCCTCTTTGAAGAAAGTGAATTAAACCTCAACGTTGAAAAGGGTGCAGTCATCCAAGGTGTTGTTGTTAGCATCGATAGTGACTGGGTAACTGTTGACACTGGCCTTAAATCTGAAGGCGTAGTTGACCGTGCTGAATTTTTAAATGAACAACGTGAACTTGAAGTTCAAGTTGGTGATACTGTTGATGTCGTTGTAGAAGCGCTTGACAACGGTATGGGTCAAACTGTTTTATCACGTGAAAAAGCAAAACGTGCTGAAACTTGGACTAAACTTGAAAAAATCTTTGAAGATGGCGAAATCGTTACTGGTGTTATTTCTGGTAAAGTTAAAGGCGGTTTCACTGTTGACATCGGTCCAGTTCGTGCGTTTCTACCAGGTTCACTTGTAGATACTCGTCCGATTCGTGATACAACTCACCTTGAAGGTAAAGAGTTAGAGTTCAAAGTTATCAAACTTGATGCTAAACGTAACAACGTTGTTGTATCTCGTCGTGCTGTTATGGAAGCTGAGTCTTCTGCTGACCGTGAAGCGCTTCTTGCTCAGCTTGAAGAAGGTCAAACAGTTACAGGTACAATCAAGAACCTTACTGATTACGGTGCATTCGTTGACCTTGGTGGTATCGATGGTCTTCTTCACATTACAGATATGGCTTGGAAACGCATTAAGCATCCATCTGAAGTGGTTGAGGTTGGTCAAGAAGTTACTGTTAAAGTACTTAAGTTTGACCGTGAGCGTAACCGTGTTTCTCTAGGTCTTAAACAACTTGGTGAAGATCCATGGTTAGCGATCATGAACCGTTACCCTAAAGGTTCTATCGTTAAAGCACGTGTAACTAATTTAACGGACTACGGTTGTTTCGCTGAAATCGCTGAAGGCGTTGAAGGTCTTGTTCACGTTTCTGAAATGGATCACACTAACAAAAACATTCACCCATCTAAAGTTGTTCAGATTGGTGATGAAGTTGATGTTATGGTTCTTGAAGTTGATGAAGAACGTCGTCGTATTTCTCTTGGTATCAAACAAACTCGTGCTAACCCATGGGAAGAGTTTGCTAAAGCGCACGAGAAAGGCGAAAAAGTTTCTGGTACGATCAAGTCAATCACTGATTTCGGTATTTTCATCGGTTTACCAGGCGGTATCGACGGTCTAGTACACTTGTCTGATATTTCTTGGAACGAACAAGGTGAAGATGCAATTCGTCGTTACAAGAAAGGTGATACTGTTGAAGCGGTTATCTTATCTGTAGACGCTGAAGGCAACCGTATCAGTCTTGGTATCAAACAATTAAACAGCGATCCATTCAATGACTTCTTGGCCGCGAATGAGCGTGGTGCATTGGTTAAAGGTACTGTAACTGCTGTTGACGCGAAAGGCGCAACTGTTAAGTTGGCTGACGAAGTTGAAGCGACGTTGAAAGCATCTGAAATCAACCGCGATCGCGTTGAAGATGCGACTAAGTTCCTAGAAGTTGGTCAAGAAGTTGAAGCGAAAATCATCAACGTTGATCGTAAGTCTCGCTCTATCAACTTGTCTATCAAAGCGAAAGACGAAGCTGAAGAGAAAGAAGCTGTTGCGAATCTTCGTACTACAACAACTTCAACTTCTCAAGACAACGGTCCTAAGACGATTGGTGACTTGATCAAAGCACAAATGAAGTAATTTTAAATAAAAATTACGGTTAGTGTAACTAATTCGTACTTTTTATACGATTTACTGTAAACGGTAGCGTAGTATTGGTGTACTGCGCTACCGTTTTGTATTTAAACAGGTTATTATAAAAGTCATTGAAAACGAGTAAGAAATAAAGAGGTCATCAATGACGACTGAAGCACTTAATAAATCTGACTTAATTGAGCGTATTGCTTTAAAGAATCCTCATTTGGCAGAACCCTTGGTAGAAGAAGCTGTAAAGATCATGATTGATCAAATGATCGAAGCTTTATCGACGGATAATCGTATCGAAATTCGTGGTTTTGGTAGTTTTGCATTGCATCACCGTGACCCTCGTGTAGGACGTAATCCTAAAACGGGCAGATCTGTAGAAGTTGCTGCAAAAGCTGTACCTCACTTTAAACCAGGTAAGGCACTTCGTGATGCTGTAAATGAAGTTGTTGCAAAATAACAATTAAGAAAATTTGAGGTGATTATGCGTTATATTCTTATCGCATTACTTGTTGTTTTGTTTGGTTATTCTTTGGCATTGGTTTTGCAAAATCCAACAGAATTACCGGTTGATTTATTATTTACTCAAGTTCCAGCCATGCGTCTGGGATTATTGTTGCTGATTACTGTAGTTTTAGGTGTTGTAATTGGCCTATTGCTTGGCGTATTAGTATTTAAAGTGATTCAAAAGGGTTGGGAAATTAAGCGTCTTAGGAAAGATATTGATTATCTTCGTAAAGAACAGATTCAAATGGCGCAAGTCGCTGCTGCACAAGTTGCTGCCAATACCAAACATGAAAAAACAGTATTGGATGTTAATACTAACAATGAAAATAAAAGCCCATTATAATATGGGCTTTATTTTTACTGGAAGAAAAGTCTCTTGAGTATCATTGTTGCCCTGGATGCCAAAAGCCAAAAAGACGCCCTTGCAATTGTTGATCAACTTGATCCAGCTTTGTGTCGTGTGAAAGTTGGTAAAGAGCTTTTTACTCATGATGGTCCACAAACGGTCAGAATTTTGCAAGATCGTGGGTTTGAACTATTTCTAGATCTTAAATTCCATGATATCCCTAATACGACTGCACAAGCAGTTTGCGCTGCGGCTGATCTTGGTGTATGGATGGTCAATGTGCATGCTTCTGGTGGTCGTAAGATGATGGAAACTTGTGTAGAACGTTTAAAAGCAGGAAATTATCAAACACAACTGATTGCCGTCACTGTCCTAACCTCAATGGAAAGAGAGGATTTACGTGATATTGGTTTGGATATTGAACCTTTTGAACAGGTAAAGCGTTTAGCACAATTGACGAAAAATAGTGGTTTGGATGGGGTGGTATGTTCTGCTCAAGAGGCCAAAATGTTACGTCAATTATTGGGTTCAGAATTTTCTTTAGTGACGCCGGGTATTCGTCCTGAGGGTTCAAGTGCAGATGATCAAAAACGAATTGTGACACCAAAACAAGCGATGTTGGATGGGGCAACTCATTTGGTCATTGGTCGGCCCATTACTAAAGCTGAAAACCCAAATGAAATGTTAAAAAGTATTTTGGCTTCTTTGGCTTAAATCATTAAAAAGAAACTGATGAGGAGTGGGGCTAGTAAACTCAGGATAATTCCACTCATCATCGCGTGTGGTACATAATGTGTGCCACACGATTGTTTCACCATTGCGAGTGTTACATCCATAGACGTTGCACCTGCGCTTGAAATTGCAGAGCGTGGAAAACGCCAGCCCAAACAATACATTAAAAGAATCGCAAAAATTTCTCTAAATAAATCAGTTAATAAGGCAATTCCACCAAGTTCTGTTGAATGAAGTTTAGTAAATAAGATACCTGACATAGAATACCAGCCATAGCCTTGCGATAGAGCAATGACTTCATTCAAAGTATAGCCCGTTAATAGCGCGAAACAGAAAATTGCTGCAATAAGCGAACCCAATATGGCAGCAACAGGTACAATCAGAATTTTCCAGCTGACCCATGAACGATCAAAATGAGTATAGGCAAGTTCAGTGCCGATAAATCCAATAAAAATTAAAAGTAAATACCAACTATTGAAAGTGACATTGATTTGAAAGTGATGAACAATAAATCCTAACATGGCGCCAAAACCAAGTGCAATAAAGGCATAACTTATATTTTTAAGTGCATTTAGAAATAAATGTAGAGAAATATTGCCTTGAACACTGTCTTTATCCAAGAATTTGTAGGCAACTAAACACACAAAGAAGGACGTAATTGAGGTGGAAAATGCGATTAAAAGCGCCGTAGGCAAAATTCGGTCTGGATGCTCAAGGTGCACTAACGCTTGTGCGAATTCAAAAGCAACACCAATTAAAAGTAAATAGGAAAAATAGGGCAGTGTTTTAAATATAAACTGGCGAACTGATAAATTTAACTTTGGGGCAATGAAATAACCTAAGCTAATAGCAATAAAAATTTGGAAAATTAGAACAAGGGATTGCATAAAATAAGTAGATTGGATTCAACCTACTTATTATGAAGATAAAAGATTAGGCAGCAAGCCGTTTTTTATCTTTTGTGTTGCTTTGCCCTAGAAACACATAGTCAGAAGGATTAACTTTGCGGGTCTCTAACCAATATTTCCAAGTATAAGTTGGCCATAAAGCGAAGTTTTTACCGTCGGCAGCCTGATACCAACTAGCACATCCACCGGCTTGCCAAACTGTGCCTGCTAGTTTTTGCTGTACTTCGGCATTGTACTGATCCTGTACTTCAGTTTTAACTTCGGCAGCCAGAGTCTGGGTTTTATCCACCAATTGAATCATTTGAAGAATATAATTCACTTGTGATTCAATCATAAAAATAACGGAGTTATGTCCTAAAACTGTATTTGGGCCAAGTAATTGAAATAGATTTGGAAAACCTTTGGTACTCATCCCATAGTAACTTTCAGGTGCATCTTTCCACACTTGTTTGAGCTCTTGTTTGTTCGTTCCGATACAGTCAAAGTGTTTCAAGTAAATACGAGGATCAGTAATAAAGCCTGTGCCGTAAATGAGGCAATCAATTTTGCGTTCCTGACCATCTTTGGTCTTGATACCATTTTCGGTTAACTCTGAAATGCCATTTGTAATTAATTCTACGTTTTTACGGTTAAACGTTGGAAAATACTTATTAGAAATTAATATTCGTTTACAGCCCATCACATAATCAGGTGTAAGTTTCTTTGCGATGTTTTTGTCTTTGACTTGAAATCGAATAAAACTCTCCGCCAATTTTTGGCCGTATTTCATTATTTGGGGTTGCACAATGGGTACTACACGGGATTCATTGCTCCAATACAATCGTGCACGATGAATCTTGCGAAATATATCAGACTGTTTAAATAATAATTTACTTAAACCTGAGTAGGGACGTTCATCACGTGGAATCACCCAAGCTGCCGTGCGTTGAAACACATAGAGTTGTTTTACTTGTTTGGCAATTTCAGGAATGTATTGAATGGCACTCCCACCTGTACCAATTGAGGCGATATTTTTGTCGGTTAAATCATATTGATGATCCCAATGCGATGAATGAAACACTTTGCCCTTAAAGTTTTCAATGCCTTTTATATGAGGGATCTGTGGAACATGTAAGGGTCCAGAAGCAAAAATTACAAATTGTGCTTCAAGGGGAGCATGTTCTTTAAAAGAAAGGGTCCAGGCAAAACGGTGTTCATCGTACACAGCGCGTGTGACTTCATATCCAAATTGGCAATATTTTTTAAGTTGAAATTGCTCAGTAATATCCTGAATATAGGAAAAAATTTCACCAGCTTCGGCATAGCGTTTTGACCAGTCTGTTTTAGGTGCAAATGAAAGAGAATACATATGTGATTGTACGTCACAGGCCGCACCTGGATATTGGTTTTCACGCCAGGTTCCTCCCACATCACTGGCTTTTTCTAAAATAACAAAATCATGGATATTATGTTGGAGCAAGCGAATAGCCATCGCTAAGCCACCAAATCCAGCACCAATAATTGCTATTTTAGTTTTTTGAATCGCATTTATTGTTGACTCATGCATGATCTTTATCCTGTGTTTAAACAATGAACACAAGATTAATCAATTTTTATTCAAGCAAACATGATTGCAACGACATAAAAATTGATAGAATCGGCAATTAATTTTTAAACAGCTTTGTAGTACAAAAACGAAGTAATGGAAAAACAGACGGAATAATGAAGCGATCAATACTTGGACTCATGTATTTAATACAAGGAATGCGTAATTCTGGTATTGATGTGGATACACGCCTAGCCAATATTGGGATACGAGTGGATGCATTAAATCCTAACTCTATCATTCATGATAGTCTGGAGTGGGATATTCAGCATATTATCAGTCAAGATGTACCTTCTGAGCAGGGATTATATATCGGACAGCATTACGCACTAGCGGGTTATGGTCCGTTGTTGATGTTATTGGTCACTGCCGATACCATTTGTAATGCGATATATAAAGGTATTCAATATCAAAGTCTCACGCATTTGTTTGGCAAATTAAGTTTGACTCAGCAGGATGGTGACGCTTCTTTAATTTATTCTCCTATTGATTTAAATACAGAAATGGGATTATTAAGAGCGCAGTGTGAAATATCAGGAACCTATAAATTTATTTTAGATATTTATAGAATGATGGGATTGGATGCTCCTGAAATTCGAGTGGATTTGCCATTTCCCCAACCACAAAATTTAAATATGCTAGCGCAGTATCAGCATTATTATGGCAATAATTTGCATTTTAATGCAGATCATGCAGTTTTTAGTTTGAATGAAACGGTTTTAGATGTAAAAATCCCATCTGCGGATTTAATCACACATCGTGTATATGAAGTAAAATGTCTGGATGAAATTAAGCGTTTAAATGATGAACAAACGCAGGAATCTGATCTAGTGCAACGAGTACATGATTATCTTGAACTACAACAGGGCGTTATTCCTACCATGGCGGAAACTGCAATTGCATTACATATTCCAGAACGGACCCTGAGACATCAATTGCAACAACTGAATACGAGTTATAAACAAATTCGTGAGCAGTTAATTAAAAATAAGGCCTTAAAGCTTATGGAATATAAGGAATATTCAATTGAAGTCATTGCAGAATTACTCGGTTACTCAGAGCCTGCTGCATTTAATCACGCATTCAAACGCTGGTTTGGGCAAAGTCCAAGACAGTATGGAAAATAGCTGAGATTGCTATAGCCTAAAGTTTTACTTTAAATCATCCAATGTTCGATATACTTTTCTCACAATACTGAAAGCACTTAAATAATATGGCAAACTTTAACTCTCCTCACGGTACAGCATTTACTCCCTTATCTCCGGCAGAGCGTTATGCACAAGCGTTATCTTCAGGACAATTTATGCCAGACGAAGCTCAGGCACTGGCTGTACATGAGTTAGAACGAGTTTGGCAGGATTTAATTAGCCGCTATAAAGCGTCTAAAAAAGCATTTCGTCGTTTTCGTCGCCAAACTGCACCACGTGGCGTCTATATGTGGGGAGGTGTAGGGCGTGGTAAAACATGGTTAATGGATCAATTTTTTGATTCGGTTCCCTTTCGCCGTAAAACTCGTATGCACTTTCACCATTTCATGCAGCATGTGCATCGTGAGCTAAACCGCTTATCTGGGCAGCGTAATCCACTAGATTTAGTTGCTGATCAAATTTATAAAGATGCTGTCGTTATCTGCTTTGATGAGTTTTTTGTTTCCAACGTCACGGATGCGATGATTTTAAGTGACTTATTCCAAAAGTTGTTTGCACGTGGCATTACCTTAATTGCAACTTCTAATATTGCACCCGATGGCTTATACAAAAACGGTATCCACCGTGATCGTTTCTTACCCGCGATTGAACTGGTGAAAAAGAATTGTATGGTTTTGAATGTGGATGCAGGCGTAGATTATCGTTTACGTGTATTGAAACAAGCGCAATTATTTAAGCATCCACTGACAGACGATACCAAAATCTGGATGGCACAGCGTTTCAAAGCAATTACTCAGACACAAAGTTATTCTGATGAATCTATTACCATTAACAATCGTGTAGTAGAGACTTTAGGGCATACCGAAGACGTATTATGGTGTGAGTTTTCAGAATTGTGCTTTAAACCACGTAGTCCTGCTGACTTTATTGAAATTGCAAACTTATACAATACAGTGTTGGTGAGTAATGTACCGCATTTAACGGATACTTTATCTGAAGGAGTTCGTCGTTTTATTTATTTAGTCGATGAGTTTTATGATCGTGGAGTGAAGCTGCTTCTAACATCACAGGATTCTATCATCGATTTGTATCAGGGTGAAAAGTTAGCTTTTGAAATAGAACGAACACGATCTCGGTTACTGGAGATGCAGTCTGATGAATATTTACATTCTGAGCATCGCCAAATTCATCAAACCTTAGAGAATAACTAACCTAAAGGCGTTCAAAATGAACGCCTTTTTATTTAGCTTAAAATCATTATAAAAAGAATGTACAAATTTCTTTGAGCCTATGCTTTCAATGCCATATTTTTTTGTTATAACTATGGTTCATTATGAAAAAGGAGTCGAATAGACTGGGCTGAACTTTAGTCTAATTTCGACATTTTTAAAATTTTATAAACTGTAATTGAGCACTCATATTGCTGAATCGGATGTTTAACCCTGTTAGAAAACTAAAAACGAGATAGTTTGTTTTTGAAATGCTTGTTATTTAGCAGCGTGATATTACTATTCAGCAAAGTATAAATCAGTATACTTGAAGCTCTTGTTATAAAAAGTAGCAACATCAGGAAAGACAATGACGGCACGTATTCAAAAAGGCAAGTTAGCGATTGCTAAAGAACTTTACGACTTTATCGAAAATGAAGCTTTACCCGTTTCAGGTTTAGATAGTGAAACTTACTGGAAAAACTTTGAGCAAGTCGTTGTTGATCTTAGTCCTAAAAACACGACGCTTTTAGCAAAGCGTGATGAGTTACAGGCTAAAATTGACGAGTGGCACCGTAATAATAAATTTGAATTAGAAGCTTACAAAGCTTTCCTTAAAGAAATTGGCTACTTATTACCAGAAGTAGAGGATTTCCAGATCACCACGGAAAATGTAGACGAAGAAATTGCATTACTTGCAGGCGCTCAATTGGTTGTGCCAGTGCGTAATGCACGTTATAGCCTAAATGCTGCCAATGCGCGTTGGGGTTCTTTGTATGATGCGCTTTATGGATTCGATGTGATTCCAGAAACGGATGGTGCAGAAAAAGGCAAGGGCTATAATCCTGTCCGCGGCGAAAAAGTAATTGCATTTGCTAAAAATTTCCTTGATCAAACATTCCCTCTAGTACAAGGCTCACATGCTGATGCAACCAAATATACGGTTGAAAATAAAGTGCTAGTTGTGACGCTAAAAGATGGCTCTCAAACTAAATTAAAACAAGAGTCGGCATTTGTGGGGTATAACGGTGAAGAAGCGCATCCTTCTGAAATCGTTTTATTGAATAATGGCTTACACGTTATTATTGAAATTGATGCAAATAGTCCGATTGGTAAAACAGATGCTGCTGGTGTCAAAGATTTAGTTCTTGAAGCTGCAGTGACGACGATTCAGGATTTGGAAGACTCTGTTGCGGCTGTAGATGCTGAAGAAAAAGTTGAAGGTTACCGCAACTGGTTAGGTCTCATGAAGGGGGATCTAACTGAATCTATTGAGAAAAATGGCAAAACGGTTACTCGTAAACTCAGCGAAGACCGAACTGTGAAAAACCTGATCGGCGGTACCACTACCTTACATGGTCGTTCACTGATGCTTCTTCGTAACGTGGGTCATTTGATGACAAATCCTGCGATTTTAGTGGATGGTAAAGAAATTTATGAAGGCATCATGGATGCTTTAGTAACACCTTTACTCTCGATTCCAGATATTCGTGGTGAAAATACATTAAAGAACTCACGTAAAGGCTCCATGTATATCGTGAAGCCAAAAATGCATGGTCCAGAAGAAGTTGCCTTTACGGTTGAACTTTTTGAACGTGTAGAGCAAGCACTTGGCTTACCCGCTAAATCGCTTAAAGTCGGTATCATGGATGAAGAGCGTCGTACTTCTGTTAACCTGAAAAATTGTATTGCTCAGGCGAAAGATCGTACTATCTTTATTAATACTGGCTTTATGGATCGTACAGGTGATGAAATTCATACCTTTATGGAAGCTGGCGCATTCGTTCGTAAAGGCGAAATTAAAGGCCAAAAATGGTTCCCTGCATACGAAAACCGTAATGTAATGATTGGTTTACAAACAGGTCTACGTGGTAAAGCACAAATCGGTAAAGGCATGTGGCCAAAACCAGATATGTTGCTTGATATGTACAAAACCAAAATTGAACATCCAGAAGCAGGCGCAAGCTGTGCATGGGTTCCATCTCCATCAGGTGCGGTTATTCACGCGATTCATTATCATCAATGCAATGTGTCTGAACGTCAAAAAGAGTTATTAAATGCTCAAGCTTTACCACTTGATGATTTGCTGACTCCGCCTTTGGCTGAAAATACAGATTGGACCGCAGACGAAATTACCAGAGAGCTTGAAAACAATTGCCAAGGTATTTTAGGTTACGTGGTTCGTTGGGTAGACTTAGGTGTGGGCTGTTCTAAAGTTCCAGATATTAATGACGTTGGATTGATGGAAGACCGTGCTACACTGCGTATTTCATCGCAACATGTTGCGAACTGGTTACGTCACGGTATTGTGACTAAAGAACAAGTGGAGGAAGTTTTGGAGCGTATGGCCAAAGTGGTTGATGGTCAAAATGCACATGATCCAGAATACACGCCAATGGCACCAAAGTTTGTTAATGATATTGCATTTAAAGCTGCTTCTGATCTCATCTTTAAAGGTGCGGAACAACCTTCTGGTTATACTGAGCCTTTGCTACACGCAGCTCGTTTAAAACTAAAAGGCTATACAGGTGATTAATCTGATCGCTTGAAACAAAAAACCGTTCAATATTGAACGGTTTTTTTATAATTTATTTTGGTTGGAGATTAATGACCACCCAAAAGAATTTGACTAATAACTCCTGTTGCAATAGCTACAAGCACATAATCTCCATTGATTCTTAACCAACGATGGCCAGATGGCGGTGCAGGAAGTTCTCGTGAGCGCCAATCATTTACATAATAAGGTTTACCACGGTATTGTTGTGGAACGCGATCACCTTTGTTCCAATTCTGATGAGGACGTGGCATGTCTGAGCGATAAGCTTGACGATCTTGTTGGTAACGAGGAGGCTGATTTTGATGTGAGTTTTGATTTGGCTTTTGAGTGTTTGGGCGTTGTTCCTGATGAGGAGCATTTGGACGGTGATCATTATCAATTGGGGGCGCTGCAAAAGTGGTTCCCACGATTGAGAAAGTGACTAAACCCACAAGAGCAGTTTTTGTTAATTTCATTATTTTTTCCTTCAACTAAATGTATACCTCCACTATAAATACAAAATAAGCATAAAAAGTGGAGTAAATGTTGCAAATCACTATATTTTAAGATCTTTTATATAGAACTAGTTTGATTAAGTTTGGAACGGGTAAATCTGTATGTTAAATCTACGAAGCAATGTTATGCTATAAGCATGATGAAAAATGGTGGATCTTTCTAACTCAGATATGTGTGCTAATTTTAAACCTTTGACTATTCACCAACTGCATGCTTTGGGATTGCCTCCAATCTCATTTGAATACGTTGAAGAAGCCTATCCAAGTTATCCTATTCCTTTGCTTTTTAAATCAGAAAAGGGGCTGGAGTGGCGACAGGTTTTGTTCGGTTTGGTCCCTAAATGGGCCACTGACTTATCTGTAGCTAAAAAGACTTACAACGCGCGAAGTGAAACACTGTTACAGCGTTCAAGTTTTTTTGAAGCTGCTAGTAAATGTAATTTTGGAGTTATCCCTGTAACTGAGTTTTATGAAGCTAAATATATTGATGGAAAGCCACAGCGCTGGTGTGTACGTCGTAAAGATGGACAGGCTTTTTTCATTGCCGCTATTTATGAAATCTGCCGAATAGATGGCGACATTGTTCGTTCAGCGTCTATGCTAACTATGGACGCGATTGACCATCCGATGATGAAAGAATTTCATGAACCAGGTGATGTAAAACGCTCGGTAATCGTCATTCCTCATGAACGTCTGCATGAATGGCTGGATCTAACAACACCCGACATACACAGCTTTGTGGAGGGTTTTCCAACTGACGAATTTGAATGTGAGCATGTACCGCGCCAGCTCACTCCAAAAGTATCACCTCAGTTAAACTTTTTTGACTAATGTGATAGATTTTTATAGAGAACTTTTAGGCTTTCAATGGTTTTTTCAAGCTGCAGTGGAGTTAAGCCATCAAAAGATTGTTCTAACACCACGCTCGTAATATCATTAATTTTGAAAATCATTTCTTTCCCTTTTTCTGTCAGCTCTACTCGAGTAATACGAGCATCTTCAGGACAGGAAAACGTGTTGACGAGACCTTCATCTTTTAATCGGTAAACGATTTTGGTGGTCGTCGACATTTTTGAGATGATCATTTCTGACAAATCAGAAACACTGGCTTTAGGTTTTGAATCCAACGCTAACAGAATTCTACGGCGAGAATTATCCAAACCATATTTTTTCAGGACATTGTCAATATTGAGGACATAACGAGCATGAACTTGTGAGATCCAGTAATATGGAAACTCATTAAAATCGAAAGACTCTGCGGTAGGTAAAAACCGTGTATATTTTTTACTCATTTCAGAATTCCCAAGTTGGTTGATACGTAATTATTGTTGCTATACGGTATTGTTCTAAAGTAATTGTGTTATCGATTTAATCATAGTATTTTGTGACGGAGTTGGCAAGAAATTTATATTTTTAAATTTTTTGCCAATACAATGTGAACTGCACAGGGTTTATATAATAATTTATATGAGTCTTTATCTTTCTGTAAAGTAATCATATTTTAATAAAATTTATCAAGTTCACCTTTTGATTTAATTGTGTGTTGTATTTGGTTAAATTATTAGATAAAAGAATTGTCTGCTTTACTTTTTTTCATATAAAAGTATATAGAATTATCAAAACTTAATAAAAACTTAAAAAATTGGCTAAATATACAAAAAAATAATTACAAGTGGAAAAAGTTATGCATAATAAATTATGTTCATTGAAAAGGTATCCCTGAATGGATCCATCGCCGTATAGGTCTTGTTTACTGATTGTTTCCCAAGTATTTGAGGGGATCTAAATATGGAATTTTTATTAGATCCAAGTATTTGGGTGGGGTTACTTACCCTTATTGTATTAGAAATTGTTCTAGGGATTGATAATCTTGTTTTTATTGCCATTTTGGCAGATAAACTTCCTCCTGAGCAACGCGATAAAGCGCGTGTTATTGGTTTATCCCTTGCGCTTATTATGCGCTTGGCACTTCTTTCTGTTATTTCATGGTTAGTTACACTGACTAAACCTTTAGTTGAAGTTGCAGGAATGACATTCTCGGGACGAGATCTAATTCTTTTATTTGGAGGATTATTTCTAGTCTATAAAGCCGTGACCGAACTACATGAAAAGATGGAAGGTAAGCCGGAAATTAAAACTGCTTCCTCAGTGGCTTATGCTAGTTTCTGGGCTGTTGTTGCACAAATTATCGTACTTGATGCTGTCTTCTCATTAGACTCTGTAATTACCGCCATCGGTATGGTGGATAATATCTATGTCATGATGACCGCAGTGACCATTGCCGTCATTGTCATGTTAATTGCGTCTAAACCATTGACTGCGTTTGTTAATAGACATCCAACCGTTGTGATTTTGTGTTTGAGTTTCCTGCTCTTAATTGGGGTTAGTCTGATTGCCGAGGGAATGGGTTTTCATATTCCAAAAGGTTATATCTATTCGGGTATCGGTATTGCGATCCTTATTGAAGCCTTTAACCAGTTTTCACAGCGTAATGTGGAAAAGAATCAGTCAAAGATTCCATTACGTCATCGTACAGCCAATGCTATTTTTAAGATGATGGGTGAAAAAGACAGAATTGCCGCTGTTGATGAAAGCTCAGAATCTCACGCTTTATTTGTCAATGACGAGCGATACATGATTGGTGGGGTGCTCACACTTGCTGAACGTAATGTGACTTCGATTATGACGCCACGTTCACAGATTTCATGGGTCAACCTTGATGATGATCCTGAACAAATTCGCCAGCAAATATTATCCGTACCACACAGTTTATTCCCTGTATGTCGCGGTAGTCTGGATAAAGTCATTACAGTTGCTCGTGCTAAAGATTTAATCGATGCGCTCGATCATCCCGATAATGTAAAAGTATTGCTTAAACGTCAACGACCCATTTTTATTTTTGAACGAATGAAGGTCATTGATGCGATTAATACTTTACGTTCGTCTAAAGGTTCACTGGTTTTGGTCAGTGATGAATTTGGCACAGTACAAGGTCTTATCTCGCCCCTAGATGTATTTGAAGCAATTGCTGGGGAATTTCCAGATGCTGACGAACAACCAGAATTGGTGAAAATTGATGAGCGGACATGGCAGGCAACTGGGCTTTTAGATTTGTATCAGCTTGAGCTTGAGCTTGGCATGATTGAATTAATGCCTGAAGACGGTGAATATATCAGTGTTTCTGGCCTGATCATGGATAAGTCTCATGAGATCGTACAGGTTGGAACAACCATCGAACATGAAGGCATTCGTTTTGAAGTGCTAGAGATGGATGAAAACAGAATCAGGACGGTAAAGATTACTTACCCAATTGATGATTAACATTCTCGTAAAATTTTAATTTTAAATAAGCCTCATCTGTGGAAAATAGATGAGGTTTTTCATATCACTACAAAATAAAATTGGATTTTTTAAAACTGGCATGTACATTGCTTTTATAACAATATGAATTATTGCAGGAGAGATGTTCCTGTGAACACGCCGAAGGAGCAACGACCCCGGAAACTCTCAGGCAAAAGGACTGTAATAATCGGCATTAATCTGGAGAGAAGTATTATAAAAATACTCACCGAAGGGGATGGTTAAAATAATTAATAGGAATTATTGAAAAACCGAAGCTCTCAGGTACATAGACAGATGGGGCATTTTTTGAAATGAATTTTCATTTCAGGGAGCTTATATGTCTCATGTTATTGTAGTGGGTTCGGGAATCACCGGTGTCACTTCTGCTTATGAACTAGCTTTATTAGGTTATGACGTCACGGTGATCGATCGGCATTTATTTCCAGCGATGGAAACTTCATTTGCTAACGGTGGACAGTTGTCTGCCTGTAATGCAGAGGTTTGGAATCAAAAATCGACGATCCTTAAAGGCATGAAATGGATGTCTAAAAAAGATGCCCCATTATTGCTCAATCCTTCTTTTGACGTTCATAAATATAGCTGGTTATTTGAATTTCTGACCAGTATTAAACATTATGAAAGCAATACAATTGAAACTGTACGTTTGGCTTTATTGGCCCGTAAACGCCTTTTTGAAATAGCCGAAAAAGAAGAGATCGATTTTAATCTGGAAAAACGTGGAATTTTACATATTTATCATACCGAGGCAGATTATAGCGTTGCCAAAAGTGTAAATGACATGTTGTGTAGAGGGACGTTGGTACGTCATGCGGTAACCCCCGATGAAATTAAGCATATTGAACCTACACTTTCAGGTGATTATTTTGGGGGTTATTACACGCCAGATGATGCGACTGGCGATATTCATAAATTTACGATTGGACTAGCTGAAAAAACCAAAAAATATGGAGTTAAATACCGTTTTGGACTTGATATGCATCATGTACAACTATTGGAAAATAAAGTGATAGTTTCCTGCCAGCCAAGTTCAGAAAATATGATTAGTCCCAAAGATCAGCCGATTACTTTAGAAGCAGATGCCATTTTAATATGTGGTGGTGTTGGCAGTTATCAACTTGCAGATATGTTGGGTGATCGTGTCAATGTCTATCCCGTGAAAGGTTACTCGATCACAGTACATTTAAAGGATCAGAAAAGCATTAAAAATGCACCTTGGGTTAGCCTACTGGATGAAAGTGCCAAAATTGTTACCTCACGTTTAGGCGAAGACCGTTTTCGTGTAGCAGGAACGGCTGAATTTAATGGTTACAATCGTGATATCCGTGCAGACCGTATTCAGCCACTTATTAACTGGGTCAATGCAAACTTTGATATATCAACAGAACATGCTGTTCCCTGGGCTGGTCTTAGACCGATGATGCCCAATATGATGCCTGTGATTAAACAAGGAAAGCATCCACGGGTTTTTTATAATACTGGACATGGTCACCTAGGCTGGACACTTTCAACTGCGACAGCGTCTATCATCAGTCAAGAAATCGCCATGAAATTATCTGCCTAATTTTACAACGGTTGTATCGATTAAGTGAGGGGACATTCTCCTCATTTTTAATCATAAAGGCGATAAATACCACTAAAACGTTCACAACCTTTCTGTTCTGTCTTCACCACTAAAATGCTTTTTTGAAAGTTAAAGCTATATTTACAATCATGTTCATTGTCAAAAATCTGATCTTTTTTATCAGGGGCAGTATAGGCTAAAAAGGGAATGGTTTGACTATCTGTACGATTGTTTGGATTACGATAGGCAATACCTTCAATTTTAATTTTGTCTTTAGTTAGCTGATGAACTTGCAAATGAATTGGTTGGCTGGCAATTTTACCCTGCTCAAATTTTAAGAAATGTTGGGTCAAGCTCTGGTTTAAAGAGGTATAAAAATTAAGATCATCTTCACGTATTGAAAATTGCTGCTCAATACAATTTTGGGTTTTACATTGTTGCAAACGATTGAACCAAAGTGAATGTGTATCGTATAAAAGTTTAATCGGTGCATCTGACACTAGATAGGCAACTAAAAATTTATTATTTAATTCATGACGGGTTTCATGAAAACTTTCAGAACAAATTTTTTTGTTAATAAATGAAGACTTGCTTTTGGTACAGTTAAATTGATCTGTCGCATAGGCTGAGGAAAAGCAAAAACTGATCGTGAATGCACAAACTACGTTTTTTAAAGGAAATCTATCTGTACGAAACGTCATGATCGCTTATACTTCCATTTCAGTGGCTAGACGTACTATAGCGAAACCAAAAGCCAGAATACAAGCTGTGTGATTTGTTTTATAAAGGAAACTAAATGATATTACCAATTCGCATCGGTCAGGGTATGGATGTTCATGCTTTTGAAGATGGAAATCATGTGACTTTAGCAGGCATTCAAATTCCTCATACGCATGGTTTAAAGGCTCATTCTGATGGAGATGTGGTATTACATGCCTTATCAGATGCTTTACTGGGCGCTTTGGCTTTGGGTGATATTGGTCAGCATTTTCCAGATACAGATCCTGAGTTTAAGGGGGCAGATAGCCGTGTGTTGCTTAAACAGGTTTATCAGCTCATTTTGGATCGTGGTTATGTTTTAAATAATGCCGATATTACTGTGGCTTGTGAACGGCCTAAACTTGCAAAATACAATTTGGAAATGCGTCAGAGCATTGCAGATGTCTTAGAACTGGATATTACCCAGATTAGTATTAAAGCGACAACGACAGAAAAATTAGGTTTCACAGGCCGTCAGGAGGGGATTCTCTCAACGGCAACAGTATTGGTGACACATCAAGTGAATTGATTTGGATCAATTAACGATTGTTGCAAATCTTGTGTTGCCATGCGACCCTGAAGTTGTAAGGCAACACTGTGCATTAACCCTGTCCATGTTTCATTCGGTTCCCAGATTTGATGCAATATTTCCTGAGCTGATCCAATATCCATTCCCATGAAGTATTGCCGATAAAGTGCCATTAAGCAGCTTACACGGTAATTCTTTGCGCAATGTATCCAGACAATTTCATTGCTAACCAAATGATCGACTAAATCAAGAACCAATAGACTCTGATCGCATGCTGGCATCTCCCATAAAATAGGTAGATGGATGTAGTTTAATCCAAGCTCAAGACAGATTCGGTCTTCATTCTCAAGATGCGGATCTGCATCATTCAATGCAAGGTTAATCACGGTACTGCAACCATATTCTTTAATATGTTGTAATTGAGTGGCTGTAGGTTGTCCTGAACTCAATAGATGTTCATGTACAGGGGAAAAGTTCAGAATTTCTGAGAGGGATTGTTCTAAAGTGGTCATAAGAATACTAATGTATCGTTAGAATATGATAAAGCTGTTGTGCCTAATTGCAAAGAAGACAGATCTGCCTATCCATCTTAGCTTTAAATTCCCTATAAAATCTACTGGATTCTGAGAAGAAAACGTGAATGCTCAATTTTTTCTAGCTAAAACCTTTCCTGAGAATAAAAAACCCTTATTTAATAAGGGTTTTTTATTTTATGAACGTAGTGCTTAGCGTTGGGCTAACACGTCTTTAAGCTTTTCATGCATTTCAAGCAATGTTTGTTCTGTAGTTTCCCAATCGATACAGCCATCGGTCACAGATTGACCATATTCCAAATCAGCTAAGTTGTCAGGAATATCCTGACGACCACCTTTTAAGTGGCTTTCTACCATTACACCTACAATAGACTTATTACCCTCAGCAATTTGTTCAACGACATTGCGTAATACCAAGGGTTGTAAGTAAGGATCTTTATTTGAGTTAGCATGACTGGCATCAATCATGATTTTATTGCTGACCTTGGCTTTGGCTAAAGCAGCTTCAGCTTCAGCTACAGAGCCAGCATCATAATTTGGTTTTCCGTTACCACCACGTAATACCACGTGAGCGTATGGGTTTCCACTGGTACGAATGACAGAAACTTGCCCATTTTCATTTAAACCAAGGAAACTATGGCCATGTTTAACCGATTGCATCGCGTTGGTTGCCACAGTTAGGCCGCCATCTGTACCATTTTTAAATCCTACAGGAGACGATAAACCAGAGGACATTTCACGGTGTGTCTGGCTTTCGGTCGTACGTGCGCCAATGGCAGACCAAGAAATCAAATCCTGATAATATTGTGGTGAGTTTGGATCAAGTGCTTCAGTAGCACATGGCAGACCCTTTTGGTTTAACTCAAGTAATAGTTTACGACCAATACGTAGACCTTTTTCGATATTAAAAGAATCGTTCATATCTGGGTCATTAATCAGACCTTTCCAACCAACAGTGGTACGCGGTTTTTCAAAATAAACACGCATGACAATATAAAGAGAATCTTTTACTTTTTCACTTAAAGCTTTTAAACGATCAGCATATTCATGGGCCGCTTTCGGGTCATGAATAGAACAAGGGCCAATCACAACAAAAACACGCTTGTCTGTACCATCAAGAATATTACGAATGGTTTCACGACCTTTGAGAACGGTTTGATAAGCATCTTCAGTCAATGGCAATTCAGACTTTAATTCTGCTGGTGTTACAAGAGGATGGATGCTTTTAATATTAACGTCGTCGATATCTGGTTGAGAGACTGGATTAGACTGTAGAGTATTCATTGCTGTCACTGATTCGATTATTGCTTAGGGGTATCTGTTGAATGAATATACCATGAAATAAGAGATATCTGACTATATTTGCAACGAATTAATCATTTAAAAAAAACGATTAATCCGTTAGATAGCTTATTTTGTGGTTGTTTTTTCATCAGAAATGGTTTGAGTGATGGCTGGCTTTTCAACAGGTTTAGCTTTGACAGGGTGAATAATAAAGTTCACACCAAGTGCAAATAGGGTTATACCCAATACTTTACGGATAATTTTCTCTGGTAAGCGTGAACTAATTAAAGTTCCAATTACAATAGCTGGAATTGAACCGACTAATAACCACATCAATAGGTGGAAATCGACATTACCTGCGCTCATATGACTTAAGCCCGCCACAAAAGTCAAAAGTACTGCATGTACAACGTCCGAGCCAATGATCCGAATCATAGGTAGATTAGGAAACATGATAATCAGTGCCATAATGCCAAAAGCACCTGCACCCACAGACGACAAGGTGACAAAAACACCTAAAATAATTCCCATAATCACAATGTAGACACGTTTAGTCTCAGAAATATTGTCCTGCGGAATGTGATCTACTTTTTCCTGTTTTTTACGCAAGCTCATAAAAAACTTTTCAATAGTGGCACGAAAAATAATGGAAATACCCGTTAGAGTTAACATGAAACCCAGAACCATGGTTAATACCATTTTGTAATGAGAGGATTGGCTTAAATAATGTTCAAGTACCCACGCTGTAGCAAAAGACGCTGGAATACTGCCTATTGCTAGCCAAAGCACGATGGGCCACACAATATTGAGTTTTTTGGCATGTACTAGAGAACCGCAAAACTTGGAAATAGCGGCATAGAGTAGATCTGTACCAATCGCAATATGAGGTTCAATTCTAAATAAACTGATCAAAATTGGGGTCATCAAAGATCCCCCACCAACGCCCGTAATACCGACACAAAAGCCAACTAATACGCCTGCTAATATAAACTCAAAAGGACCAAACATTAACAAATCAGCCAATTATAAAAAACCTGCATATCTTATGACTTTTTGAGATAAAGGATTGTGAATAATAATGCTTTGCTTATGCAAAAAAACGCTAAAGAAGTCTTTAGCGTTACGCAAATAAAAAAAGACACGTTTAATCTATACTCTATGGGATCTAGAGGGCTTATGTCGATTGTCAGCTTTAGGTTTTAAATCATTGATATACAATATGATGCCAAAAACTAAAGGTGTCGCAAAAATCCACCAACTTATAAATCCGATTGAGGAACCATAAGCCGCAATAAAAAAAAGTCCAGCAATCAAAAAGAGAATAAATGCAAAAATACGCATAATTTTGACATTATGGGCAAGAAATTGAAGTTTAGATTTCTTGGTTTTTTCTAATTGTTTGCTGCTCAGAACATATAAAATATACATTCCCATTACAATCAAAACGATGCCAAAAATAATACTCATGAGGCATTTACCTCGGTATTAGTGACGCGCAGCTTCTTTTCAAGTTTTTCTCTGGATTTGGTTTGAATAGGATGAATATTCTTGAGAATAAAATAACCAAGACCTGCAAAAAGAAGAAAGAAAATATCGACTCTAAAAAATAACCAATAACTTCTAATGTCTGAAATTAAACTATTTTGGATAAGATAAACAAGATTGAAAAATGGCAATGCAATTGCGACAAGCACAAAAACACTGAGCTGTGAACGCCATAACCATTGTTTTTTAGTCGCTAACGCAAGTATAAAACTGAGTAACCAGATCATGAAAAAAGTATAAATTTCATAGTTAGGCATATCCGATTTTAGCTCGACAAAACGATTGCTGTACATATAAGCCAGCATTGCAATAGGTAAGCCCACAAAAGTCGAAACGTTAAGTCGATCAACAAGATAATGTCCAAAATGAAAGGTGTCGCTTTTATTTTGTATCTGGCGTTTTAAACTCCACAGTAAAAGACCTGATGCAATCATAAAGCAGCCTAAAATGCCTGAAAAGAAGAAAGCAAGGCGTAAGAGGGGTTGAGCGAAAGTGGCCATATGTAGACCATAAACCCCAAAACTCAATGTGGCGATGGAACTATCATTTCGGGTGGCAGCGAGTTGCTTTCCTGTGGTTGCGTCAAATGTAATCTGTGGTTTATTACCCGTAATGGTATGATCTTCGGCCTGACTAATGGTAATCTGCGCCTGATTGGTATTGGGTTTGTCTGCTGTAATCGAGTCAATTTCCTTATTTCCCCATTGAGTTTGTGCTTTTGCCAGCAAGACTTCAAGAGGTAAATTCTGCATTTCTTTTACGGGTGTTTTGTTATCTACCACCTGAGTACGAATTTCTTTAAAAAACTGAAAGCGATCTTCAGGATATAGTTTTTGGATTCCCCAAGGCAAATAGATATAAAAGAAAATAGCAAGCCCAGTAAAGGTGATCATTAAGAAAAATGGCAACGCAATCACGGAGGAAACATTATGAAAATCCAGCCATGAACGCTGGGATTTAAATGTACGTAGAGTAAAGAAGTCAGTAATAATTTTTTTATGAGTAATAATGCCTGAAATAAGCGCAATAAACATAATAAATGCGGCGATACAAACAATTATGCGACCAATCATGACTGGAAAACCAAACAGTTGGTAATGGAATGTATAAAAGAAATCGCCGCCTTGTGTCGCGGAAAGACTTAATTCCTTACCAGTATTTGCATCCAGTGTTTTGCTTTCATAGCCACCTTCTGTTTTTTGCCAATAGATATTGGTGACAGGGGATTGCTTGGAGGCAACGCCGATATACCAGCTTTTCGCACCAGTTGCATGTTCTTGTAAATATTGATAAGCCGTTTTAATGGCAGTTTCCTGATTTACATCGTATTGGGCGAGTTTGGGTTGCATCCACAAATTAACTTCATGGCGATAATAAGAAGCCGTGCCCATAATAAAAATGGCAAACAGCAACCACCCTAACAGTAAACCTGTCCAAGAGTGTAACCATGCCATCGACTGACGAATACTCTTATGCATGATTTAACCCAGTCCTATCGTCAAAAAAACACAAATACCAGAAATCACAATGCTATAGATTGTAAGTTTTAGCAGGGATTGAACACAAAATGCCAAGATGACAAATAAAGCATAAAATAAAATAGCGCAAAATGCCGCTAGATAAACAGATTCAGCTTTGGGAAATGTCAGGTGAAATAAATAACTTAAAGCAACACTTAAGAATGCAGTGCAAATAAAACCGACAATAAAGGCAATAACGAAGCGATAGAACACCGCAAATCTGTAAGCTATAGAAAGAGAATGTGTTTTACTCATATTGGCTTGCTTCTTTTAAAATACTTAAGCCAAGCCTTGTGCTCAAGACTTGGCTTAATCGATTAATTAGTATTTAAATTTTACAGCTACGCTGTAGTTGGCGGGCGCTCCATAAAATCCTTGTGAATCTTGGAAATTATAAAGATACTTCTTGTCACCAATATTATTACCATTGGCTTGTACGGAAATATGTTTATTGATGTCATAGCTTGCCATGAGATTAACCAATGCAAAATCCTTCTGTTTAATCAGACCGTTTACATCTTCATTATAAAGACTTACATCATCCTGCCATTGCACACCTACACCAACTTTAAGTTTTGGAAGCGCAGGGACAGTATACGTTGTTAAGATATTAAACATCTGACTAGGGCTGTAAGTTCTGGCATGGCCCCCATTTTTAAGATCTTTTAGACTGAAATTAGTATATCCAAAAGACAGATCCAGAGCATCTGTCAATTTTCCTGCAAGACCGAGCTCTACACCTTGTGAACGTAAGTCACTGACAGGAGTTGTATGAGTAATGATATCGTTTGAGCGTAACGGATAATTACTTTCTTCAGTTCTAAATACAGCAAGAGTCCCTGTTAATTTATCTTCCATCCAAGAGCTTTTGATCCCAACTTCATAACTTTCGCCTTCAATTGGTTTAAGTGTTTGATAATTTTGATCTAGGCCAGTTTGTGGGCGGAAAATTGAAGTATAGCTGGCATAAGCAGTATATTCAGGAGTGATATTATAAGTGATACCAGCGTATGGTGACGTTTTTGATTTTTTATAATCTGCACGTTCCTCGGAACTATAATTATAACCTTTGCTGATGGCTTGAATAAAATTCACACCCAGTAATACTTTTAAATCATCATTTAAATGTAAACGAGTAGCACCATATACAGATTGTACTTTTTGGTAAATATCAGATGAGTTATCTTGAGTGGGTGTAGAATAATCCCAAGTTGGTTCATTCGGTGTCCAGCTTGCAAGATCTGTCGTTAAATGATCGGCATAAGCACCTGGATATGATTGCTCTTTGGTTGTATAAGATGTCCAGCTATAGCCCAAAACTGCTTCATGACGTTGACCTAGTAGAGGGAAGGTGCCTTGTACATTGGCATCGGCTTGCTTTTGTGTGTATTTACCATCAAAAGCAGAAGGCCAAAGATAAACACCACTGGTATTATCACTACTATCAGGCAGGCCAGAAAGATAAAGAAGTTTTGAGGTAGATTCTGTTTCTTTATTTGTAAATGTGACTTTGGCTTTCCAGTCTCCTCCAAGCTTCTGAGTCAACTCTGCAAACGCTGTTGTAACTGTATTGTCCCAGTGAGCCCAGTCTGGACTATAGTTATATTTACGATCATAGCTGAGTTGTTGACCTGCACTATTGAGTAAAGGTAATGCGCCCCAGTTTACGCCATTTGATAAAGTTTTTTCCTGACTAGCACCAATCGTCAGTAGTGTAGAGTCTGTTAAATCCGCATCAATAATAGCTGCAATGCCATTTTTTTCTTGTGAATAACGATCCAGATACGAGTCACCTGTTTGTTCAAAACCCATAACACGAGCACGAACACGCCCATCTTTTGTTAATGAGCCTGAAACATCTGCTTCATAACGTTGTTTATCCCATGATCCATAAGTGATTGCGCCGTTTGCCTGAAACTCTTGGGTTGGTCGTTTACGAATCATATTAATAGTGGCTGAAGGATCACCAAAAGCGTTGGTAATTGCATCTGCACCTTTAATAACCTCAACACGGTCATATAAAAAAGTGTCCGGATTGGTATTTTGATAATTATAACCTTCGGCAGGAAAACCTACGCCATCCACCAGAACGTTGGAAATTTCAAATCCACGCGCCATATACGTGCTACGTTCAGTTTCCTGATTGGCGACATAAATCCCCGGGGTATTTCTAAGAACTTCACGTGTGTCGGTGATATTGAAGTCATCCATTTGCTGACGAGTGACGACATTCACGGTCTGTGGCGTTTCCTGAGCATCAATATTGAGCTTGGTTGCGCTGCTACTTTTTTTGATAATATAGGATTTGGTTTGTTCTGAGCTTTGATTATCAGAAGCATCCGCCTGAAGTTCAATCACGGGTAAGGTTGTTTCTTCAGCATATGCAAGATGCGCCTGAAAAATTGCCAGCGTGATCAGTGATAACTTAAACAAAGATGGGTTGGATGGTTTCATGAGATAAAGTAATGTGAATAATTCTCATTTATTTTATTATTTAGCAGAACTTGCTACAATCTAATCGTCATCGTTAATTATGATGGTAATGATATTTCTGAATGTAATTTTAGATACGCTTATGTAACAAAAAAAGAAAACTCCAGATAACTTATGGAATTTCTTGATTATAAAACCAGTATGTTAAGATGATATCAGTTAGGAATTTTATGCAGGACGTTTGCAATTGTCTACACGAAAATTAAAAGTCGGCATTGTGGTTGGGGAAGTCTCAGGAGATACACTGGGCGTAAAACTTATGCGAAGTTTTCGTGAGCAAGGCATTGATGCTGAATTTGAGGGCATTGGTGGACCGCAAATGATTGCTGAAGGTTTTAAAAGCTATTATCCGATGGAAATATTGTCGGTGATGGGAATTATTGAAGTCTTAAAAGATCTCAAAAAATTATTTGCTGTACGAGATGGTTTGGTTGAAGTCTGGACTGAGCAGCCTGTTGATGTGTTTATTGGAATCGATGCGCCAGATTTTAATTTAAGACTTTCAAAAACCCTAAAAGAAAAAAATTTACCTATTAAAACCATACAATATGTAAGTCCTTCAGTTTGGGCCTGGCGTCAAGGGCGGGTTTATGGCATTAAGAAAACAATTGATCTCGTGCTGTGCCTTTTTCCTTTTGAAAAGAATTTTTATGAACAATATGGTGTACCCGCGGTTTTTGTCGGACATCCCTTGGCAAAACAACTTCCGTTAAATAATCCTATTCAGGATGCAAAGCGAGATTTAGGACTTGATCCTGAGAAACCATATGTTGCTCTATTGCCAGGAAGTCGTAGAGGGGAGGTCGAACGCCTTTTGCCTCTGTTATTAGGTTCCGCCAAAATTTTATCCACTAAATATCCAGATATTGAATATTTGATTCCTGCAATTAATGATGCACGTAAGACGCAAATAGAGTTAAGTGTCGAGCAAAGCGATCCAGCGCTTATTCCCAAATTACATATTCTTGAACATACCGATACAGAATCAAAAATTGGTCGAATGGTTATGAACGCCAGTGATATTGTAGCCTTGGCTTCAGGTACGGCAACATTAGAAGCCATGCTCTTGCATCGGCCAATGGTGACATTTTATAAGCTCAATGCTTTGACTTATTTTATTGCCAAGTTGTTAGTCAAAATTCCCTATTATTCTTTACCGAATATTATTGCGGGTAAAAAAGTGATTGAAGAGTTAATTCAGAAACAAGCCACACCTGAACGTTTAGCGCAGGAAATTGAATCGCTAATGGATATAGAAAAATCTAAGATTCAGTCCATGCAGCATCTTTCGATGCATAAACGTCTCATTTCTGGTGATACGCAAGATCCTGTTCAAGCAATTTTAACTTTGCTTGAACAGCCAGTTCAAAGTGAGAAAAAGGAGTGATTCACACTCCCTTTTTCCTCAGCTAGATCCTTTTAAGCTCTTAAAATAAGCTCATAACCTGTGTATTTACGAACGTTAATTACACCGATATCAAAAATTAGATATTGTCCCTTAATCCCGTGTAATACACCACGAATCTTGGGCGTTTTATCTAAGTTTAATGATTTAATTTTTTCTGGATACTGTTCTACTGGATATACAAACTCACGTGGTTGTTCATTTTCCAGTAGTTCAACTGATTCATTAAATTCAATATGCTGTCCAAATTCTTCACGAATGGTCTGAATTTTGGGTGCAAATTCTTCAATAATTTGATCACGCTGTTCGAGCAAATTTAGTGGTTCAGCTTCACCCTTTAACAGTTTTCGCCAATCAGTTTTATCTGCGATTTGAGTACCAAACAAAATTTCGAGTTGACCTGATAAACGCCGTGAACCCACTTTTAAAATTGGCAGGGCTTGTGTCGCACCTTGATCTAGCCAGCGCCCAGGCATATGGTTCACACGGGTGATCCCGACTTTAAGCGCACTGGAATTTGCCAAATAAACAATATGTGGCTGAAAACAGACATTGTGAGCAAAATCATCTTCACGGCAAGTGCCCAGATGATAATGGCAAGTTTCTGGTTTCATAATGCACAAATCACAAGACGCTTTGGTTTTAAAGCATTTAAAGCAATGTCCCTGAGAATAGGATTTTGGTGTTTTGGCACCACAAGACGTACAGTAAATATTGCCTGTCCATTCTATTTCAAGGTCTTGACCTGGAACGAATGGTAGATCAATTTCTGAACGGTCTAATATAAATTTGTATTCAACATTTGCCTTGCTTACGTGCTGATCAGTTACACTACAGTCTTTGAGCGCTGCGTGCATTTTATGACAAATGCCTTGTAGTTCCATCAATTTAACTCACATCAAAAAAGGTTGCAGTTATGGCTGAATTAAATGTCATCACTTCTATGCTAGACGATTTATCAAGTGAACAGCCCATACATACTGCACTCTGTATAGGTCAAAATATTGACCAAAATAGCGCAATCCAATGGCACTATTTTAACGTAAATGAGTTTTTAAATCTGCCTTTTAGTCAGCGTTATGACCTCGGTTTTGTAGTTTTTGATACGCCATTAACGATTACAATATCAGAAATCGAAAAGTCCCAACTTTTGGTAAAACTGCGTGACCTGATGGCAAAAAGAATCGTGGTGGTGAGTAAGCGCCAAGATGAAAAATTGCTTCGTGCTTTGGGTTTTACTCAACTCATTGATAAAACCTCTCATGAAGCAGACTTTGCCTTGTGGCAATTTAATATTTTGACTTATAAGCACGTACCTGACTGGTTTAATTCTAAATTTTGGGCAAATCCTGAGAATTGGGATAAGTTTCGCTGGTAATATTTGAGAGGCAGTTTATCTTGCAAAAATAAACAATTTGTCTTTTGGAAAGCTGCTCTGATCTAGTCTATGCTGAAGAAGGAACTCATATCTTCAGGATAAACATAATATGACGGATTTAACCAATATTGTTGAGATGCTGGCAAAACAGGCATTAGGTGGTCAACAATCTTCTCAAGGCGGTTTGGGTGGTATTTTGGGTTCGGTTTTGGGCCAGTTAGGTACGAATCAACCATCCCAAAATCAGACCAATTCTCAAAATCAAAATACTGATAGTGGACTGGGGGGTATTTTAGGCTCGGTGCTGAATCAATTTGGCGTGGGGAACAATACGCAAAGCTCGACGAATACCTCAGGCGGTTCTACACAGGCTTTACTAATTGCAGTGGTCCCCTTGATTTTGGCATGGATTCAAAAACAGGGAGGTTTACAAGGCGCACTAGATAAACTCAGAAACGTAGGTCTAGGATCTCAAGTACAAAGCTGGGTAGATCCTGAGCAAACGAATAATAATGTTCCTGCTGCAAATGTTCAGCAATTATTTGATGATCAGGATGTAGAACAAGTGGCAGAACAGACTCAAGTACCTAAACAGGATATTTATGGTGCGATTTCATCGGTTTTACCGCAAATTATTAATTCATTGACACCACAGGGTGATCAGACCAGTCACCAAGAAGCCAATCAAGACATACAAAATGTACTCAATATGGTTGGAAGTTTTTTAAAGAAATAAAAACTGTCTTTAGTTATCATTTTGAGGTATTGCTGATCAATCCCAGAAATACCTCAATCTCATTGAAAAAATAGATATAAAATACTATTTCGTGTACACCACGTTCCCTTCTTTAATGGTTTCTAAGACCTGAATGTCTTTAATTTCAGTAGGTTTAATCTTGAGTGGGTTTTGGTCAAGGATCACTAGATCAGCAAGCTTTCCTTGTTCTAGCGTTCCTTTTTGATTTTCCTCAAAGTATTGATAGGCGGCCCATGTTGTGATTGAACGTAAAGCATTGTAAGGGCTAATTCTTTCTTCTGGTCCAATGATATCTCCAGAACGGCTCGTACGATTTACCGCGGTAAATACAATCATCATGCTATTAGGCAATGCAACTGGGGCGTCATGATGTTCTGTAAAAATCATACCTTTATTTAAAGCTGTTTGTGCAGGAGAGATCTTATATGCACGGTCTTTACCAAGAGTTACATCGCGATGCCAGTCACCCCAATAATAGGTGTGCATAGAAAAAAAAGATGGGATGATATGTAAAGTTTTCATTTGATCAAGTTGGTCGAATCTAGCAGTCTGAGCATGAATTGCAACACTTCTACGGTCTTTTAAACCATATTTTTTAACCGCCTTATCTACAGCAGTGATGTATTCATCCAGTGCTGCGTCACCATTGACATGCGTCAAAATTTGCCAGTTATTTTTATATGCTGTATCTACAAGTTTATCGACTTCACTTTCAGTTGGAATAGCTGGATAACCCACATAGTTTTTGTTTTGTCCTTCAGGTGGATGAGTATATGGTTTAGTCAACCACGCAGTACGTCCTTGAGGAGAACCGTCCAGAGATAATTTTACCCCAGCCACTCGAAAGTGATGATCATATATTTTCTGAACCCCTGTTTTTTCCATATATGGAAGTTGTGCTTGAATATCTGGATAACACGCGACATCTACTTTCAGTTCGTTCTTTTGACCTAATTCTCGCCAAGTATTACAGGCTTCAGCTGTGGCACGACCTTCTTGTAATGTAGTAAAACCGAATTTGAGGTAGGAATTCATGCCTGCTAAAGCAATTTTGTCATTAGCATCTTGATCTAACTTTGCCATAGTGGCAAATAATGGACCAAAAAATGCCATTTCCTCTAAAACACCATTCGGTTGAGTTGAATTTTTTTCTCTACGGATGATGCCGCCTTGAGGATCAGGCGTTTGTGCATTATATCCAACCAATTCCAAGGCCTTATGATTCATTACGCCCAAGTGTCCTGATTGGTGAACAATAAGAACAGGATAGTCGGTGGAAACTTTATCCAGATCATCAGCCGTCGGGTGTCGTTGCTCTTTTAATTGAGAGTCATCATAACCAAAGCCAATAATCCATTTATATTTACCCACCAAATTTTGATTCTTATCTTTCCATTGATTTAATTGAGAAATAATGGATTCGATATCGGTTACTGAACCATCTGGCGGAGCCAGAAGATTAGCTGAAATAGCCTGAATCCCCGCATTATAGGCATGACCATGCGCATCAATAAAACCAGGTAATAATGTTTTTCCTTTCAAATCGATAGGCGTGATGATGCTTGCTTGTTGTTTTGCCTGATTGAGTGGTCCTACAAATTTAATTTTTCCATCCTGAACCAGAACTGCTTCCGCATACTGGGGTTGATCACCAGTCATTGTAATAATGTCACCATTAAAATACAGTTGGCTTGGATGTAAATAGACTTGATTTTTGGGTGGAGAGCTTGAGCAACCGATGAGCAAAGGTAGAAATAAACACATAGAAAGCATGCGTTGATCAATTTTCATATTTTAGCACCCTTGGCATTTTTGTGATGATTTATATTGAATTTATAAGGATTAGTTATACTTATATTCCTCGGAATATATTTATTTTTATAGTGGATTTTATTTAAAATTGATAGATGTGATAAGGATAAGTTGAGCTATTTTTGTTGTACGCTCTAAATATTATTGCCGATTATACGCCTGTCTAGTGATTCGTTATAAGATTTTGTGTTTTTGACAAATATCACTTTCAATGACAGGCAATTTATATCTGAACATCCGTTTTTTGTATGTGTGTAAATAAGTTTAAAATAACTTTTGCTGTAACAACTGTGCTCCAATCCAGTGTTTGGAAAATTGATAAGCAGCGCGACCTGAGCGTTGTCCTCTTAACTGACACCATCTCAAGCTTTCTGCACGCACGTCATCATTAAAATCCAAGCCTGATTTTTTAATGTAATGTTCAACAATTTCAAGATATAAAACCTGATTCATAGGATAAAATGAAAGCCATAAACCAAAGCGATCTGATAGGGAAATTTTTTCTTCAATTGCTTCTTGTGGGTGTAGTTCAGTATGTTGAGGAACATCTACCTTGAGAACAGGCGTATTTTCATGCATAAATTCTGGTAAAAGATGACGACGGTTGCTTGTCGCATAAATGATAAAGTTACTGGAACCAGATTGTAGAGAACCATCTAACACACTTTTGAGACTACGATAATTTTCATCTTCTGCATTAAATGCTAAATCATCACAATAAACGATATATTTTTCAGATCGATTTTGAATAATTTTTTGAATAAGGGGTAAGTCAGAAAGATCATCACGCTCAATCTCGATTAGACGCAACCCACGATCTGCGTATTGAGTCAGAAGCGCTCTCACAATGGAGGATTTACCCGTGCCTCTCGAGCCTGTCAGTAAGACATCATTGGCTGGCAAACCTTCAAGAAACTGTAATGTATTTTGGATAATCTTTTGTTTTTGCAGATCAATACCGAGTAAGTCCTCCAAAAAAACCTGTTTTGGTTGATAAATGGGGATGAGCTGTTTGTTTTGCCATTTAAAGGCTGGCGCGTCGAAATCTGGCTCCTGAAGAACGTCTGGCAAGGTTTGATGCAACTGCTTTAACACCAGAGAAAGTGTCTGAATCAGATGATCAGGGAGTTCAAAATTTGCCATGTTGATTCCTTTATAGTCATTGCAACATGATCATACAATTTCTTTTATAAGGTTTCAAAATAAACCTGCGTATAGATGAACCGAACATTTTGGCAATTGACCCTGCGTTGATCCGCTTGCATAGTGCATAGAATTATCCAGAATCAGGATTTGACTTGGTATGTTGGGAAAACTTAAACAGGATATGAACTCACATCAGCTACATCGTATAAAAAAGCTGAAATATCAATTAAAAAATGCTGAATCTTATGATGAGTGGAAATCTATCGCTTTAAAGCTCGACGAAGAAACGGGATCGCAAGAGTGGAAATATGATAATAGCTCGCCTTATTTTAACGCTGAAGTTATTTCTTATCGTCTCAATCTATTACGTAAATATCGCAATCAAAAAAGAGTATTAGACGCACTTTATCTTTTGCAAGAAGGTTTGACTCATGATATTGCGAATATTGGTCATCCCATGTTATTCACTGTGAGCTATGTGGGAACCAAACAGTTAATTGAAGACTATGTCGAAGAAGTGAGCCATTGTTTAACTTTTATAGCAATAAGCACCTGTCAGACATTATCAATTCCACAAAAAATTCATTTTTTTGAAACCTGTCAAAAGGCTTATGGACAGCCTGCGCTTATGTTTTCAGGCGGGGCAACATTAGGGCTGTTTCATACGGGTGTATGTAAAGCATTAATGGAACAGGATTTAATGCCCAAAGTACTTTCAGGGTCGAGTGCTGGCGCTATCATGGCGGGTATGCTTGGAACCTCTCGACTCGCAGATATTCCAGATATTCTAAAAGGTGAGCAGTTCTTTTCAGAAGCGTTTCACTTTAGAAGGCTATCTGACATTTTAAAAGGCGATGGGGGGCTTGCGGATGTCAAATATTTAAAAAATTTCTTGATTGAAAATTTAGGGGATTTGACCTTTGCCGAAGCTTATAAAAAATCTGGATTGCATACCAATGTGGCAGTTGCTCCGTATGATGCATCACAAAATCCACGTATTATGAATGCTTATACTGCACCTAATCTCATGGTCTGGAGTGCGGTTTTAGCTTCTTGTGCGGTTCCTGTATTATTTCCTCCGGTTCGATTGACCAGCAAACGTTACGATGGAATATATACGCCGTATATGGCCAATGCAAAATGGGTAGATGGCAGCGTACGCAGTGATTTTCCACAGGAAAAAATGGCACGGTTATACAATTTAAACTACACCATTGCCAGCCAGGTCAATCCGCATGTGGTTCCATTTATGCAAAGTGATCAATCTAGATATCGTAAAGACCTGTTAAGCTGGCCTCAGCGGATTTTACGCCGTCAGGGCAAAGTAGTAGCAATGGGACTTATGGACTTTACTCGTGAAAGACTCGGACGTGTGCCACCTGTACGACGTTTGCTGGATCATGGATATGGTATTGTCGGACAGCGCTATTATGGCGATGTAAACATTATTGGGGGTTTTAACCTGCGGAATTATGGTTATATGCTACAGAATCCACGTCCTCAGCTCTTTAAGCTCCTACAGCAAGAAGGAGAACGCGCCACGTGGCCGAAAATTTCTTCTATTGAGATTCATGCGCGTATTGGTAAAACCATTCAGCATTGTCTGGAAATGTTGCAATATCAGGAACAACAACATTTGACCAAAACAACTGTTTAATTAGCAATGTTTGAACATTTTAAAGATTTAAATTTACACACTAAACCCAAAAGTTTAGTACTAGGTCGTAGACTATATACTGTTGAATATCGACAGCAAAACTTTTGGTTAAAACTACAATTACAAGACTCTCATTCTATGGGCAGTAGAGTTGGTTTTGAACAAGAGCTAAATTTCTACCGCAAAATGAAAGGTTCTGCTGATTTCGTATTACCTGTTCAGTTAATTGAGGTAAAAAATTCTTTTACAGAAAAGCTTTATCCCTGGGGAATATTATTACCTCATGCTGATTTATATTTTAATCATTCGGTCTCTGGTCTGACGCTGAACAAAATTAAGCAATATATAGCAAGCGCGTTACTTACACTTGGCAAACTTCATGCATCAGGCTGGATACATGGAGATTTAAAAACTGAACATTTCGTGCAATATCAGAATAATGTCTATCTTATTGATTTTGAACAATGTCAGGAAGTAAACAGTATGGATTCTACTGAAATGACAGCGACACCTCATTATATGGCACCTGAGTTATTTCATGGCGAACAAAAGACGATTCAAAGTGATTTATATGCGTTGGGGATTATATTGTTTGAATGGCTCACTCAGCAGCGACTTAGCGCCAGTAATTATACGCAATGGGCTATTCTACATTGTCAGCAATTCCAAATAGAGCTGCCTACAGATTTACAATATTTTTCTCCTTTATTAAAGGGTTTACTAAGCAAGCACAGAAATGCGCGGTTTAATGATGTAAATCAGGCATTAAACGTACTTAACTCCACAAAACTGTCGATATAATAAACATAAGTTTTTGATTTGTTTTTTATTTAATCAACCAATTGGTTTTTTTATAAAAAATACTTGTCACGATCCTACCTTCTCTATAATATACACAGCCATCGGGGGCGTGGCGAAATTGGTAGACGCACTGGATTTAGGTTCCAGCGCCGCAAGGTGTAAGAGTTCGAGTCTCTTCGCCCCCACCATATTAAGTAAGAAAATATCTTGCTTATTTATAATGAGAAGAAGATCTTCAAGTTATAAGTTGTAGAGGATTGGTGTAATGGTAGCATGACGGTCTCCAAAACCGTTCGTCAAGGTTCGAGTCCTTGATCCTCTGCCAGAATTTAGTAGTAAAAAAGGTGCTTATTAGAAGCACCTTTTTTATTGCCACATTTTTCATGATCGGCGCTCTTCAAATTACTCGCGTAATAACATTATAAAAATGACATTCAGAAAATAAAAAAATACGCATAAAAGGCGGGGTTTAAAATTTTTGATCGCTGACCAGATAAAGTGGTCATATTACTTGAAGAAACAGATGTAAAAATAGTAGAGATTTTTTGAGATTCCACTTAACTACAAGGCGTGTTTAACATGTATGCGCAGTAAAAACTCAGAACAAATGCTAATGTCACCTTTAAACAGCATTAATATCATAAGGGACAGGGCTTATCATATAAATCTGTATCAAATCAAATAAATAACTGGGTTTATTTTTTCTATAAAATGGCTTGCATGATTTTCTATGGCTTTGGAGAGTGTAAATTGTCCTTAAAAATCGAATTCTTATCGGTAATGTTCAACTTACTGAATAACTTAAAGAAAGCAGCGCAAATTTATATTTATGATAATGATATAAGGCATTTTAGTTTTTTAATTTTGCGATTTTAATGGAAAAAGATAAGTAGGGGATTAAGGCAGTGTGATTGATTCAAAGAAACACGGAATAAATACTCACGTGGTTTTTTATCAAATTTTTAAAAAATTTAAAATTAGTAAATATACATGATTGATGTTAAGATATAGCTGACCGAAATTGTTCAGATACAGTAGGTTTGAGTTGTTAATGGGCATGTGTTCCTAGACATAATAAAAGTAACCGATATTTTTTATTCAAATTCAAATCCCTATGCACATCGCATGATTAAACATATTGGTCATAATAACAATCCCATATATTTCAGATTGTTATTTAGCATTAATCTTATGATTAAAATCGACACACATGTGTCTCACTAGCTGATGTAACTGTTTTAGATCTTAGGCGAGCAGCCTTTAACTTATCGCTATCCTTCTGGATAAATGTAATTTAATTCTTTTTCTGATTACAAAAGCTCATATTTATGGGTTTTATAATGAATATTATGAATGGCTGGACTACAGCCAAAGCAGTAAATGGTGATGTTATTCGAGTGAATATCATTCCTTTTGAGATGGTTCAAAATAACTTGAACGGCCAGATCTTAGTTGAAGTCTCTAAACAGGTCGAACTTGAATCTGGAGCCAAGATGAAATTAAATCTAGATGGGAAATCGTTCTATATTGAATTAAATAAACTCTACAAATTGTAAGTTATTTTGGGTCAATAGAATTAATTAGAGCAACCATTCATGTTAATGAAACATATTAATCACACTACTTCAAGGTTTAAGCTTGTCTATTATGCTGACAATGTTTTGCAAACCTTTGAAGTAGACATAGAAAAAGTCATGACTTATGGCCTTTTAGAATAGAGCAAAGGCGTTGTGGATAGCTCTAAATAATCACAGGCCTGGCACGGCTGTAAAATTATCTTTAAATTTTTCTCAATCTCAAGAGTAACTTTATTTATTCACGTTATAGTCATTTAATCTGATCTAATGGGGTGTTTTAAGTTGATTAAAAATTTCCAAAATGTACATTTATATTCAGAATCATTTTCCTAAATAAAAATTAATTGTACCAGTTAGCTTAATTTATGAATATCGTAAGGTGCTCATTTTAAAGACCTCTATAACTTTGTAAATAATATGATTGAAGATCAAGCCGTCATTAACTTTTAATTGGTTCATAAATTCCCATAATTCAAATGGACAAAACTCTTGAGTGTCTTCAAAAATCCATAACCACTCATTAGTTTCAGACAGCGTAAACTTATCAAAGCTTATCTCTTTAATTTTTATAACTTTTCTTATATTTTCTTTGTCGTCTTGAATAATAAGTAAATAGTTTACTATTATGGAGTTAGACATTATTTTATCCTTTTTAAATATAAATTGATAAATTAAGTATTTAAAAAATAGAAAATAAATTTTAATGTCTAATTTTAAAAATTTAATCGGTCAGTAGGCTAGTCATGAAAAAGTATGGAATTAATAGGCGGGTTGTATTTAATAAATTATATCATGAATCCCTTTATTTCTTATAAATTATTAAGTATTATGTAAAATAAAATATATTTTACAATATGTGAAAATATTAATTTTAGATTATATTTTATATGCCGTATTCAACTCCTAATTATTCATTAGGAAAGTCCGATAAATTAAATTGAAAAAATGTATACATCTTAGATGAATTGATGTATCATATGAAGTGACTAGAAAAATGGCATATTAGTTAAATTTTTCTTTAAGTATCGCAGTGTTATTCATAATCCTTCGTTTTTTAGATTCTTCAGCTCAATTTGTTACATTTTCCATGTTAAATCTGTCATTATGACGCTAAATTATTAAAATTTGTAGGTAAGATTATGTCTAATACCGTAACTGGCACAGTAAAATGGTTTAATGAAACTAAAGGCTTTGGCTTTATTCAGCAAGATTCTGGTCCAGATGTTTTTGCTCATTTTAAAGAAATCGCTAGCTCTGGCTTCAAAACATTGCATGAAGGTCAACGTGTTTCATTCAGTATCGTTAATGGTCAAAAAGGCCCAAGCGCTGTGAATATCATTGCTCAATAAGATTTGATTCAAATAAAAGCACCTTCGGGTGCTTTTATTGTTATGAAAGTCCTAAAAATACAATTTTTATAGAACTGATAATTTTTTGAACATTTGTCATTTTTTTTGCTATATAAGCCTAAAATCTAGTCAAATACTATAAAATTGGGATTGCATAGCATATGGATTACGACTAGAATTCGTTTCGTAGCGTGATATAGCGCAATTAGCAAAAAATGTTTTTTTGCAAAATTTAGATTGAAAAATCCCAGTTTTGGGGGCGTGGCGAAATTGGTAGACGCACTGGATTTAGGTTCCAGCGCCGCAAGGTGTAAGAGTTCGAGTCTCTTCGCCCCCACCATATTAATTCATTGAGTTTGTAAATAAATTACTTCGGCTTGATGAGTTTTAAAATTAGATTGAATCTAATTAAAAAGAACCTGCTTAATTGCAGGTTTTTTTATATATAGAGAAATGTAAATTAAATTGATCGATCAGGCAAATCTAATGCTTTAAATCATTAGAATAATTTCACATTTCAATTATTGCAATTTAATTTAATCTTAATAAAGAAAATCATTAAAGGTGCCTCATATTAAATCTCTTCATCCTTATTTTGATGCACAATAAAATTACATTGCACCAATTTAAATCATTAAAATATATAGAATTATTGAATATTCATGTTATGCATTTTTTGCATAGTGAATTCATTTTTTGCATTGTTATTTCTTTTAAAAACAGTAGAAACTTTTTCAAATTGATTAAATCTTGAATAGTTTGTGATAAACGAGAATTTTATTTAAAAGCGAAGTTTTTTGTTTATAAATTTAAATTAATCAATATTAAAAAAGTTATAGGGCTGTACGTTAGTTTTACTAACGGAAATAAGGGAATAATTTTATGAATCAAAAAAAACTACTGAAATATATTTTGATTGCTATGGCATCGGGTGTATTCGTAGGATGGGCTTGTCATAGTAGTATGGATTCTGCACAGGCGGGCCAAGCAGCATCATATTTTAAAATTCTGACCGATGTTTTTCTCAGATTGATTAAAATGATTGTTGCTCCTTTGGTGTTTGCCACTATTGTCTCAGGTTTGATTTCAATGGGAAAATCATCTTCATTGGGTTCAATTACCTTAAAAGCCATGACATGGTTTGTAAGTGCATCATTTATTTCGCTATTACTTGGGATGGGATTGGCCAATCTTTTCCAACCCGGTGCTGGTATGAATCTGACTATACCGGTTGAACACGTGGATGTGAGTGTAACTGCAACCAATTTGAGTCTGCAAAATTTTATTACGCATATCTTTCCGCGCAGCTTTGCTGAAGCAATGGCAAATAATGAAATTCTTCAAATTCTTGTTTTTTCAATATTTTTTGGATCCGCTTTGGCATATGTACATCATCAGAGTAAAGAGGGCACAATCATTGCAAAACTCATTGATGAACTTTGTCGAATCATGTTTCGTATCACAGATTATGTTATGTCATTTGCGCCTGTCGCGGTCTTTGCTGCGATCGCTTCAGCAATTACCTTACAAGGGCCTAAGTTACTGATTGATTATAGTATTTTTATTGGTGAATTTTACATCGGTTTAATGTTGCTTTGGACGTGTTTAATTGGTTTGGGTTATGTTTTCCTTAAAAAAGATGTTTTCCGTTTACTTAGAGACGTACGTGAGCCAACAGTTCTGGCTTTTGCAACGGCAAGCAGTGAATCTGCATATCCAAAGACCATGACTGCATTGGAAAAGTTTGGCGTGCCCAAGCGGGTTGCTAGCTTCGTATTACCGTTAGGTTATTCATTCAATCTGGATGGTTCCATGATGTACATGGCTTTTGCTGTTCTTTTTATCGCGCAAGCTTACAATATTGACCTAAGTTTTTCGCAGCAGGCACTTATTCTTCTAACTTTAATGATTACGAGTAAAGGAATTGCTGGGGTTTCACGTGCCTCCATTGTAGTTATTGCTGCGACTTTAGCCATGTTTAAGCTCCCTGAAGCAGGCATTTTACTTATTTTGGCCATCGACCATTTTCTAGATATGGGACGTACAGCAACAAATGTGATTGGAAACAGCATCGCAACTGCTGTAATCGCAAAATCAGAGGCAATGGAGGAATTGCAGGAAGAGGAACAGACAGATGCTGTTGTTGATTCTCTTATGTTGGTTAATAATCCTAAAGATTAAGTGGTGTACAAAAATGAAAAGACCTAAACTTAACGTTTAGGTCTGATTTTTATCATTATAGATGAAAGAGCAACTTATCTATCGATAAGCCAATTGTCCAAATAAATAAACCATGATCATAAGTGTGAAAATGGTTGAGGAAACCAGAACAACTTCTACAGTTTTCATAACCCCACCTTTTTATAATTGTTGAATTTTTGTTATACAGTAAAAATGTAAGTAATGCAATGAGAATTATTCTCAATATTATATATGTATAGCAAAATTTAAGCTTTAAGCGCGATATCAGTACCATTTAAATAGAAAAAAATCGATAAAAATAAAAAATAGCACCAATAAAGATGCTATTTACACCTTTTTCTTTTATTCAATTTTAAAGTTTTTCACTCAGTTTATTTTTAAATTTTTTATCGCGAAAAATAAATCGTATCCAACCTAAGCTTTCAAATGATCTTCAAACTCTTCACCTAGTTGTATCGCTAAATTATTACCCGCAAGATCACAGGTCACCAAACCGTATTCTTTTTTAAAACTAAAGGTAAAGCCTTTGCCATCCGCCAAGTTTTTAACAGAATATCCAAGCTTTTCCAACCAAATACGAAATGCAATTAAATTTTTAGCTTTGACCACTTTTTTCATTAGGATGTTCTCCATATCATCTACATCAATAGTTTATTAATAAGGGTAAGTTCAAATTTTTTAAAGGGGCAAACTGTGTAATAATTTTTCAATTTATTTAATCCTAATCAAATTATTCAAATGAATGATCATTTTTTGTGTTCTATAGAATTTTCTAAATCCCATTTACAAGATGTCAAATTTCATCATTTTTTAATTTATTGATTATTAATATAATATTTAGATTATAAAAAATTGATTCAAATTTCTTTTTTAAATGTTTCCAAATATTTCTTTTAGAATAGATGTAAAAATATATTTCCTATGTAATAAAATTAAAACCATACATTGCTTGGACTAAAAAAAATTTCACCAAGCAATGCAAGTTATGAAGACTTTTTTAAATTAATAACTTAGAAATGGTCTTTTAATGTACGTATTCTGGCAAATTCTTCTGCACTATCTGTACGTAAAAAGGGATTGGTTTCGAGCTCTAACTGAATAGTGCTAGGCAATGTAATTTGATGATTTTCACTGAGCTTCTGAACTTTTTCTGCGCGATCCTGTAAGGCAAGATTATGTGGTTCAACTGTTAATGCAAATTGGGCATTTGCAAGGGTATATTCATGGGTGCAGTAAACCTTTGTGCGAGGCGGTAGCGCCGCTAAACGATTCAAAGAATGATACATTTGTTCAAATGTGCCTTCAAAAACTCGACCACAACCCATTGAAAATAAAGTATCTCCACAAAAAAGACAGTCGATTTCATCTATAAAATAAACAATATGGCCTAAGGTATGGCCTGGTGTGGCAATAATTTCGATATTTAATTGATTAAATTTAAATTGATCTTCATGTTGGAGAGCGTGTGTAATAAAAGGAATTTTACTTAATTCTTCACGAGGGCCATAAACTGGGATAGGCTGCTTGGCAATCAGAGCGGGAACGCCTCCAATATGATCTTTATGCCAATGAGTCAACCAAATTTGAGTCAGTTTTAATTGATGTCGATCACAAAAATCCAGCACCAGTTTTGATTCGGTTGGATCAATTGCGATAACTTCTTGCGTTTCTGTATCTTCAAGCATCCATATATAATTTTTTAAATCATTCTGGACATCAATAAAGTGAACCTGATAACGCATTTTTTTATCCTAAATTAAATAACAGTTTATGTGTCGAAGATCTATTTTTCAGAATTATCATAGCAGATATTTAGAACAAACTTTGCTTAGCTTTTGATGTTTAAATTTTTAATAGTGATGAATTTATCATTCTCATCTAAAATAATAATCTGGTTAGAATTTTGGTTTTAATTTTATGATTTTATTATAGATTTAAAAATTTTATAACTCTATGATGTGCTATATGGAAATGAGTAATTAATGTATCGAAAGATCTATTTCATCATAAAATACGTCATTCTAATAATAATCTACCCAATACAGTAAGGAATGGAGAGCTGCATGTCAGGGGTGCAAGATCATGAAATTGTCGAAATATTCAAGACTTATCTATATCCTCTTTCTGAGAAACTGACAGAAATGCTCAATGAGCATTATAGCCATCAGACCGAACGGCGAGGTTGTGGTTATACTCAGGCAACACGTGTGATTGCAGAAATTGTCAATCAAGCTCGCGATCATCAAAACTTTCAGGATTTGCGAATTTTTTCGGAATATGAGACTAAGCTGTTAAGAATACTTCTCAATCAAAGTTCTTCCTATCAAATAGCGCTTCACTCTTGGCGTAACTTGGACCAGCATGATGGATTGCAAAACTGTCTAAATATTCAAGGTGTAGGGGAGCAGTTTCATCAAGCAGTATTACAGGAAAGTGGTTTTCAGGCGAAACTTAGAGAGTTGCATCAACACATGCAACTTGAAGAAAGTGTCCTGATTTGTAAGTTGATTGAAGATATTATTTTACCTAAATCGGCTGAACAAAATGGTTGGATTGAACTTAAAACACTAAATGAGAAACCTAAAGTTGGTTCATGTCCTTTAGCTGAAAAGTTCTTTCTAAAAGTGGCCCATCGGCGTTTACTGCGACAGGGCGAGATTAATATTTTTATAGATTCTCATGAACAGCCTATCATGATTGAAAAATTAAACATGGGTGATAATCATTCATGCATTAGTTTGCAACCCCTGATTATGAATGGCGTTCGTTTACCTGCGGGTTGTCTTTTTTCAGTTAGTTATGATGCACAATGCATTCCTAAACGAGCCAATAAAAACTATAAGGGCAATATCATGTCAATTACAGACGTTGAGGGGTTTTGGTTTTTGCGGCTAACTACCTTGGTTATTTCTCCTGAAAATCGGGCAAGAGCATTTAGCCATCATTTTAAACAGCAGGTTCAAAATGGTTTGTTTCGACCAGAAAGTACTGAATTAAGCCAATTAAAGGCGGTTGCTCAGGAACAAATCTAAAAAGGGTTGCCGTTTATGCTTAAAGCTTGCTATTCACCCCGTTATTATGCACGTACACATACGAATAGTATGGAAAAACTGAGTGCAGTTGCCGAAGCTCTAGAACAAAAACAATTAGTGAGTTGTGTTGATCCCGGAATGATTGATGTGGAATTACTTAAATTATTACATTGTCCTGAATATGTAGATGCATTCATCAGTGGCAAACAGCCCGAAGCGTCAATACAGGGTTTTCGTGAATGGAATTCACAATTACGTGATGCAATATTGTCGATTCAGGCTGGTCAATTAGTGGCTGCAGAAATTGCTTTTAAAGAAGGTATTGCAGCCAATATTGCGCAGGGGTTTCATCATGCAAGTTATGAATCTGGTGCAGCATATTGTACTTTTAATGGATTGGCACTTATTGCTAGACATTACCCGAAGAAGAATATTTTTGTGTTGGACTGCGATCAACATGGGGGAGATGGAACAGCACAATTTACCACAAAGTTAGCAAATCTCATTAATTTTGGAATTTTTGGTATTCGCTTTGGTTGTCGTGCCAATAGTCGAAATTTTACCCGTTACATTCATCCAAGGCATGGAGATTTTGAGCAATACTTAGAAGCTTTAAATGAAAGTTTTGAGTTAATTGAGCGTTATCAGACAGATTTAATCGTGTATCAGGCGGGCATGGATTGTCATCAAAAAGACAAATATGGCTCAAAATGGTTAACGACAGAATTGCTCTATCAGCGAGATCAACATGTATTCGAGATGGCAAAAAAGAAGGGAATTCCGCTTTTATTTGTATTGGCGGGCGGCTACCAACCTCTAGAAGATTTAGTGCCCTTACATGTTAATACATTTATTGCTGCAAATAAGGTCTATTTTTCAGGTTTCTAAACACGTATTGTTTATAAATAAAAAGGAGCTTATAAAGCTCCTTTGTACTAAATTTTAAGCTTATTTAGCGAATTTTTGAGAGCCAATTGCCGAGCGATTGCACAATTTGTACCAATACCAGTAATACAATGACTGTGAGTAGCATGACACTGCTATCAAAACGTTGATAACCATATGAATATGCCAAGTCCCCAATCCCGCCTGCGCCCACAGCGCCTGCCATGGCAGTTGCTCCGATCAAGCTGATGGTCGCTGTGGTCATATTTAAAATGAGCGAACTACGCGCTTCGGGTAGGATAAACTTAAATACAATTTGCCAAGGTGTAGCGCCCATGGCTTGTGCAGATTCGATAATGCCATCATTAACTTCAAGCAATGAGGTTTCAATCAAACGCCCCATATATGGGCCGATAAAAATTGTTAATGGCACGATTGCTGCCCATGTTCCAATTGATGATCCGACGATCCATTTGGTTAATGGGATCACAGCAATGGCTAAAATAAAAAAGGGTAAAGAGCGTAAAGCATTAATAATAGGATTTAAGCCATGATAAAGAGTTTTATTGGGCAAAATACCTTTGTCACGTGTTACCACCAGAGTGACGCCTTGGATTAACCCCCAGATACCACCAAAGATAAATGACAGCAAAACCATTTGAATGGTTTCCTGCATGGCATCAACAAATTGATCCATACCAAGTGGGCTTGTCCAGAAGGGTTGTGTGATCACGGTTAGCCAATGAACAATTAAATCTTTCATAGTTCATTCTCCGCCTGGTGGATCAGGACATCATGCTTTTTCATGTAGTCGACCGCTTTAGCCACCGTTTCCACATTCCCTAATATTTGTACAAACATTTGTCCAATCACGGTGCCATTAATTTCAGTCATATTTGAAAACAGAATATTAAAATCGATATCGAATTCACGGATTACAGTTTGGATGACTGGCTGATGTGCTGATTTTCCCAAAAATTGTAATCGATAAATGGTATCAATGCCTTGATTAGGCAAATTATCTAGAATTTTACGTGGTAATTGTTGCTGAAAAACGGTTTGTATAAAAGTTTTTGTGGTCGGATGTTGAGGATGACTAAAAATCTGTACCGTCTGACCATGTTCAATAACTTTACCTGCTTCCATGACTGCTACTTGATCACAAATGCGTTCGATGACATCCATTTCATGGGTTACAACAACAATCGTAATTCCCTGTTCTTCATTAATTTTTTTAAGCAAATCTAATACTGACTTTGTGGTCTGTGGATCAAGTGCAGAAGTTGCTTCATCACATAATAGGATTTTTGGATGATTCGCTAAAGCACGTGCAATACCAACTCGTTGCTTCTGACCGCCCGAAAGTTCATCAGGAAAAGCATTTCGTTTATGTTTTAAGTCAATAAAATCCAGTAGTTCTTCCAGACGTGCTTGACGTTTGGTTTTATCTACACCCAAAAGTAGCAGGGGCATTTCAATATTTTCTGCGACTGTTTTGGTTTGTAATAAATTGAAATGCTGAAAAATCATACCAATATGAGTACGTTCATTACGCAAATCTTTAGCACTCAGTGCTGTCATCTCTTTTTGATTGACGATGACCTGACCTTCACTTGGACGTTCCAGTAAATTGATTAATCGTACAAGAGTACTTTTACCAGCACCACTATAACCGATGATGCCGAAAATACTGCCAGCGGGAATGGTCAGGTTAATCTGATCTAACGCTGGAATGGTTTGCCCATTTTGTGTGTAGAACTTGGAAATATTCTTAAATTCAATCATAAGATCTAGAGTGCTAAAAAAAGAAAAACAGGCAACACAGTGTGCCTGTTTGTGAAGGAGGTATTATATTACTGTTTTTCGCCAGTCAGGTAGCTGATTGGTTCGTTCACATCAACTTTTGTACCCTGAAATTTTTCCTGAATGAATTGCTTCACAGGTTCAGAATGATAAAGGTCTTTAAGTTTTAATAGCTCAGGATCATTTTGGCGATCTTCAGCTACAGCAAGTACATTCACATTCATTTTGGTCGATTGATCTACAGGCTCATGGAAAATTGAGTCTTTTAGTACATTTAGACCACCTTCCATTGCGAGAACATTTCCTAACACAATAGCATCCACTTCGCTTTTTACGCGTACAGAAGTCGCCATTGGAATTTCTTTAATCACTAATTTTTTAGGATTCTCGATAATATCAGCGGGAGAGCCTTTAGCCACATCAAAATCAGGTTTTAACTTAATCAAACCAGCAGTTTGAAGTAATAATAATGCACGGGCTTCATTGGCAGGGTCGTTTGGAACGGCAATGGTTGCACCATTAGTAAAATCTTCAAGCTTTTTAATTTTATCGGAATAAATACCCATCGGTTCTAAATAAGTAGTCGCCAACGGTGCAATTTTAGATTTATTACCCGCATTGAATGCTACTAGATATGCATAAGATTGAAACGCATTAACATCGATTTCTTTATTTGCAACGGCTGTGTTCATCGAAACATAGTCGGTAAAATTTTTCACATCAAGTTCGATGCCAGCTTGCTTGGTTTCTGGAAGTTTTGCAATAAAACGCCAGATATCTGTATCTGAACCGCTAGAAGCAAGCGTAATTTTATGCAAAGCATTTGCAGGTGCAGCAGCTTTGTTGTCTTCAGGCTGTTTTGAGCAAGCTGCGAGAACAACGACTGCAATACTTAAAAAAACACTAAATAGTTTTTTCATTGCTTGAGTTCCTGGATTTAGTCAGGCTAAATCAATCTAAGAGTGAAAGCCAAATAGAGAATTGCTATGCTTGAAATTTAAGCACAAAAAATGCTTTTAAATCAAAAAAAGTGAGTATAAAGATATCTTGTTATATGTCAAAAAGAAAAAGGGTAATTGGTTAATAATTTCTGATATGGTTATTAAGTTAGAGTATAAGATTGAAGTGTTTGGTTAAAATATTTAATATTTTTCATTAAGTAGCTGTACATTTATAAAATAAAACTTCCTTTCGATCCGTGAATCAAAAGGAAGTCTAAAAATACTTAGTGATCTGCTTTTTCACGTGCAATGGCACGATATCCAATATCACTACGATATTGCATGCCAGCAAAAGTTACTTGACCGCAAACTTCCAGTGCATTTACCTGTGCTTCTAATACTGTATCGCCTAATGCTGTAACGCAGAGTACACGACCACCCGCAGTAATAACATGACCATCATCTTTTACAGTGGTGCCAGCATGGAAAATTTTGGTGCCTTCAGGAGATTGACCCAGACCAGAGATGACATCGCCTTTACGTACAGTTTCAGGATAACCTTCGGCAGCAAGTACCACTCCAATCGATTTACGCTCATCCCATTCAGCCTGCGTTGGGAGTTTACCTTCGATACCCGCTTCAACCAGCTCCACCAGAGAAGATTTTAAACGCATCATGATTGGTTGTGTTTCTGGATCACCAAAACGACAGTTAAATTCAATAACACGCGGTTGACCCTGATCATCGATCATTAAACCTGCATATAGGAAACCCGTATAAGTGTGACCGTCACGAGCCATACCTTCAACCGTCGGGCGCATGATCTCAGTCATAACACGATCAAAGACTTCCGAAGTGACTACAGGAGCAGGGGAGTAAGCGCCCATGCCACCCGTATTTGGACCTTGATCACCTTCAAAAATACGCTTGTGATCTTGTGAGGTAGCCATTGGTAAAATATTTTGGCCATCGATCATGCAGATAAAGGAAGCCTCTTCACCTGCAAGAAATTGCTCAATGACTACACGTGAGCCTGCATCGCCAAATTTATTGTCAGCTAGCATGTCATCAATCGCAGCAAATGCTTCGTCTTCAGTCATTGCGACAATTACACCTTTGCCCGCAGCGAGGCCATCTGCTTTGATTACGATAGGCGCACCATGTTTTTTAATGTAATCTTTAGCAGCTTCGACTTCGGTAAATACGTCATAAAAGGCAGTTGGAATGTTGTGTTTTTTAAGAAAGTCTTTAGCAAATGCTTTTGAACCTTCAAGTTGCGCTGCGTACTGAGTCGGCCCCCAGATTTTTAAATCTGCCAAGCGCGCCGCATCGACGATACCGTTGACCAAAGGTGCTTCAGGGCCAACAATAATTAAATCAATATGGTTGTGTTTTGCAAAATTTATAATTTCTGGATTATTTAAAATATCGATTTGAACATTTTCACATTTGTCTTCGGTTGCTGTACCTGCATTACCAGGGGCAACGAAAACTTTGGAGACTTTAGCATCTTGCGCAATTTTCCAAGCAAGAGCATGTTCACGACCACCACTACCTAAAACAAGAATATTCATTGGGTTCATACTCCATGAATCCACAAACTGATCCGGACTTTTACACGATTCTTATGTAGAAGACCCTCTTCAATAGAAGAGGGCGATCAGCTTAAAGTCAAAGAAATTTCTTATACTTTAAGAATAATAAAGCAAATTAATGACGGAAATGACGCATACCCGTAAATACCATGGCAATACCATGTTCATTCGCTGCTGCGATCACTTCTTCATCACGCATTGAGCCGCCAGGTTGAATAATACATTTGATACCTGCTTTGGCTGCATTATCGATACCGTCACGGAATGGGAAGAATGCGTCCGATGCCATGACCGCACCTTCAACTACCAGTCCAGCGTGTTCGGCTTTAATCGCTGCAATACGTGCAGAGTTTACACGACTCATTTGTCCTGCACCTACACCAATGGTTTGACGATTTTTTGCATAAACAATGGCATTTGATTTCACGTATTTTGCAACTTTCCAAGCAAAAATTAGATCATCAATCTCTTGTTCAGTGGGTGCACGTTCCGTTACAACTTTCAGGTCAGTGGCTTTGATCATGCCTAAATCTTGATCTTGCACCAATAAACCGCCATGGACACGTTTATAGTCTAACTGCGGAGTGCGTTCATCAATAGCAGGAAGCTCACCACAAACCATAACGCGAACATTCTTTTTCGCACCAGTCACTTCGAGTACACCATCTGCAATACTTGGTGCAATAATGACTTCGACAAATTGACGATCTACGATTGCCTGAGCAGTTTCTACATCCAACTCTCGGTTAAAGGCAATGATGCCGCCAAAAGCAGATTCTGTATCTGTTGCATATGCTAAATCATATGCTGCTTTAATACCGTCTAATGAAACAGCAACGCCACAAGGGTTAGCATGTTTAACAATTACACAAGCAGGCTTGGCAAATGATTTAACACATTCAAGTGCTGCATCTGTATCGGCGATATTGTTATAAGACAACTCTTTGCCTTGTAATTGTTTTGCAGTTGACACAGATGCTTCTTTAGCAGCAGGATCAACATAAAACGCAGCAGATTGATGTGGATTTTCACCGTAACGTAAATCTTGGGCTTTAACCAGTTGAGTATTAAACGTACGTGGGAATAAATCTGCTTCACCTTCTATTTTGCCCACACGTGCACCTAAATAAGAGGCAATCATGCCATCATACTGTGCAGTGTGTTCAAAGGCTTTTACAGCAAGATCAAAACGAGTGTTATAAGATAATGCACCCGTGTTTTTAAGCTCTGCAATTACAGTAGCATAATCATTCGCATTAACTACGATACCAACTGAAGCATGGTTTTTCGCCGCAGCGCGAACCATAGTTGGACCACCGATATCAATATTTTCAATGGCATCTGCCAAAGAACAATCTGGTTTAGCAACAGTTGCTGCAAATGGGTAAAGATTTACCACCACTAAATCGATTGGATCGATGCTGTGTTCCTGCATGACTGCTTCGTCCAGACCACGACGAGCCAAAATACCGCCATGAATTTTAGGGTGTAACGTTTTTACACGACCATCCATCATTTCAGGGAAGCCCGTGTGTTCAGAAACTTCTACAACAGCGATATTGTTGTCTTTAAGCAACTTATATGTACCGCCAGTAGATAAAATTTCTACCCCTAAAGCTGCAAGATTTTGAGCAAATTCTACAATTCCTGTTTTATCAGAAACAGAAATTAAAGCACGTTTAATAGTCATGATTAAGTCAACGGTTTAAGTTTACAGATTAAAACAAATAGGCATAAAAAATGCCCACAGGACGTGAGCATTTTATCATTTATTCACTCATTAAGCCGTGAGCTTTTAACTTTTTGCGTAAAGTTCCACGGTTTAGCCCTAGAATCTCCGCAGCACGAGTTTGGTTGCCACGGGTATATTCTAAAACGACAGATAAAAGAGGTTTCTCCATTTCTGCTAGCACCATGTCATAAACTTGTGATGGCTGCTCACCTTGCAGTTGTGCAAAATAATGACGAACTGCGCGATCCACGTGGATGCGTAGAGCAACATCAGATTGTGCAGTAAAAATAGGAGATTTGCTATTCATGCGAATTAATCCGAAATCATATACCGCTTGGGTAAAGCAGTATGTAAATGTGGTCTAAAATAATGAACCCTGTTTTAGATCCTAAAACAGGTGTTCTAAAACATTGAAACAACAGCTTGCCACAACTCTGTATATTGTGCGAAAAATAAGCGTAACAATAGTTTAATATTTGTTACAGCCCAGATTCAAAAACAAAAAAGCCACGCAATGCGCTATCACTCGATAAAGCACACATGACGACAGTAATTGTTGTGGATAAATCCGAAGATGTTGTAGGGTCAAGCTTTCGTGGCGCGTATAATACCATTGTCTAGGAAAAAGTGAGCAAATTAACTGCATTTTTTTCACTTTTTTTTATGTTTTTTTTAGTGATTAGGGGTGGACTATTTCCAAAGTATAATCATTGAAGCTTTTTCTGGACTGATTAATCGTAAACTCGAACTTATAAGGCAGGTTTTTAGGAATACGTTGAATACCGCTTAGACTTTTCGATAAGTAATCCTGAGGTTTTAAAATGATACTACTATTCTCATGTTTGTCTTTTAAAGTAAGTTTGAGCAAAGGAAGTGGGAGACTTTTATCATGATAATTGACTAAAACACCTGAAAAGCGAGTTTTGTGATGTTCAACGGCTACGACTTTAACTTTATTAATTGTAAGTAAAGTGTATTTTTCTTCCAGTTTTTTACAACTAAATACACTACATAACTGGTTAAACATAGCGCCCAGAACAGGGCTGTTATGCATGATTCTTGGGTTAAACCATACGATTTGAAAAAGTAAAATACCTAACAAAATGAGATTAATAAAACTCCACATCACATAGTATTGCAAACTACGTTTTTTAGATTGATTGGGGTGAGTATCTAGTGCCAGATCGCCTTCAGCAAGATTGAGTTGTGGAAAGCTACCAATTTCTTCATTTTGAAAATAATTTAGATTGTTCAAATAGGTTAATAAATCAATATTTGAATTTTCAATTCTACGATTAAAAATATCCAGAATATTATAGCTACTATATTGGAAAGAAGAGGCCGAAACAGCACTCTGCTGTAAAGAGGAATGTTGAATCGAACTGGGTGAATGTTCTTCCGTGCTGACAAGATTAGTCAGTGCATTAAAACTCAAATTACATTTAGGGCAACAAACCATACCCTGAGCAACTGTCAATTGTGTCAGTGAGACTTTATATATCGTCAGACATTTCGGGCAGCGGGTTTGTTTTTCACTCATGGAGCTTTCATCTACTATTATTTGTTATTGGCGCGTCCCTGATATACGACACCAGTTCTCTTCACGCTTCTCGATCTCTACTATATCAAAAAATTCAGAATAAACACCAGTAACATCAGCAACTTGCTCTTCAATCACACCTGCAAGTGCGAACTCTCCCTCAGATTTGAGTAAAGTTGCAAACTCTGGCGCAAGTGCCATAAGGGGCGCTGCTAAAATATTGGCAACTAAAATATCGGCTTTTTGTAATTTAAATTCAGCATTGAACTCTTCTGGTAAACCCACAAATAAACGATCAAGTACGTTATTGAGTTCGGCATTCTGTTTGGTTGCTAAAACTGCTTGTGGATCAATATCAGTTGCATAAACTTTTTTTGCACCGAGTAATAGTGCAGCAACACCTAAAATGCCTGAACCACAGCCATAGTCGATCACAATCTTATCTTTTACATCTGTTTTACCTAACCATTGTAAGCATAGAAACGTACTGGCATGGTTACCTGTACCAAATGCAAGACCTGGGTCTAATTTAATGTTAATCGCATCTGCATCTGGCGCTTCAAGCCACTCAGGAACGATCCAGAACTTCTCAGCAATTTGAATCGGTTCATAATAATCCATCCATGCGCGTTCCCAGACTTGATCTTCAAGTTGTTCATGATGTATAGGCGTATTTGGAAGCTGTTCCTTTAAAAAAGCTTCCAGTTTCTCAACATCGATCGGTTCCTGTTCATCTTCCTGATAAATCCCAGTAACAATGACTTTATTCCACAACGGAGTTTCTCCTGGAAGTGGTTCAAGCAATGCCTGATCTTCAGCATCATCCAGAGTTACACTTACTGCACCTAAGGACATAAGCAATGTTTCTGTAAAATCCACTTGCGCTTGATCAACAGTAATGTGTATTTGTAACCACTTCACGAGAATAAGACCTAAATTTTATTTGAAAAAAACTATTGTAACGGATAAATGGATCACTCGAGTAATAATTTCAACAAGTGATTGCCTGGCTAGAGTTGGAAATTAATCATTTTCTGCCAGCAAAGGTGTATCTATGCGCTGAGTATCATAACGATTTAATAAAGTGCCAAAAATAGCAGCAAATATATACATAAATATCGAATAAACGGCCGCAGGCATTGCAATTGTTGTACTTGCGAGAATTGTGAGAGCAATTGTCATTGCCAACGTACTATTATGTATCCCAATTTCAAAAGCACAGGCTCGAGCTTGAGGGCGATTAATACCAAATAAACGAGGTACAAAATATCCAAGCAGCAGACTAGCAATACAAAATAAAGAGGTTGCCAGCCCAATTTGCATAATATATTGCAGTATATTCGTTCGTTCTTTTATTACAGCACCAATAATAATCAGGATCAGAAAAACGACTGCAAATGTACGAACGGGTTTATGTAGTTTGTCCGCTATATGTGGTGAGAAGTACCGAACCAACATCCCCAAACAAACAGGCACAATGATAATAAGAAAAACTTGAATTACTTTTGAGAACTGAAGCCCGATTTGTTGACCATCCTCAATGAAATGTTGGATTGCCAGATTGACAATAAAAGGTAAAGTAAATGCTGCAATTACGGAATTAATTGCGGTTAAAGTAATGTTTAGGGCGATGTCACCTTTATACAGATAACTGAACAAATTTGCAGTTGGTCCACCTGGTGATGCTGCTAAGAGCATGAGTCCAACAGCCAAGAGGGGTGGAAGCACAAATAATTTACAAATCGCAAATGCAATACTGACCAATATCACCAGTTGGCAAAATAAAGCCAGAAACACTGCTTTAGGATGTTTGGCAACTCGACCAAAGTCCTGAAGGCGGAGTTCCAAACCTAGTCCAGCCATAATAATGGCCAGAGCCAAAGGTAAAAATATTGTAATAATGCCTGAATCCATAGCATCTATCCTTCTAATTATTTTATGGAAATGTATTGGTTTAAGTTCAATCAATACAATATAGGTAAAACTTCAAATAGAAAACTTTTCTTAATTCTTAACAGCAAATAAAAAACACAGGTCATATGAACCTGTGTTTTTTAATAAAACAAAAACAGTTTATAAAATTATGGCGCAGGCGCTTTAAACTGAAGCTTACCATCTGCATTTGGCTGACAAACGCCATTAAACGTAACGCCTTTGTAGCCATAAGTTGCCCAGTCACCTTGTTTTTTCTTGGCACATGCCTTGATTTGGGCATTGGTTTCAGCTTTGCTCATCGTTGCCTCTTCAGCATTTGCTAGCGTCATACCACCAAGAAATAAAGCAGATACCGCGATTGTTTTTAACATGATGTTTTTCATTTCAATACCTTTTTTAAAGTTGATTTTACGTTTTTAACTATAAAGCACTGACACAGTCTTATTCTAAGAGTCGGTTTTTAAAAAGTTAATTCCTTTTATGCTGAAATACTTATATAAAATGTCACATCTTGTATATTGGTGTAAATTTTGTGTCTTTATTTTTGTAAAAAAACCATATTGCAAGAGGGTTTTTTGCTATAATTTTTCGTCATTTTTTTCTGATGTTCTTTGCTCATGCATTACCCTAAAGTTTATGATGTTATTGTTATTGGTGGCGGTCACGCGGGTACGGAAGCGGCACTTGCTGCTGCGCGTATAGGCCGACAGACCTTACTTTTGACGCATAACATTGAAACGCTCGGGCAAATGAGCTGTAATCCTGCGATCGGGGGGATTGGTAAATCGCATTTGGTACGTGAAATTGACGCTTTAGGTGGCGCAATGGCATTAGCTGCCGATAAAGGCGGTATTCAGTTCCGTATTTTAAATTCACGTAAAGGTGCAGCGGTTCGTGCGACACGTGCGCAGGCTGATCGAGTTCGTTATAAAGCTGCGATACGTTACACGCTTGAGAATCAGTCAAATCTGGATATTTTCCAGCAAGCAGCAGATGATCTTGTGGTTGAAGGCGATACAGTTAAGGGTGTAATTACCCAAATGGGCGTACACTTTCAAACTAAAACCGTTGTTTTAACCACAGGAACTTTCTTGGGCGGTGTAATTCATATTGGATTAGAAAAATCCAGTGGTGGTCGTGCGGGTGATCCACCTTCAATTGCATTGGCACATCGTTTGCGTGAGTTAAATCTTCCAGTGGGCCGTTTAAAGACAGGCACACCACCACGTATTGATGCGCGTTCAGTTGATTTCTCTGTAATGACGCCACAGCCAGGTGATTTTCCGTCGCCAGTGATGTCTTTTATGGGGAATGTTTCAATGCATCCAGATCAAGTCAATTGTTACATTACTCATACCAATCAAAAAACCCATGACATTATCCGTGGGGGACTCGATCGTTCTCCAATGTACACAGGTGTGATTGAAGGTGTTGGGCCGCGCTATTGTCCATCTATTGAAGATAAAATTCATCGTTTTGCAGATAAAGAATCACATCAGGTATTTTTAGAACCTGAAGGCCTAGATACCCATGAGCTTTATCCAAATGGGATCTCCACTTCTTTGCCGTTTGATGTGCAGTTTGAATTGGTTCGTTCGATTCGTGGTATGGAAAATGCCCATATTTTACGTCCAGGTTATGCTATTGAGTATGATTATTTCAATCCACAGGCATTGAAATTTACTCTTGAAACCAAAGCAATTAATAACCTGTATTTTGCTGGTCAAATCAATGGTACTACAGGCTATGAAGAAGCCGGTGCACAAGGTTTGCTTGCAGGTCTGAATGCAGCGCGTCGAGCATGGGATCAAGAGCAGTGGACACCAAAACGTGACCAAGCGTATATGGGAGTTCTAGTTGACGACTTAATCACGTTGGGAACCAAAGAACCCTACCGTATGTTTACCTCACGTGCAGAATATCGCTTGATGTTGCGTGAAGACAATGCAGATCAGCGCTTAACCCCTGTTGGCCGTGAAATGGGCTTGGTCGATGATACACGTTGGGCTGCCTATTGTGAAAAAATGGAAGCCGTTGAAACTGAAACTGCTCGTTTAGCGCATCTTTGGGCTGCACCAAATAACCCAATGGGTAAAAAGTTTGTAGAAATGACAGGAGCAGATTTGAGTAAAGAATCTAGTGCGATTGATTTACTTAAACGTCCAAATGTGAATTTTACTCAGATTGCTGAATTAACGAATTCTCAAGTGTCACAACACGTTGGCGAGCAGATTGAGATTGCGGTAAAGTATGAAGGTTATATTCATCGTCAGCATGAAGATGTTGCACAGATGAAGCGCTTGGAAGAAACTAAAATCCCCGCAGATTTTGATTATGATGTGGTTTCGGGGTTATCTCGTGAAATTACTCAAAAGTTAAAAACTGTTCGCCCTGAAACCTTGGCACAAGCGAATCGTATTCCAGGAGTAACACCTGCGGCGGTGCAATTGGTCATGATCACGATTCGTAAGAACAATCAGACTAAAAAGATTGCTTGATTAATTTCTTGAATAAAATTAATTGAAAGATCATACGCCCAGTTGAAACTGGGCTTTTTTATGTCGCATAAAATTATATATAAAAAAATCTTAAGAATTTAAACATATTTGACTTGCCGATTTTATTATTTCTCATGGATTAAAATTTTTTCTATAGTTATTTTACATTCAAAACAAAGAGGTGATCATAATGACCATGAAATCGATTCGTTATAATGGTTATGATTTAGCATGCTTATGTTAAATCAACGTTCTCAGTACGAATTGGTATCCATTTTCTTTAGTGTCGGGGCTTGGGAGGATGGATACCAGTGTTTTTTAATCTATAACAATAACAGTATATTGTTTTAAATATAAAGATAAGAATTCTCAGAGAGCAATATGCTCTCTTTTTTTATTCACCATCAATTTCTTTTACTGCATTGTGAACAGCCACAGGTTCAATATGTAGAATTTTTTTACCAAAACTACGAAGCCACCAAACCAATTGGGAAGTAAATGGAATGGTCGCACTAATTTCTACAATATTTTCTTCAATCGGAAGAATTTTCTGGTCTTTACTGAGCTGACTTTCATAAAAACTCTGAGCAGTATTTTCAGTCATGGTGAGCTTTAACTCAACAATTTCAGTGGGTTTATTATAATCAACGCGAAAACCCAAAGCACCTGAGTCGATATATTGATCAATATCGAAATTTACTGGATGCAAAGCGCGTGAATTTAGCACATTTGCTGATTTAAAACGGTGCAGAGCAAAGGTTTGGACATCAGATTTATCATGTCGAGTACAAATCAAGTAAATAATCGCACCTTTTTGTACCAGAGCCAGTGGATTTAAAATATAGCTTTTTTCTTCTGCATTGATGCTACGCGGTCGATAAATACATTCAATTTGTTTGTCTTGAAGTAATCCTTCATAAATGGCTTGTTGAGCATGTTTATCGACTAGAGGTGGAATCAAAGGTTGACTGGCAGGCACAATCCGAACCCGATTAATCCATTGTCGCACATTGTTTTGAGTTGACAGACTGCGCCGTGCTAAATCGAACCATGGATTCATTTCCTCAATCAAACTATGCGGTAATAAGTGTTTTAAATGCTCTTCAACCATCATAAATGTTACTGCTTGGGAGCTGGTCATATGTGGCAAACTTTGAATGGGAGCATCGGAGCGCCAGCGCCAACCTTGAGGCACGGTTTTATTGCTCTCAATAGGAAAACGCTGTGCAATTTGGTTTAAGTCGCGTTGAATAGTGCGTAGGCTAATATCGACACCCTCACGTTCCAACATTTCCTGTAATTCACGTGTACCCATCCATTTGCCTGTCGATAAGCGCGATAAAATTTGCCATTGTCGATGCAAACTATTGGAGGTTTCTTTTTCTTGTAAGGACATAAGGGATCGTTGAATTCGTCAATAATGTTTTGAATAGCAACACAATAAAAAAACTTGGCTGTTTTGGCAAGAATGTAACAGAAATATTGCTTATATCCCGATACAACTTACTACAAGAACCGCATTGAATACATCTCACATTATTTTCATAAATAAAGAAAGCATTTGCATAAATGGCATCGTATTTGCTTGTTAGGATAATGAGTCAACAAGAAAAAGGCAGGTCAATATGTTAGAAGAAGATAAAGAGATGCATGCCGTAGGTGAGCACTATATGAAAGATAAAGCGAGCGGAGTATTCAATAGCCAGTCTTTGTACATTGACCAGTTAAGCGTGAGTAGCAATTTATTTGAGCAGCTAAAATCAAAATTTTTTAATGAAATGTTAGATGATGTAACATCAAGTGGTGAAGTTTCTCAAAAGATAGAACAATGGCTATCGGTTCATAGTCTTGAACAACTAAAACAGCTTAACACTGAAGCTAAACAGCATTTTCTATACGAAGGAATTACCTTTACGGTATATGGTGATGCAGAAGGCGAGCAAAGAACGATTCCATATGATCTTATTCCGCGAGTCATCGAAAAAAAGCAATGGGAGAAAATTTCTCAAGGTTGCGCTCAGCGTGTGAAAGCACTCAACTTATTTTTAGATGATATTTATCATGATCAGCATATTTTGAAAGAGCAAATTGTGCCACATATGCAAGTTATGACGCATGAAGCTTTTCAACCCCATATGTTGAATCATGATTTGAAAGGGAAAATTTATTCACAAATTAGTGGTATTGATATTATTCGTGATGGGAACGGTGATTTTTTTGTTCTGGAAGATAATTTGAGAACTCCTTCAGGTGTTTCTTACATGATTGAAAGTCGAAAAATAAGTAAAAAACTAATGCCAGAATTATGTGCCGCAAACCCGTTACAAGAAATCGAACAATATCCAACATTACTTCGTGCGATTTTGGAGGAAAATGCTTACGTTGATCATCCTTTTATTGTGGTATTAACCCCAGGACGTTTCAATAGTGCCTATTATGAACATGCTTTTTTAGCACGTGAAATGGGTGTGCCGCTGGTCAGTAGTCGTGATCTTTTTGTAGAAAATGATCATGTCTATGTCAAAACCATTCGAGGCCGTCAACGTGTTGATGTAATTTATCGCCGTGTTGACGATGCTTTTCTTGATCCACTTACCTTTAGACCTGATAGTACTTTGGGTGTAGCAGGTTTGATGTCTGCCTATTTACAGCACAATGTTGTGATTGCAAATGCACCAGGTACAGGTGTTGCGGATGATAAATCAATTTATCCTTATGTGGATAATATGATTAATTTTTATCTGAATGAAACACCCATTCTTAAAAATGTACCTACCTATCAATGTCGCCGTGAAGATGAACTGGATTATGTGATGACAAATCTAGAGAAATTGGTGGTTAAAGAGGCGCAGGGTTCTGGTGGATATGGAATGCTGATCGGACCACAAGCAACTACAAGTGAAATTGCGGAATTCAGGAAGAAAATTCTTGAACATCCGCATTTATATATTGCCCAGCCAACGCTCGAATTATCGGTTGCACCCACTCTGACACAGGATGGTATTGCAGAACGTCACATTGATTTACGTCCTTTTGTGTTGTCATCACCGTATCGAACTGAAATTGTACCGGGTGGTTTGACGCGTGTTGCTATGAAAGCTGGTTCACTGGTGGTGAACTCCTCACAAGGTGGCGGTATTAAAGATACATGGGTTGTTGAAGCACTACATTCTTGATCAATGTCCATTTAAACAAGGAAGAAATTATGATTTTACTGAGTTCAAATGCACAACATATTTATTGGTTAGGGCGTTATTTGATGCGCATTAACTTTTTTTGCAGTCGTATCCCATTTACACAAGATCAGGCTGCAATTGAATTTAGTCACGCTTTTTGTTTACCTGCTTACGATGCAGCATCACTCAATGAGTTGGCCCTAGATCCGGAACAACCTTATTCATTGGTGAAACAATTTAGTAGTGCAAGTGACAATATTCATGAATTACGCGCAGTTTTGCCTGCAAAAGCTTATGCAGAGCTTAATGCACTGATACGTAATGCGGGTGAACAATCTGGTTATATCTGTAATGTCGTTCAAGAATGTAATGAGATTTTGGAAGCTGAAACAAATACCGATATTTTATTATTTTTCGGTCTTGGGCAAAAAATTGAACAATTAGATGCTATTTTACGTTTTAAACAAAATCCTGAAAACGTGCTGCAGGAACTCGATAAAACAGTGGCAGCTCTAAAAAACTACGGTTGGTTAGCCCTCGAAACCGCTTGGCTAGATCTGAAACAGCAGCCTGATTTGATGTCTTTTTATCATTTTCATGATCAACTTCAGTTTATGTTTGAGGCTCCAGTATGAAACTCATGGTGAATCATCAAACACATTATACTTATAGTGAAACTGCCTGTAATAGTATTCAATACATTAAGATGATTCCACAAAGTTCACAGCATCAATATGTTCATTACTGGGATATCAGTGTCCCAGGTGAACGAATGCTTAAGAAAGATGCGTTTAATAATCTATGGATTACATCTTCACAGCGTTTTGAATATCAGCACCTAACCATCATGGCACAGGGGATTGTTGAATTACATCAAGGTGGAAATGGCAGTTATCAAGAAAATTTGCCTATATCACTTTTTTTACAGCCCACACACGCGACTTTGTGGGATGCTAATATGCTTGAATTTGCAAAGCAGCATGTATCGATGTGTTCTCTGAAAGAATTGATTGTTTTAGCAGAACAAATCTTATTAAAAGTTGCTTACTGTCCAGATGCAACAACGGTGCAATCGACCGCAAAAGAGGCATTTTATGCTGGTCTGGGTGTTTGTCAGGATCATGCCCATTTAATGATTGCCATGTGTCGGGCGTTAAACTTACCTGCACGTTACGTTTCCGGCTATTTATATGATAAAAATGCACCTCATCTATCCAGTCATGCTTGGGCTGAAGTATTTCTGGATAAACAATGGTATTGTTTCGATGTGAGTAATCAACTGTTTGAGCCTTCTTCACATATTTATGTTGCCATTGGACGTGATTATTTTGATGTTGCGCCTATACGTGGTATGCGTGAAAAGGGTGGTGTAGAAAAAATGCGATCAACAGTGCAGGTGCTGGCTTGTTGAATGGAATGAAAACGATGACTTATTGTTGTGCTTTACGGTTAAAAGATGGTTTGGTATTTATTAGTGATACCCGTACCAATGCGGGTGTGGACCAGATCTCTGTATTTAGAAAACTTTATACTTTTGGAAAATTAAAGGATCGCTTTATTGCGATTCAAACAGCTGGAAATCTTGCGACGACGCAGGCAGTTATTGGGTATCTGCGAAATCAGCTTGAATTGCAGGAACAACCCAACTTATATACCGTAAACACAATGTTTGAAGTGGCTCAATTGGTAGGGCGAACTTTGCGTAAAGTGATAGAAGATGTCACCGAAGACACACTTGAACAAAGTAATTATTATTGTAGCTTAACTGTGGGCGGTCAAATTGGGGAAAGTGAACACCAGCTTTATAATATTTATCCACAAGGCAATTTTATTTGTGCGACCAAAGATACACCCTTTTTCCAAATTGGTGAAAGTAAATACGGTAAACCAATTCTAGATCGCGCTTTAACTTATGATATGCCTTTGGATGAGGCCTTACGTTGTAGTTTACTCTCATTCGATTCAACCTTACGTTCCAATGTATCGGTTGGTTTACCGCTCGATGTGCTGGTTTATCATGTCGACAGTTTGGAAATGCCAAGAGGTAAGCGTGTGACACAGGATGACGAGTATTTTCAGAAAATCAGCCGACAATGGTCAGAAATCCTTCGTGCAGGTCTACATGAAATTCCAAAACCATCCGAGGATTATTTGGAATAATGGAAGAGACGAGGCATCATGAGTTTTTACGATACAAAAGAAAAATGAATATCATGAACTATTAAATCTGGTATGCCAGTCAAACGAAGTTTTTACCTGATTTTAACTTTACTCCAGAATAAAAAAATTTACGCTTTTACTGGATAAGAATTTGTTTGGAAAGTTTTTAAAAACTTTAAAAGATGCAGATGCGAATAACCCATGCCTAAGCATGGGTTATTTGATTTAAACTTCAATTTTTCGGCGAATTGGTCGATTACTTAAGCGACAAAGTAGCTCATATCCGATTGTACCGTTTGCATCAGCCACGTCATCAACTAAACGATGTTGTCCCCAGAGCTCTATTTCGCTATCCAATGACACATCGAAATCAGTCACATCAATGGCAATCATATCCATACTGACCCGTCCGATGACGTTCGTAAGCTTGCCATCGATTGCAACATAATTTTGCTTAATATAAGCACGTGGATAACCATCGCCATAGCCAATAGAAACAATAGCAATCTTCATTGCTTTATCCGCTGTAAATAGTGAGCCATAACCGACAGAATCACCCGCTTGAATATGATTAAGCGCAATAATGCGGGCCGTAAATGTCATTACAGGTTTCAAATCCAGTGCATACACATTTTTGTCTGCAAATGGACTTGCGCCATAGAGCATAATACCCGGACGTACATAATCAAAATGCAATTCTGGCCAGTTAAAAATTGCAGCTGAATTACAACATGAAACTTCAATTGGGGCACAGGTTTGTTTTATGTGTAAAAGCTGTTGAATCTGTTGCTGATTCATTGGATGTTCTGGAACATCAGCATTAGCAAAATGCATGGCTAAAACACAATGGAAACCTTCATTTTTTAAAGATGTGATGACATCGATAATTTCATCAATTTTAAAACCTAAACGATTCATTCCACTATTAAGTTTGATCCAGACTTTTAAGCCTTGTTGAATATACTCATCTTTATATTTTAATAACCATTCGACTTGTTGCTGATGATGTACGACACATTCAAGTTGATGACGCAAAACAGCCAGCATTTCATCAGGATTAAAAATGCCTTCAATCAGAGTAATAGGATGATTTGAACCCTGTGTACGAAGTTCTAGCGCTTCTTCTAGAGTGGCAACACCGAAAGCATCGGTAGCATTTAAGGCTGCTAAACAGTCTTTGACTCCATGTCCATAGGCATTGGCTTTGACCATACTCACGATCTTTGAGTTTGGTGCAAGTTGTTTGACACGGCTTAAATTATATTGCAGCGCAGTGCTGTCAATATAAACTGTTGCTTGGCGCACCCTGATTTCTCCTTTGGGTTACATAATAATTAAAAATTTAAGGGGCTACACTGGTAACCCCCCAACTATAATTTTACACGTTCAGGTTTATTCCTCATCATCATATTGACTATAATATTCAGGTGAGAGGTTACTAAAACGGGTATATTGACCTTCAAAGGCCAATCGGACCGTACCAATCGGGCCATTACGTTGTTTACCAATAATAATTTCAGCCGTTCCAGCTTCTTTAGATTCTTTATTGTAGACTTCATCACGGTAGATAAACATGATCAAGTCGGCATCTTGCTCGATAGCACCAGATTCACGCAAATCAGACATAACTGGCCGTTTGTTAGGACGATTTTCTAGACTACGGTTCAACTGTGATAGAGCAATTACAGGACACTGCATTTCTTTAGCAAGTGCCTTTAAACTACGAGAAATTTCACCAATTTCGCCAACACGATTATCACCCATGCCTGGTACTTTCATTAGCTGTAGATAATCGACCATGATACAACCTAGTTTGCCGCCATGTTGTTTGGCAATCCGTCTTGCTCTAGCGCGTAATTCTGTTGGTGGTAAGGCTGATGAATCATCAATATAAAGGTGCTTTTCTTGAAGCTGTAAAATCGTACCTGTGACTTTCGACCATTCATCACCATCTAGCTTTCCCGAGCGTAAATGCCCTTGATGGACTTTTCCATAAGAAGAAATTAAACGCATGGCAATTGAATCTGCTGGCATTTCCATTGAAAAAACCAAAGCAGGTAAATTGCAATTAAATAAAACGCTCTCGACCAAATTCATGGCGAATGTCGTTTTCCCCATAGATGGACGTGCCGCCACAATAATCATATCGCCTGATTGCATACCATAAGTTTTATTATCAAGCTCTAAAAATCCTGTAGTCAGCCCTGTGATATTGCCGTCCAGTTTTGAAAGTTCATCAAGTTTGGTAATGACATCAGCAGTTACAGAACTAATGGATTTAGGTCCTGCATCTTTTTTATTGTTATTGTGCTGTTCTGCGAGTGAAAAAATATTGGTTTCAGCCAAATCTAAAATTTCACTGACTGGACGGCCTTTGGTGTCGTAAGCATTTTGTAAAATATCAGTACTGACTTTAATCATACTGCGAAGCGTAGAAAACTCTTTAATTTTGCCTGCATATGTTTCCAGATTATAAAAGCTAGAAGGTGAATCAGCCATAAGCTGCATCAAATATTCTTCACCACCAATCGCATCCAGCAAATTTTGCTTAACTAGCCAGTCATTGACAAGAACGGCATCGTATGGTGAGTTTTCTTGTGCCAGTTTTTCAATGGCACGGAAAATATATTTATGACGTGTGGCGTAAAAATCACTTTCTTTGAGCAAATCACCGACTTGTTCATAAGATTCTGCAACCGTCATCAAAGCGGCAAGCACAGCTTGTTCAATTGCCAAGTTATGTGGGGGCGTGCGAAATTCCTTCAGTTGGTTGCTTTCATTGGTTTTTTTATCAGCATTAAACGTGTTTGCAGGAATGGTGGCATTAGCCTGAGACATATATGACCTTGATTTTAAATAAATAATGGGTAAATATAAAAACTTGAGTACGTGCGTACTTAGCTAACCAACTATCTTAGTCCAAATGTTGGCAACTATCTAACAGAATTCACAGATAAGTCGTAAAGAAATGATAGCAACACGAAAAGTACAATTTCAAAGATAAAAAAAGAGCATGCAAAAGCATGCTCTTTTCTTTTACAAAAATTACTCAGATACGATTGTAACGAGAACTTCTGCAACAACATCATGATGCAATTGGATTGCGATGTTGAATTCACCAGTGTGACGAAGCGCACCATTCGGTAAACGAACTTCTGCACGGTCTACAGTTAGACCAGCATTAGTCAATGCGTCAGCGATGTCACGAGTACCAATAGAACCGAAAAGTTTACCTTCATCACCAGCTTTTGCAGTGATAACGATATTAACTTCATTCAATTGATCAGCACGTGATTGAGCAGCAGATAATACTTCAGATTCTTGCTTTTCAAGTTCAGCGCGACGAGCTTCGAAAGCAGCAGTGTTAGCTTCAGTAGCAGCAACAGCTTTACCCTGAGGGATCAAGTAGTTACGACCAAAACCAGCTTTAACTGATACTTTGTCACCAAGTTTACCTAGGTTTTTAATGCGTTGTAATAAGATAACGTCCACAGCTCACCTCACTTATGGTTGTCAGTGTACGGAATCAAAGCCAAGTAACGAGCTTGTTTAATAGCAAGCGCTAATTGACGTTGATAACGAGCTTTAGTACCAGTGATACGGCTAGGAACAATCTTGCCGTTTTCAGTGATGTACTGTTTTAAAGTGTCGATATCTTTGTAGTCGATGTACACAACATTCTCAGCTGTAAAGCGGCAGAACTTGCGACGACGGTAAAAACGTGCCATTGAGGTTCTCCTTAAGCTTCTTCAGCAGATTCGTGTGATTGCTGTGCTTCTTCACGTTGAGCTTTACGCGCACGTTTTTCTTCAGCACTTTTAGCAAGTAACGATTCTTCAGTGATTGCGTGTTCACGACGGATAATGATGTTACGAATAATTGCATCGTTATAACGGAACAATTCTTCTAATTCATCAAGAGTCGTTTGACCACATTCAACATTCATAAGAATGTAGTGTGCTTTGTGAATTTTGTTAATTGGGTAAGCCAATTGACGACGGCCCCAATCTTCTAAACGGTGAATTTGACCATCAGCTTCTTTGATCTGAGAGATATAGCGTTCAACCATACCTACTACTTGATCACTTTGGTCTGGATGTACCAAAAGTACGATTTCGTAATGACGCATTGTCAGCTCCTTACGGTTTGGACAGCCCCTAATTCTAAAATTAGAAGCAAGGAGTCATAACTAGAATAAATAATTCAAGTTACGCCGCATAAATTGCGAAGGGTGAATTATAGAGAAAAGTGCAAATAAAAACAAATAGTTTTCATTGCGAGAAACAGATAAATATTCCTCTCTATTTAGAAGAGAGGAAGATGTGGAGCAGGTGAATGGTAAGTGAAGCTAAAACTTAAACTCAGTAGAGTAATTAAAATTACTGAATACAGGAAAAAGCGTTTTGCCCAAACCTGATCATTTTCTGCTTTAAACCCAATAATGGATAAATACAACCAATAAGCTGTCAATGCATTGAAAGTAATGAGAAAAAAGACATTAGTATAACCAAAACAGTAAAGGCCGTTTAGGACTGCTGCAAAAAGTACAATGTAAATGACACATTCGACTTTAGTTCTAAAAATAGAGCGCGCTACTGGTAAAATTGGAATACCTGCATTTTTATAATCATCAAAGCGGTAAATCGCAATGGCCCAAGAGTGGGGCATTTGCCAAAGACCGTATGCCAAGAAGACCAGCAATGCAGCAACATCAAATTGATTGGTAACTGCAACATAACCAATGACTGGAGGACTTGCTCCAGAAATACTACCAATCACAGTTTGATGAATAGTGGTGCGTTTAGACCAGAGGCTATAAAAGCCCACATAGACAACAAAACCAATAACAGCAAATAAGAATGAATAGGCATTCACCCCAAACCATAAAATGCTAAAACCCATTACTCCAAGCACACCGGCATAAACAAGTGCAACGGATGGAGAAATCGTTTTTTTTACTAAAGCACGATTTTGAGTTCGTTGCATTTTTTGGTCAATGTCTTGGTCAATAATATTATTGACGACACAACCTGAGGCTACAACAAGCGTTGTACCTAAGAGGGTGAGGATGAGTAAGAGGAAATCTACATGGCCTTGGGCGGCTAAGAAAAAGCCGCCCAAGGTGGTAATGAAATTACCAAAGAGAATTCCTGGTTTGGTCAGGAATAAATATTTTTTCAACATGACAAACAGTTTAGATCATCATATTGAAGTGTAGATAGTTCATGATCCATACAGAACCGATCAAAAGAACGGCAATACATAGAATGGTATAAACGAATGCGATCAAATTCCAGCGTTGTTCAGACGACGTATTCATGTGTAAGAAAAACACAAGTTGTACTAATACCTGAGCAACAGCCGTAATTCCAATAACTGTCATTAATAGACCACGGGAAAAACCGCCTGCCATCACCATCCCGAAAGGGATGATGGTGAGAAGAACGGATAAGATAAATCCGATGGTGTACTGTTTGAAGTTACCGTGAGCTGCACCAGCTGCATTATGATCGTGACTACTCATTAGAGAACTCCCATTAAGTAAACGACGCTGAATACACAGATCCATACGATGTCAAGGAAGTGCCAAAACAAACTTAGGCAAGCTAGACGACGTGTATTTGGTAATGTAAGACCTTTGGTTTTGATCTGATACATCAATACAATCATCCACACCAAACCAGAAGTCACGTGAATACCGTGTGTACCCACCAGTGTAAAGAACGCAGATAAAAATGCACTTGTGCTAGGACCATGTCCTTCGTGAACTAAATGATGAAATTCATAAAGTTCCATACCAATGAATGAAGCACCAAAGATAAACGTGATAAATAACCACATAATCACTTGGTTGACGTTCTTTTTGTATGAAGCCAAAACTGCAAAACCGAAAGTTACAGATGAGATCAAGAGAGCAAAGGTTTCAGTTAGAACAAAACCTAAAGACTCACCAAAAAGCTCATGTGCACTTGGTGTACCTGGTGGAACATGGCTGCTCAAAACAGCGAACGCGATGAAGAGTGTACCGAATAAAATCAAGTCACTCATCAAGTATGTCCAGAAACCAAAGACCGTTAAGTCGGTATCATCATGTTCATGATGCCCGTCATGGCCATGGTTGTCGTGATGAAGTACTTCAGCCATATCCTTAGTCCTTCTTCAAGTGTTTTTCAAGTAATGCATAGCGCTCATTTTCAATGCGCTCAACTTCAGCAGCTGGTACATAGTAATCCACTTCTTTAGTGAAAGAGCTACGAATAAAGCTGATAATAGCTGCAATGAAAGATGCTGCAACTAGCCACCAAATATGCCAGATTAATGCAAAGCCCATCAATGTAATAAACATTGCAATGATGAAACCAGCTGCACGATCAGTTGGCATATGAATGTCTTCATATTTGGCAGGGCGTGCATACGCAACACCATTTTCTTTGTCAGTCCAGAAACGGTCTACACCATTTGCTTCAGGAACATGTGCAAAGTTATAAAATGGAGCAGGAGATGACGTCGACCATTCTAATGTACGACTATCCCATGGATCGCCTGTATGGTCCATGTTTTGATGACGTTGTAAGAAACCTACAATGATTTGCATCAAGAAACATGCGATACCAATAGCAACTAATACAGCACCAAATAATGCAATTGCTAGGTACGGATCCCATTCTGGGTTGTCATATGTATTCAAACGACGAGTCATACCCATGAAACCAAGGATATAAAGCGGCATGAATGCAAAATAAAAACCAAAGAACCAGAACCAGAATGCAGCTTTGCCCCAAGCTTCATTTAATTTCCAGCCAAACATTTTTGGCCAGTAGAAAATGATACCAGCGAACATACCGAATACTACACCACCAATAATTACGTTATGGAAGTGAGCAATAAGGAATAACGAATTGTGTACAAGGAAGTCCGCAGGTGGAACAGCCATTAATACACCAGTTAAACCACCGATACCGAAAGTGACAAGGAAACCGAGCGTCCACAACATAGGTGTTGTGAAAGAAATACGTCCTTTGTACATGGTAAACAACCAAGAGAAGATTTTAACCCCTGTCGGGATTGCAATAATCATGGTCATAATACCAAAGAACGCATTGACGTTTGCACCAGCACCCATTGTAAAGAAATGGTGAAGCCATACCACAAACGCTAACACAGTAATTGCAATGGTTGCATATACCATGGATTTGTAACCGAACAATGCTTTGCGTGAGAATGTCGCAACGATCTCTGAATACAAACCAAATGCTGGTAATACCAAAATATATACTTCTGGGTGACCCCAAGTCCAAATCAAGTTCACATACAGCATTGGACTACCGCCAAGCTCGTTAGTGAAGAAATGGAAACCGAAATAACGGTCAAGGGTTAACATTGCCAGTGTTGCTGTAAGTACAGGGAATGATGCAATAATCAAAACGGCTGTACACAGTGAAGTCCACGTAAAAATAGGCATGTCCATAAGTTTCATGCCAGGCGCACGCATTTTGATAATGGTAACAAAGAAGTTAACACCAGACAAAAGAGTACCAAGACCAGAAACCTGAAGTGCCCAGATATAGTAGTCAACACCAACACCCGGAGAATATTGAATGCCTGAAAGTGGAGGATATGCCATCCAGCCAGTCGCAGCAAATTCACCCAGTACAAGCGAAGCCATCATCAGGCCAGCTGCACCAGCAAATAACCAGAAGCTTAAAGAGTTAAGTAATGGGAATGCTACGTCACGCGCACCAATTTGTAGAGGTACTGAAATATTCATCATACCCACAACAAGACCCATTGCCACGAAGAAGATCATGATTACGCCATGGGCGGTAAAGATCTGGTCATAGTGGTCAGGGTGTAGATAACCTTCACCGCCACCTTTAGCAAGGAACAGTTGAAGACGCATCATGATTGCATCAGCAAAACCACGCAATAGCATGACCACAGATACAAGGATATACATGATACCAATTTTTTTATGGTCTACAGATGTAAACCATTCTTTCCAGAGATATCCCCATTTTTTGAAATAGGTGATACCGCCTACAACAGCAATTGCACCAATAGCCATTAAGACCATTGTCACTAGTACAATTGGCTCTTTAGGGATAGAGTCCCATCCGAGTTTACCTAATAACAACATGGCTTATTCCTCTACAGAAGCAGTTGCATGTGCATTAGCATTATGAGCTTCAGAACCATGTTCAGCATTTGCTGAGTGGTCTGCACCGTGGTAGTTGCTCATATATCTGTTAATGACAGTTTCAAACAAGTTTGGTTCAACTGAAGAATAGTAAGTCACAGGATGTGGCTTAGTCGGGAATGGCTTCATTGCTTCAGCTTTTGCTAAGGCTTCTGTATCACCAGCAGCTTCAGCACGATGTACCAATGCTTCGATCTGATGTTTAGAACGATCCCCATCTTTCAGAGTTGCAAGCTCAGCTTGATCAAGCGTACCTTTTTGAATGGCTTGTGCATTAATGCTAGTGCCTTTACCCGCTTTAACAGCTTCTACCCATTGCGCAAATTCAGTTTCAGTCACACTATGAGCCTTAAAGCGCATTTGTGAGAAACCATAGCCTGAGTAGTTAGACGAGAAACCACGATATTCGCCAGTTTCATTCGCTAATAAATGGAGATGGGTTTGCATACCCGCCATTGCATAAATTTGGCCACCTAACGCAGGAATGAAGAAAGAGTTCATTGTAAAGTTAGATGTAATTTTAAAGCTTAATGGTGTTTTCTCTGGGAAACGTACTTCATTTACTGTCGCAATATTTTGTTCAGGATAAATAAAGATCCATTTAAACTGTTCAGCAATAACCTGAATCGTTAAAGGTGCTTTATCTGAATCAAGTGGACGGTAAGGGTCGTACTTGTGGGAACCCCACCAAGTTAACCAAGCTAAAATACCAATAATAATGACAGGAATACCCCAAACTACAATTTCAATTGCAGTTGAGTGTGCCCATGTAGGTTTATAGTCTGCATCTTTATTTGACGCGCGATATTTCCAACCAAACCATAACGCCATAATGATTGAAGGAATTACAACCAATAGCATTAAGTAGATCGCAGTCATCATCAGGTTACTTTGACCTTCTGCAACTGGACCTTTAGAGTTTAGAAGTACTAAATCACCACCACACCCTGTTAAAAGTGCGGAAATCGCGGATAAAGACAATACAGCTAAAATCGTTTGTCTCATTTTACAACCTCGGTGAAGAGTCCCATTCCCTAAGTAAATTGGGGATAGCGATAAAAGTGTCGCATGATGGAGAAGAATGAATCCTTTTACTGGACATATTTCTCTATCATGTGACACAGCTATGTTGTAGGGCATTATGCCTGATATCGTGAAACTAAGCTACTTGAAAGTGACGTTAAATATTTGTTATGAAACCCGATTTATTTGGTTGGTTTTGGCGCTTAAATTGTCTGTTAAAAACTAAAACTTTCAGTTATTTATAATAAAATAAGGAGTGATAATTCACTCCTTATTTTATTTTTTTAAACTAACCACTTTGGTTTTTGCTAGCCTATCATGCAAGCTGTTGTTTCCTTTGGAGAAAAATAAAACAATGTCTGCAATAAAAATGATCACTAAAAGTGGCAATAAACTGATTAATTGAGAAATGATAATGAATAAAAAAGAACGTACAAAAAAACCGCGGAACTGACCCGGGAGTTTGTATGTGGTTGCATCAACAATTTGCAAGTGGAATATTTTTTTTCCAATAGATTGACCTGAACGGGCAATAAAAAAGTTTTGCAGAAATAACAAGCCAAGTGTATAGGCTAGTAAAGCAATAGGTATCCATGTCGGCATATTATCGCGCATAGCTTCGGCAATTTTAATTTGCTGATCGACATCAAAACTAGTCGTTTGCTGTAGGAGATCATGGGGTAAAAAAAGCATTGTTACAATGATTTGCGGCAAAACAAGTAGAGCTAAATCAATGAGTTTGGCTGAAATTCGCTTACTTACTGGAGCCGCAGTCGTTTTAGATGCCTGATTTACTTTAATATCACGAATGACATCATTCTGGCTATTATTTGGCGCGTCAAAGGCTGAACCAGTTATTGGGTAATTTTCAGGCTGATAGGCAAGTTTACCTTGAGTTAATTCACCTAGGGCTCTCCATTCCGTCATGCCTTCATGCCATGCCAGATCAGTTAAAAGCACTTGCTGACTAGCAAGCATCTGGTTGACTTGTTCTAATGTATAGGGACCGGCCTGTTGGTTATTTCTTGCCAAGTAAATTTGCATAAGTTTTAAATCTCAACAGCTTAAAGATGAAAAAGACCCCACGCGAGGGTCTTTTTTTAAAATTAAGTTACGCTTGCTTGTCTTTGTCTTCTGCAAGGAAGAACCATGTTTCTAACACAGAGTCTGGATTCAGTGAAACTGTCTCAATACCTTGTTCCATTAGCCATTTAGCAAGATCCGGATGGTCAGATGGGCCTTGGCCACAAATACCAATGTATTTACCAGCCTTACGACAAGCATGGATGGCCATGGAGAGGAGGGCTTTTACTGCTGGATCGCGTTCATCAAATAAATGAGAAACAATACCAGAGTCACGATCTAGTCCAAGCGTTAATTGGGTTAAGTCATTTGATCCAATCGAGAAACCATCAAAATGTTCAAGGAATTGTTCAGCCAGTAACGCATTGGTTGGCAATTCACACATCATGATGACTTTAAGACCATTTTCGCCACGCTTCAAGCCATTTTGAGCTAGAAGTTCAATGACGCGTTTTGCTTCAGACACGGTACGAACGAATGGGATCATGATTTGAATATTAGTCAATCCCATCTCGTCACGTGCTTTTTTAAGTGCACGGCACTCTAGCTCGAAGCAATCACGGAAGTTATCAGACACATAACGGCTTGCACCACGGAAGCCCAACATTGGGTTTTCTTCTTCAGGTTCATATAACTTACCGCCAATGAGGTTTGCATATTCATTGGATTTAAAGTCTGACATACGAACAATGACTGGCTTTTCAGCAAAGGCAGCTGCAAGTGTTGCAATACCTTCAACCAATTTTTCTACATAGAACTCAACTGGAGAGGAATAGCCAGCAGTACGCGCCATTACAGCCGCACGTGTTTCACGTGGCAAACTTTCAATATTAAGCAATGCTTTTGGATGTACGCCAATCATACGGTTAATAATGAACTCAAGGCGAGCCAGACCAATACCACCATTTGGAATTTGAGCAAAGTCAAATGCACGGTCTGGATTACCCACGTTCATCATAATTTTGAACGGAAGTTTTGGCATCGATTCAATTGAATTACGTTGAATTTCAAAATCCAGCGCACCTTCATAAATAAAGCCAGTATCGCCTTCGGCACAAGAAACAGTTACTTCCTGACCATCAGTTAAAACTTCTGTCGCGTTTCCTGTACCAACAATGGCAGGAACACCTAATTCACGTGCAATAATTGCAGCATGGCAAGTACGACCGCCACGATTAGTCACAATGGCAGCAGCGCGTTTCATTACAGGTTCCCAGTCAGGGTCTGTCATGTCAGAAACTAGAACGTCGCCTTCTTGAACCTTATCCATTTCTTTAATGGAAGTCACAATACGTACTTTACCAGAACCGATACGTTGACCAATTGAACGACCTTCACACAACACTGTTCCACGTTGTTTAAGGAGGTAACGTTCCATTGTGCCAACATTTTGGCGGCTTTTTACGGTTTCAGGACGTGCCTGAACAATATAAATCTGACCATCGTCACCGTCTTTAGCCCATTCGATGTCCATTGGCGCAGCATAATGTTCTTCAATAATCATGGCTTGTTTTGCCAGTTCCTGAAGCTCATGATCATTTAGCGCAAATTGCTGACGATCTTGTTTTTCAACGTCTACGACAACAACTGACTTACCAGCAGAACCTTCTTCACCATAAATCATTTTTTGGTGTTTAGAACCGAGGTTACGGCGTAGTACAGAGTGCTTGCCATTTTTAAGCAATGGTTTTGAAAGATAAAATTCATCAGGGTTGACTGCGCCCTGAACGACCATTTCGCCCAAACCATAAGATGCCGTAATAAAGACCACATCACGGAAACCAGATTCGGTGTCTAGCGTAAACATGACGCCCGCTGCACCAGTTTCTGAACGTACCATACGTTGTATACCTGCTGATAAAGCAACGATGTCATGCGCAAAACCTTGATGTACACGATATGCAATCGCACGGTCATTATATAAAGATGCAAACACTTCTTTGATGGCAATCAAAATATTATCAATGCCACGAATATTTAGAAAAGTTTCTTGTTGACCTGCAAAAGATGCGTCTGGTAAATCTTCAGCGGTCGCAGATGAACGAACGGCAACCGCGATATCAGGGTTGCCGTTTGAAAGTGCAGTAAAAGCGTCACGGACTTCTTTTTCTAATGCTGGAATGAGAGGAGTATCTACAATCCATTGACGGATTTTTGCGCCAGTTTCGGCAAGGGCATTTACATCCTCAACATTTAATTGATCAAGTTCTGCCTGAATTTTTGCGTTTAAACCGCTTTGTTCAAGGAACTCACGATAAGCAGCAGCAGTTGTGGCAAAGCCACCCGGTACAGACACACCAGCATTGGATAAATGGCTGATCATTTCACCTAGAGATGAGTTTTTCCCACCCACGAGTTCCACATCGTGTTTCCCTAATTTTTCCAGACCGATTACGCGCGCTTCCAAAGTTTTCACTCCACTTTTCCAGTATTAATTACTATCTTGGCATGAAGAAAAGATATTAATGTGCTTAGGATTTTGATTTACTCTAAGCGACAGTCATGTAAGATCAGCTTACTATAAAGATTATATAGCACTAAGACAAATGTTTGAGGAGATTTTTCATGTCAGAAGGTAAACAAATTAAGCGGAGTGTGTTTTTTATTTCCGATGGAACCGCGATTACGGCAGAAACCCTTGGACATTCATTATTAGCACAGTTTCCAAATGTTGATTTTGATATTCATATTATTCCATATATCTCCTCAGAAGAGGCTGCGATGAATGTGGTCGCTGAAATCAATAGCTGTCAGTCTAAAGACCAGACCTTGCCTTTGGTCTTTGATACGCTAGTTGATCCAAATGTTCGTGAAATTATTAATACAGCCAAAGCGGTGAATTTGGATGTTTTTGAAGGGTTAATTAGTAAGCTGGAACAGGAGCTTGGAACACCGCCTACAACTTTAGTCGGACAGACTCATGCAGTGACGGATTCTGAATATTATAAAGCTCGTATTGATGCAGTTCATTTCGCTTTGGATAATGATGACGGAGCGCGAACACGTCATTATGATAAAGCCGATATTATTCTGATTGGTGTATCACGTTCGGGTAAAACACCGACCTCTATTTATTTGTCATTACAGTTTGGTATTCGTGTTGCAAATTATCCTCTTACTGAAGAAGATCTAGATGACAACCGGTTGCCTAAAGTACTGAAAGAGCACAAAAATAAATTATTCGGTTTAATGATTGACGCGGAACGTTTAGTTGCAATTCGCAATGAACGAAAAGCCAACAGTCGATATGCTAGCTTTAGTCAATGTCAGATGGAATTACGTGCGATTGAAGGAATTTTTATTTCAGAAGGAATTCCATATTTAAACGTAACTGAAATGTCAATTGAAGAAATTTCGACGCGTATTTTACAAACGACAGGACTAAAACGTCGTATCGGTTAAATCAACTGAAAATATTATAAACAATACGAATTGATTAGCTGTGCAAAAATAGTTTTTCAGATGATCAGATGAAAAGGGAAATAAATGTATTTCCCTTTTTAATTTGTCATTGCAAAAAAATTAGCTGGATAAATTGTTTTTAATGTCCATCAATAGGCTAAAGTTTTTTAAACGCTTTTGAGTGTCATAAATATCACAAGTAAAAATAAACTCATCTACTTCAACATGCTCTAATAAATCTTCGAGGCCTGCTTTTACAGTTTTAGGCGAGCCAATTTGAGCCATTGCATAGAAATTATTGACAGACATTCGCTCGGCTGGCGTCCAAATATGTTCCATTGACTCAACAGGTGGTTTAAGTTTTAAACTTTGTCCACGCATTAGACCTAAAACCCGTTGATAGGCGCTTGTGGCTAAATGTTGTGCTTCGGTAGTGGTTTCTGCCACCACGGTTGGAACCCCAATAGACACATAAGGCCGTTCAAGATATTCAGAAGGTTGAAAATTTTCCCGATATAATTGTACTGCCTGAGACAACATACGTGGTGCAAAGTGCGATGCGAAAGAATAGGGAAGTCCTAAACGTGCAGCTAATTGGGCGCTAAACAAGCTTGAACCGAGCAGCCAGACAGGAACATAGGTACTGTGTCCAGGCGTTGCCACAATTTTTTGATGGGGTTCTGGATCTTTAAAATATTTTAAAATTTCAAGGACATCCTGAGGAAATTGATCTTCAGTTTCCTGACGCCCTCGACGTAAAGCCCGCATAGTGAGCTGATCGGTTCCAGGTGCGCGCCCTAAACCTAATTCAATCCGGTCAGGATAAAGCGTCGCAAGTGTTCCAAACTGTTCAGCAACCACTAAAGGTGCATGATTAGGCAACATGATACCGCCTGACCCTAACCGTATAGATTGTGTATTTGCAGCGATATAACCCATCAAAACTGCGGTAGCAGAACTGGCAATGCCATCCATATTATGATGCTCTGCCAACCAGAAACGTTCATAGCCTAGTTTCTCCGCATGCTGGGCAAGTTCTAATGCATGCTGTAAAGAGAAATAGACATTTTTATCGTTACGGATTGGAGCAAGTTCAAGAATAGAAAATCGTGTTTCTTTTAGGGAAGGCATAAAGGATTCTCAGGAACTATATATCGATATTTTACGATTAGTCGTAAATCTTGTATATCGGTTTTTTTCGATTTATGCAGTTATTTGTAAATTTGAAGCATAAAAAAAGCACCCAGAAGGATGCTTAATACAGTTATGAATAGATTTAAATTAACGATGACGATAATGACGACGATGTTTGTTGTTCCAGTTTCGAGAGTTGTTATAGCGTTTGTCTTCGGCCTTGTCTTTGGCAATTTTATTGCCTAAAGCTGAACCGCCTGCTGCACCTAGAGCAGAACCAATATAACCGCCCGTAGTTCCACCCATGCTTTTACCTACGGTATAGCCACCAACACCACCTAAGCCGCCACCAATAGCAGATTCGGTACGGTTACGTTTATTGCTTGCAACTGCTGCACCACCAGCACCACCGAGAGCAGAACCAATCATTGCGCCAGTATTACCGCCCATTTGATTGCCCAAAGCTGTACCTACAACGCTGCCTAATGCTGAGGTCGCCGCAACACGTGTGGTATTGTCAGCATGAGCGTTAATTGCAAACATGGAAGAAATTGCGAATACACTACTCAGTAATAAGTTGCTTGCTTTCATTTTAAATCTCCGTGTCCTAGTAGCAGGACTTTATCTATTTCGTTGCAGCAAATGTAACAAAACGATTCACTATAATTGTGGAGATTAACCTTCTAATTTTTACAGTGTACCCGTGTTTTGTATACTTTCTATTAAAAGTGTCTAATAAAACGGCAAAAGCGATTGATTTAAAGCCTAATGTGTAGAAATAGTGAAAAGCCTCAAATAAGAATTTGTACAGGATCACTCAAATATGTCGTTGTCTATGTTATTTGATGGTCATAATCGGTAAACTATGCGCAATTTTAGCTTTGATATGATTGAAGGCACTTTTAGATTCAAAAGATGTGCTTATCGATTATTTTTATTTTGAGATACTTCCACTTATGAAAGAATCACTACGTTTACGACTTGATCAACTCTGTGATCGTTATGAAGAGTTGACTGCATTATTGGCAGATGCAGAAGTCATTTCAGATAATAAACGATTCCGTAAATTGTCACGTGAGCATAGTGATCTTTCTGAAATGGTTGAGGTTTGGGGTAAATATCGTCAGGCTGAACAGGACATTATTACCGCCGAAGAGATGTTAAATGATCCTGATTTTAAGGATATGGCCCAAGAAGAGATTAAGGAAAATCGAAGTCTGATTGAGCAACTCGAAGCTGATCTCAATATTTTGATGATTCCTAAAGACCCCAATGATGCCAATTCCGCTTATTTGGAAGTACGGGCAGGTACAGGGGGTGATGAAGCTGCGATATTTTCAGGCGATTTATTTCGTATGTATAGTAAATATGCAGAGTCTCAAGGCTGGCGAATAGAAATACTTTCTGAAAATGAAGGTGAACACGGGGGTTATAAGGAAGTCATTTGCCGCGTCGATGGTGATGGCGTTTATGGTCGCTTAAAGTTTGAAAGTGGGGCGCACCGTGTACAACGTGTTCCTGCAACTGAATCGCAGGGACGAGTACATACTTCGGCCTGTACAGTTGCAATTTTACCTGAAGTGGATGTGGATACAACCGTTGAAATTAATCCTGCCGATTTGCGTATCGATACCTATCGTGCATCAGGTGCAGGGGGGCAGCACATTAACAAAACTGACTCGGCTGTACGTATTACTCACATCCCTACAGGTGTTGTGGTGGAATGTCAGGAAGAGCGTTCCCAGCATAAAAACAAAGCCAAAGCGATGGCGCTATTGGTTTCTCGGCTAGAAAACGCCAAGCGTGCAGCACAAGAAACGGCAACTTCTGAAATGCGTCGTGATTTAGTCGGATCTGGCGACCGCTCAGAACGAATTAGAACATATAACTACCCGCAAGGACGCATGACTGATCATCGTATTAACTTAACGTTATATAAGTTAGATGCGATTATGGAAGGGGATTTGACTGAGCTTTTAGATAGTTTACATCGTGAATATCAGGCAGATCAGTTAGCGATGTTGGCCCAAGAGAACGGCGGCTAATGAAGATTGGGCAAGCGTTAAATCTGCGTGGTGAAACTGATAGTTATGAACGTCAGGAAGCTGTGTGGTTGCTTGAACATGTTTTAAATTTAAATGCAATTGAATTGAAAATGCGTCAAATGCAAGTACTGACGCATGAACAGGAGCAGGTCTTTCTGGATGGCCTGATGCGTTTATCTAAAGGTGAGCCATTGGCTTATATTACAGGTTCTCAGCCTTTCTGGAGTTTGGATCTTACTGTCACTTCTGATACTTTGGTACCGCGTCCAGATACTGAAATTTTAGTTGAAACCGTGCTTTCTCTGGATTTACCTTTTCAAACCTCAATGGTGGATCTGGGTACAGGTACCGGTGCAATTGCTTTGTCTTTAGCAAAAGAACGCCCTGATTGGAAGGTTTTGGCTACGGATATTTATTTCCCAACGCTTGAAGTGGCCCAAGGTAATGCTCATAAACATAGTTTAAATCAGGTTGAATTTATTTGTAGTGCATGGTTTGAAGCGATTCCAGCACAGAAATTTGATTTGATTGTTTCTAATCCACCCTATATTGATGCAGATGATGCGCACATGGACAACTTGGGGACAGAGCCACGTCGTGCTTTGGTGGCCGAACAACAGGGTCTTGCTGATCTGCAAATTATTATAGATCAAGCACCGAGCTGGTTGAATTCTAACGGTTGGCTGGTGCTTGAACACGGTTACGATCAGAGTGAAGCAGTTCGTCAATTATTGCAAAAGCGTGGTTTTGTCCAGATTCAAACCCGAAAAGATTACGGTGGAAATGATCGTATTAGTTTAGGGCAACATCTGCTCAGATAGCCTATCTGGGGATACTTTCTCGCCATCTTAATAACCATTGCTCTACAGCTTTCATGATGGCATCCGTTATTTTCCCCAATAATGCTAGTAAAATAATGGCCAAAATAACAATATCGGGCCGTGAAGTTTCTCGTCCATCACTCAGTAGATAACCAATGCCTTGTGTTGCTGCAATCAATTCAGCAGCAATCATAAACATCCATGATAAACTCAAACTATTACGCAACCCTGTTAGAATTCCTGGCGAGGCGGCAGGCAAAATAATCTGGATAATTCGTTTAAAGCGATTCAAACCATATACTTTTCCCAACTCGACCAATTTGGGATCCACATTTTGAATTGCTGCAACTGTATTAGTATAAGTTGGGAAAAATGCACCAATGGCGATCAGTGTGAGTTTTGATCCCTCATCAATACCTAGCCATAATAATAACAATGGGATCCATGCCAAACTCGGAATAGATTTAATCGCTGAAAAAGTAGGGTCAAGATATTCTTCAATCTGCTTATTAAGGCCTACACCTACCGCAAACAATAAGCCAAGGCCACTGCCGATAGCAAATCCAGCAAAAACACGCCACGTGCTAATGTAAATATGTGTCAATAAATCTGCATGAGCCAAATCGATGAAAGACTGCCATAGGCTACTCGGTGCAGGTAATAAATAGGCATCAATAGCACCACTTCGCACCAGAAATTCACAAATAAGTAAAAATATAACAGGCAATAAAAGTGCTTTAAACCAACTTTTAAATTTGCTGGGTTTGTGGCGTTGCTGATCTTGAATGGCAGCCTGAGCCAAACTTCTGTTTAGCTCAGACTTAGAAAGTGAATTTTGCATAGATTACTTAACGACCTTTTGAGCAAAACGAGGATCAAATAGCTGATCAATCACTTGATTAACATTGGTACCTTTGCGTACTAGATCTTCTTCGACCAAAATATTTCCTGCGCGTTTCAGGGCCTGTGTCTGTTTTACAGACGGAATATTTTGTTCAAAATTGGTTCGACTTAATTGCAGTTTTGCAACGGCAAGCGGTAACTTTGATTCGCGAGCTAAAAGTTCGGCAGTTTTGTCTGGATTTGCGATCGCCCATTTTCGTGCCTGTTCGTAAGCTTTGATCACGACTTCAATTGCCTCAGGACTTTGTTTGGCAAAATCTTCTTTAACGCTTAATACCCCGTAGCTATTAAAATTAACATTTCGATAAAGTAATCTTGCACCTGATTGAATTTGTGCAGCAGCCATAAGTGGATCAAGTCCAGCCCAAGCATCCACTTGACCTCTTTCAAGTGCTGTTTTGCCATCTGGATGCTGTAAATGCACAAGTTGTACATCTCGTTTGGTTAAACCAACAGTATCTAGTGCCTGCAAAGTAAATAAAAATGGATCTGTACCTTTGGTTGCTGCGATTTTTTTCCCTTTTAAATCTTTTAATGATTTCAATGGTGAATCTTTAGCGACTACCAGTGCAGTCCATTCAGGCTGACTCTGGATATAAACCGTTTTAATTGAGCTACCATTGGCACGACTGAGAACCGCAGCTAAACCGGCAGTAGAGGCAAAGTCGCTGCTATTGCTATTGAGATATTCCAAAGAACGATTACTCCCTTGACTAAACACCCATTTAATTTCAGTGTTTGGCAGCGCTTTTTCCAATAGCTTTTGATCTTTTACAATTAAACTAGTAGGCGCATAGTAGGCATAATCCAGCTTCAGTGTTTTGGGAATAGCCGCAAATGCAGTTGCGGTAAATGTTGTTGCAAGAACCCCAGTGATGAACAATTTTAAGGAAGGTTTTTTAAATGATGACATGCCCAAGTCCAATCTGACAAATAAATGAAATTTCTCAGATGTTTGCATGAGAATAGCGTACTTCAAACACAGATATTTTGCTTAGTAATGCATGTTCTGGAATAAACACCATTTTTTGGTTTTAATGATTTGATTATAAAAAACTTTTTATGGAAATTAGTGAATTATTATAAATTCTGCTTAACTGATAATAAATGTGCATATAGCGTTGGATGAAGCCCGTTTATACGTTTTATTCTACTGGGGTATTTTGTCGATAAGCACTAGGATTGACGCCCGTCCATTTTTTAAAGGCACGATAAAAAGCACTAGCATCATGAAAGTTCAAAGCATGACTAATCTCTTGAATACTATCTTCAGTTTTACTTAAACGCTCAATAGCAATATCACACCGGATGTCATTTTTAAGTTGTTGATAGCTAATATTTTCAGCTTTTAAACGCCGTTGAATCGTGGCTTCAGACATATACAATTGCTGAGAAAGCTCTTTGAGTTCAGGCCATACTATAGGAGGATGTTGAATCAGATGCCTACGAATGATAAGGCTTAACGAGTTCTCATTTTTATAACGAACGAGAAGATTCTGCGGGGTTTGTTTAAGAAACTCGGTTAATGCTTTTTTGTCTTTTTTGATTTTGATCTGTAAATAGTCAGCATTAAATTCTATACGATTAAATTCAGCATCAAATTCAATATTTTCACAAAAACGGACATAATAATCTTGAGGATAAGTAGGCTTACTACATTTTAAAGTGATCTTGTTAATAGCAATACGTTGATCTGCCAGCCAACATAATAAACCATGAATGAGCATTAAAAATGTGGCATAGCTAAACATGCGCTTGGGATGATCTTTGTCAGAAATGATGAGATGCGCTATAGATTGTTCAATATGTAGTTCTGCATGTATATCGTCCAAAAGTACCGAAAAATACTTCAAAATATCAATCAACGCTTTTTTAAGTGTTTCTGATTGCATGGCAAGTTTTGCCAGAAGTTGATAACTTCCTCGACGCATGGGATGCGAATCCATTCCAAAAAACTCATCATTCATGTGGTTGGCCAGCTCAATCCAGAGTTGGGCATACGCCGACACAGGGATTCTGGCTTTGGGAAAATGTAGAAGTTCAGAAGAAATACCCGCTTGTTGGGCAATTTTTTCAATATTTAAACCACGTGTATGCGCCACACTTAAAGCTTCATTGACCAGTGCAATGGAAATGGTTCCCTTATTTGATGGTGGAATAGTTGACTGGGCAATGCGTTGCATGTATGACCTTAAAATAAAGAAGTAAAAATTTTAAATGATCTAAATGTCCAAAAACCTCAGAACATTTGAGGCTTTTTGAAATTGTACTGTAAAAGCTGAACTTTTACTCTGAGAGTCATATTCTAATAAATTAATTAACGTGGAAATTTAAAATGAAAATTCAGGGAAAGCATTTCATTGTTACTGGTGGTGCATCGGGTTTGGGCGCTGCTACAGCTGAATGTTTAGTTGCTCAGGGCGCGAGTGTAACTTTAGTCGATATGAATGAAGACGCGGGCAAAACACAGGTAGAAAAATTAGGTACAGCAGCGGACTTTATCCAACTGGATGTGACTCAGGAAACGCAGGTTGAACAATTTTTTCAGCAAACTCTACAAAAACATGGAGCAATGCATGGTTTGATTAATTGTGCAGGAGTAGGGCCGTCAGCGAAGGTTGTTGGTAAAGAGAACATTCATGATCTGGCATTGTTTAATAAAGTTTTGAATATAAATGTCACAGGTACATTTAATATGCTGCGCTTTGCAGCAGAAGCGATGACCCATAATGTGCCTTCAGCAGAAGATGAAGATCGTGGTGTCATCATCAATACTGCTTCTGTGGCTGCCTTTGATGGGCAAATTGGACAGGCTGCTTATTCTGCATCCAAAGGTGCTGTCGTTGCGATGACGTTACCTATTGCCCGTGAATTAGGCCGACACGCCATCCGTGTGGTCACGATTGCACCAGGTATTATGGAAACTCCGATGCTCAAGGCATTACCGCAAAATGTTCAGGATGCACTGGGTCAAATGGTACCTTATCCATCACGTTTGGGTAAACCTGATGAGTTTGCACGTTTAGCTGCACATATTATTGAAAATTCTTATCTGAATGGAGAGGTGATTCGTCTGGATGGTGCAATTCGTATGGCACCAAAATAATGAAAAATTTTTCCAGACTTGAAAATAGAGGAATTTAAAAAATGATATACCGTCCAGAACACATCATGATTCGTGACATGATGCGGGATTATTCGCAAGCCCAGCTTAAATCTACAGCCGCAATGCGTGATAAAACGCATCAGTTTCCAGCACAGGAATTGAAAGAGCTAGGAAAATTGGGTGCAATGGGCATGACTGTCCCCGAACAATGGGGTGGTGCAGGACTAGATTATGTAGCATTGGTACTGGCTTTAGAAGAAATAGCCGCAGGTGATGGGGCAATTTCAACGATTGTCAGTGTACAAAATTCATTAATTTGTGGCATTACACAGCTTTATGGGAATGAGCAACAAAAGCAACAGTTTTTGCCTAAATTTGCATCTGGTGAATGGTTGGGCTGCTTTTGTCTGACGGAACCCCATGTTGGATCAGATGCCAGTGCTATTTTGACTAAAGCTCATCGTGAGGGTAATGAATGGGTTTTAAATGGAGTAAAGCAATTTATTACCAGTGGTAAAAATGCCAATGTCGCATTAGTACTCGCAGTTACAGATAAATCGGCAGGTAAAAAGGGAATATCTTGCTTTCTGGTGCCTACCGATACGGCAGGTTATCAGGTTACTCGTATTGAAGACAAAATGGGACAGCATGCTTCTGATACTGCCACGATCACATTAGAAAACTGTCGCATCCCAGTGGAAAATTTGGTTGGAAAAGAGGGCGAAGGTTATAAAATTGCCTTGTCAAATTTAGCTGCTGGGCGTATTGGAATTGCTGCTCAATCTGTAGGAATGGCGCGAGCGGCTTTTGATGCAGCCGTACAATATGCGAATGAACGTAAAGCTTTTGGAGTGGAACTGGTACAACATCAGGCAGTAAGTTTTAGATTGGCAGACATGGCAACGCAGATCGAAGCCGCACGACAGCTGGTGTTACATGCTGCGAGTTTAAAAGATGCAAATCTTCCCTGTTTAAAAGAAGCATCTATGGCCAAACTTTTTGCTTCTACAATGGCCGAAAAAGTATGTTCAGATGCGATTCAGATCCACGGTGGTTATGGCTATGTCAGTGAATTCCCTGTAGAGAGGATTTATCGCGATGTAAGAGTTAGCCAGATTTATGAAGGCGCATCTGATATTCAACGCTTAGTCATTGCTAGAGAAGTTACTCAGCTTTAAGTGACTATGTTTTTTTAGTATATGTCAAATACCTCAGCTTGATTGAGGTATTTGGGAATTGAATGACATAAAAAGACAGTATAAGTTAAATTGGATGGTAAAAATGAACAGCATCAAATGATGTTTGATTACAACAACAATGGATTATGAGATAGACAATCAACTTGGTCTATCTGAATGAAGACGGAATATAAGAGGTTTTCGGGATGAAGACACTGGCACAAGCATATCTTGAATTTGACTTTAATCAACTGGTTCAACAACAACTAACAGGTCATAAACATCGTATAAATGCCTACGAAGAATGTTGCGGCAGATATGTCGGTCAAAATAAAGTGGCTTTGATGTGGGAAGGTAAAAATGGTGAGAGCCAATCTTATACTTTTGAGCAATGTGCTGAATATTCAGGAAAATTAGCTCACTATTTGAAGTCCATCAATATTCAGGCAGGAGATTGTGTCGCAGGATTATTACCGCGGACACCAGAACTATTAATTACAATTCTAGCGACATGGCGTATAGGCGCAATTTACCAACCGCTTTTTACTGCATTTGAATCTAAAGCGATTGAACATCGTTTGCAAACAGCCAAAACCAAACTTGTTGTCACCAATATTGAACAGCAACCTAAGCTTAAAGACTTAAACGTCCATCAAATCTTGCTTGTAGAAGATGAAAAGCAAAATCAGAACAATGATAGTTTTTGGGGGCTAATGGATTTATTTGATTCTAATTGTCCAGTTGAATATCGCAGTTTTGATGATGATTTTTTGATGATGTTTACCTCAGGCACTACAGGTTTGGCCAAGTCCGTACCTGTACCTTTAAAAGCAATTTTGGCTTTTAAAGGGTATATGACTCATGCTATCGATTTACGTGAACAAGATTCGTTTTGGAATCTTGCCGATCCTGGTTGGGCATATGGTCTTTATTACGGAATTACAGGACCTTTAAGTTTAGGCCACTCGATCATTATGGACGAAAATGCATTTAGTGTAGATCGTGCCATTGAGTTAATTAAAAAATATCAGGTTAATAATCTTACAGGTTCGCCGACCGCATTTCGCATGTTTTACGGTTTTAAAGAAAAGTTTGATGAAGGCATCAAACAGCATTTAAGAGTCGTCAGTAGTGCAGGAGAACCTTTGACGCCAGAGGTTATTCATTGGTTTAAACATGATCTTGATGTCAATATTTATGACCAGTATGGCCAGACAGAATTAGGCATGGTGATTGGTAATCATCATGCATTGGAACATGTGATCAAAATAGGTTCTGCGGGTTTTGCTATTCCGGGGCATCGTTTTGCTGTACTTGATGAAAGTTTTGAGGAATTGGGGCAGGGTGGAACTGGGATATTGGCAATTGATTGCGATGCATCCCCATTATTATGGTTTAAGGGCTATGGTGATAACAACCGAAAATCTTTCGTAGGTAAATATTACATTACGGGCGATACCGTCCAAATAAATGAACATGAAGGCATTGATTTTGTCGGGCGTGCTGACGATGTCATTACAACGTCTGGTTATCGTGTAGGCCCTTTTGATGTAGAAAGCACTTTATTGGAGTGTGAAGAAGTTTTGGAATCTGCGGTTATAGGTAAACCTGATCCAGCGAGAACCGAAATTGTAAAAGCTTTTGTGGTTCTGAAAGCAGACTATCAAGCGACTGATCATCTCAAGGAAAAACTGCAAATGTATGTACGAGGTCGGCTATCCAAACATGCTTACCCAAAAGAAATTGAGTTTGTGGAAGCATTACCTAAAACCGTAAGTGGTAAAATTCAACGTGGTGTACTCAAACAACAAGAGATCGAAAGGATGCAGCAAGTCTGTGCAAGTTAGCTTCATATCTATTATTCATGGCAGAAACCAATGGAATATTGCGTTATTGTAGCTCATTGGTTTCTCTTGAGAGATTACGAAGTATTTTACAAATGGGCTTTTACTTCATCGCCAATAGTATAAAACGTACCCCCTGCAATATAATGTAAGCTCCTTAAACGCTTATCTGCATCTGCAAAATACCAGTGTCCATCGCGAAATACCCTCGAATCTGCCCAAGCGCCCACGACATTGCCTATAAACAAATCGTGAGTTTGCTGATTATGCGTTTCAGGAATAACTTTGCATATAAGCCAAGCAATGCACCCGTCTACTAAAGGTACATCAAAGCCATTTTGATAAAAAAGTTGTGTCCCACAAATCGCCAATTTATTTGGTTCATTGAACTTAGTGATACTGCCTAATTGGTAAGTCATATCTAGTTGTGCAAAACAGGGTACTTGTAAAGCAAAGTAACCATTTTGCTCAATGATTTGTCGGGTGTTGGTGCTTTTATCTAAAACAACAGTGACTTTGGCAGGACTAAATTCGAGTGCACAAGCCCATGCGGCTGCCATACATCAACATCTTCACCAGTTTGGGCTGAGACCAAAACAGTTGGTCCATGATTGAGTAAGCGATAGGCCTTGGATAATTCGACACTTTGAATATAAGGATTCATAAAATTAAAACTTTAAAGAATTTACTTACTATTTTGACAGAAAACCAATCCAAAATAACCTGGATTTAAAAGATTCATACAAGATGAATCAGTAAAATATTTTATATATTGAAGATGTTATAAAGCGAATTTTAAAAAATACAATAGGAGAATGATATGCTATTACATTTGGAGGGCTTTGAGCATTTAAACTTGAATATCTGTTGCTTGTAATGGTGTCTAGTTTCATTATTTACATGACTATAATATTTTAATATTTCTTAGATGTTTGGGGTCATATTTAATCCGAATATACTGGCGCACATGGTATTTCGTAATTTCATTTTTTAATTAGAATCTTAATTTTTCCGTCAGGACTTTTTTCATCTTCCACACACCACTAAATATATCGCAGCAAATCTGGTCGCGTCTTTCTAAACTATCTATGCGATAGGAATCTATTAGACTGAGAGCCGTCAGATAACCAAAACTTTCTAAACTATCTATGCGATAGGAATCTTGAGGAAAATAGCGTCGTAAGTTTGGGGGATTTTCTAAACTATCTATGCGATAGGAATCACACCATGCTCCGCGCCAACTTACATCAGGCATTTCTAAACTATCTATGCGATAGGAATCCGCTAAAAATACAGGTTGATAACCTAACCAATTTTCTAAACTATCTATGCGATAGGAATCGCGTTTTTCTCCAGTCGCAGTCTGGAGGCAATTTTCTAAACTATCTATGCGATAGGAATCCATAAAAATATAGTCATAAACTAAACAATAACAACGACTTCATGACTAAAAATCTTTTCAACCAAAGAAATGAAAGTAATTCATAAGTTTATGATTTTATTAAATTGTTAAAGAGTTATAAAAATATTCGGTTAAAACGTACTAAAAGTCAAATTCATTTAAAATTGAACCCATTACGTTTAGGCATTAAAAACCACAACAAAACAAGGTATCATAAGTCGTTTTGCATCAACATCTTTTGGAGACCCCTGAGTGGAGCGACCGACTATTAGCCCTGAACATTTGCAGGAAGCAGCAGAGAACTTAACAACGATTCGTGATTTTATTCGTTTTGGTGTCACTGCATTACGTCAATATGATGCTCATTTAGGTCAGGGAACCGAAGACTATTTTGCAGAAAGTTCAGCACTGGTTTTACAAACTCTTTCGCTTGAATGGGCTGCAGATGCCGAAATTTTGGAGGCCAAACTGTTACCTAGTGAAAAAGCTGAGTTTCTAAGTTTGCTAGAAAGACGTGTCAATGAACGAATTCCAACATCATATTTGTTAAATCTGGCTTATTTTGCAAATAAACCATTTTATGTCGATGAGCGTGTATTGATTCCACGTTCACCTATTGCGGAGTTAATTGAACAACGCTTTGCTCCTTACTGTCTGGATGAACATGGAAATCTGCAAGAAGCTTTAAATCATTTACCTGAAAATACAAATCCTAAAACTCCGCAGCGTATTTTAGATATGTGTACGGGTTCAGGTTGTATTGCTATAGCTTTGGCTTATGCATTTCCAGAGTCGGAAGTGGATGCAACTGATATTTCCAAAGATGCGCTTGAAGTCGCTGCTATTAATGCGGAACATCACGAAAAGCAATATCAGGTTGCCTTATTAGAGTCTGACTTATTTTCAAAAATTCCTGCCGAAAATCAATATGATTTAATTGTCAGCAATCCGCCTTATGTTGATGCAGAAGATATGGCTGATTTACCAGAAGAATTTTTACATGAACCTGAATTAGCGCTGGCAGCAGGTCAAGATGGTCTGGATCTGGTGCGAAAAATGTTGGCTCAAGCTGCTGATTATTTGACTGAAGATGGTTTAATTGTGATTGAAGTCGGTAATTCTGAATGGGCAATGCGTCAAAATTTTCATACGGTTGATTTTCACTGGTTGACTTTCAAAAAAGGTGGTTCAGGTATTTTTGCTTTAACCGCAGAGCAATGCCGCCGTTATCAGCGTTTATTTCAAGAATCGTTAGAAGCATAAGGGGTTGTAAATATGGCAGGGAATAGTATTGGTCAACTCTTTCGTGTAACGACATGTGGCGAGTCACATGGTGTTGGATTAATGGCGATCGTAGATGGCATTCCACCAGGCTTGGAACTCTGTGCAGACGATTTGCAAAAAGATCTGGATCGTCGTAAACCTGGCACATCAAAATTTGCAACGCAACGTAAAGAACCGGATGAAGTTGAAATTATTTCAGGGGTTTTTGAAGGTAAAACTACGGGTACTTCCATTGGTCTGCTCATTCGTAATACAGATCAGAAATCAAAAGATTATGGCAATATTGCACAAACTTTCCGTCCAGGCCATGCGGATTATACTTATACGCAAAAATATGGTTTTCGTGATTATCGCGGTGGTGGACGTTCAAGTGCGCGTGAAACAGCAATGCGTGTTGCTGCTGGCGCAATTGCAAAAAAATATCTATTTGAAAAATTTGGGATCGTGATTCGTGGTCATGTAACTCAAATAGGAAATGAAATTGCACAAAAACTGGATTGGGCTGAAGTCACCAATAATCCTTTTTTCTGCGGTGATGCTGATGCGGTTCCTCGTTTTGAAGCGTTAGTGACCTCTTTGCGTGAACAGGGTACGAGTTGTGGTGCGAAACTTGAAATTCTGGCCGAAAAAGTTCCAGTCGGTTGGGGGGAACCTGTATTTGATCGTCTTGATGCTGATATCGCACATGCCATGATGAGTATCAACGCTGTAAAAGGTGTAGAAATTGGTGATGGGTTTGCAGTAGCTGGCCAGTTTGGACATGAAACTCGTGATGAACTTTCAATAGATGGCTTTCTTGCAAATCATGCAGGCGGGATTTTAGGCGGGATTTCGAGTGGACAAACTATTCGTGTTGCTATTGCTTTAAAACCTACAGCAAGTATTACCACTCCTGGCAAAACTATTAATCTAGATCGTGAAAATACAGATGTGTTGACTAAAGGTCGTCATGATCCTTGTGTGGGCGTGCGGGCAACTCCAATTGCTGAAGCTATGCTTGCCATTGTATTAATGGATCATTTCTTACGCAATCGAGCACAAAATGCGGACGTAATCGCTCCATTTGTACCGATTGAACCATAAGCTCAGTATTTCATAAAAAACTCACCGTTTGGGGTGAGTTTTTTTATGATTAACTTTGAAATATCTGGTTAAGAAGAATACACGTTGACAAAGTTTTGATAGGCAGAAGAAGCTTGTCCATCAATATACATTGGGCGTTTGATTGCGCCGTGATCTGTATTGATTTGAACGTCAATGCGTTTTGCATTTTTAAAGTCATTTAAAAAGCTGGTAGGAACAACAACATGATTAGACGAACGTTTTGGTTCTAAACGACTAATGTACTGTAATTCAGTAGGTTGTGCGGGTATATAACTTAAATGTTTACCATCAACAATAAACGTTACTTTTTTAATATCGTAATAGAGATAGCTGCTATTTAGCCGCACATCAATACGAAGTTGATTTTTATTCTCCGAACTCCATGACGCAGCCATAACAGGACACTGTTCATTTGGTTTACACAGCAATAGTCCTGCTGTTGCTAAACGATCAGTATTAGTTTTACTCTCTGGAACAGTTGTACAACCGTGTAAAAAAATGAAAGCCGCCATGAACCCAAGTGTTTTTTTCATTTTAGATTTCCCCTAAATATATATTCTTCATTTTCCTATTATTCATCTATACCAAGAAAATGAAAGGGTTGTGAAGCTTTGAATTGTGCTGTTGCATCACCTGCATAGATGTTCTCTTGATTTTTACCTAAATCTAACTTGCGTGTCACCCCATCTTTGAAATTAATTTTGTTAAGATCGACCCAGAAACTGTTGGGTGAAAGTGCGGACTCAAAAAAGTAAAGTTTACGCTTATGGTCAACCACAGTACGCCAGCGTGTTGAGGAAATATTAGGTTCTTCTTCAGTATTTAGCCCATAAGGTACAGATACATTACGAATGACACTAAAAACCGAGGCAAGTGCTTCTTTCGGTTCATCATTTTTGGGAATGGCATTAATATAAAAAGAAGCTCTGGCAAAACGATCAGATGCTCGATTGGTTCCAGGGAGGAAAGTAGTTCCACCAATTTGTTTCCAATATTGATTAAGTGCCAACTGTTCATCAAAAATAGGGGAATTTGTCATAACCTGATAGTTCCGACTATGATGAATGACTTGTCTGCCGTTAATATATTCCACAATGGCACTATCACCTGTTTTATCAGAAATCGATAAATGTAATGTAGTTAAGCGTTTTTCACCAGGCACAGCATCTGAAACCACAATAAAGGGTTCTTTTTGTAAGGCTTGTACGGCTTCATCTACGGTTGCGAAGTTATCCAGAACATACTGCGCCCAAGCGGCAATTGTAAGTTTGGGTTTGCTGGATTTTGTTGCATCTGGATACTCAGATTCAACCAACCAAAGCAGATTGGCATTCAAACCCGCTTCATTAACTCCATCCGTTGTTGAAATATCATAACCTGTTGCAACCACACTTCCGTATTTAGATGTCCAGTGAATAGAGTTTTTACCCGCATTTCCACTTCGTTTTACACCGCTAGGCAGAATCCATAGATTTGTACCGACATCTTGTTTCCAATCCATAGAGCGAGCAGTAATAACAGTTTGGTTGTCACCTTGAAATACCACTCTTGTACAGGCTTGAGCGGTAAATGATATAAAACATAAACTACTGGCTATTAAACTACTCAACAGAGCTTTCTTAATCATTTTCATATCCTAATGTGGAATGTTCTTAGTGTTGTTATTGATCATCTACTTGATTAATTTAGCGTGATTTAATTTGAATTGTTCGTTTTTTAACAAATTTTCGCATAAATGCTTTGAAGAAAATTGACGATTAAACGCTACATAATTACGAATTTAGTTCATTGATATGCAAAATTGACATATTTATTTCATAAATTCAACATTATTATAATTTTATGTAGACTAGTCTGTATATTTTTAATATAATAAGGTGGAAGTAATGATTATCTTAATATAACTATTTGTTAATAATGAATTTTTTGCAGTAGTAAATAGGTTCGTGTAATTCAGATAATTTAAGAAAATATATAATATTTTATTTAAATCAATAGGTTAAAAGTTTTTTAGTTGTGCGTTTTACAGCCTGCTTCTTCCCCAAGTTGCAGGTTTTTTTTATTTTTAAAATGAATATTAGAAAAGTCGGATTCATCTTTTTGTAAAAATTAAATGTTAATTTGACTTTAGGATCAAAGGGGCGAAATACGTATGAGAAAAGCAAATGAAACCAATCTAGATTATTTAAATAATATAATAGATGATTTTAAAAACATTAAAGAAAAGCCGAGTAAAATCTTAATTGGATATAAAATTTATGCTGAACTTATGAATGATACTCAGTTCAAAAGTGAAATACTAGAATCCGCCTTAGATCCAAACAAACGCAAATACCGAAAATTAAAAATCAAAATAACGCAAGATGATTATCAACTCAAAATTGAATAGATACTAATCATTTTTAGAATCAAATGGTATTGAATTAGCAATGTATTTTAATTGTTCATAATCCTTAATAATGATTTTACCAAAATTAACTTCTACAATTTTTTTCTTTTCAAGTTCTTGTAATAACTGATTAATTGTTTGTCGGGAACATGCCAGCATTTGTGCTAATTTTTCTTGTGAGATTTGAATCATAAAATTTTCAATATTTTCAATATTACCGTAGCCTTGTAATATAAAGTTTAAACGCTGGGCCAAATGTTGTAATAAACTTCGACTATGAATGGCATTTAATTCTAAAAATGCAAATCTGAGTTTTTGGCTAATTAATTGAGCCAAAAAGTACCAGCCTTCAGGATGCGATTTAAGTAACAGATCTAAATTTTTTTGAGATAAATACAAGACTTTACTGGATTTTACTGCAACAGCCTGATGTGAGCGAGGAGATTGATCAACTAACGAGATTTCCCCAAACCAATTAATAGGCTCAAAAATCGCGATTAAAAAGTGATTACCATGTTCATCCGTTGAACAAATTTCGATAGAGCCTTCTAATAATGCATAGATGCCATCAAAAGCATCGCCCGCGTAAAAAGCAGCCTGGTTTTTTTCTAAATTTAAAAGTTTGGCATTTTGGAAAATAAAATCCTGAAACAAAATAGGCAATTGCGAAAACCAGAGATTGCGTTGTAGATGTGCGTGAAATTTGGTATCCAACATTTTATTCCCTTTGGCTTTAAATGTCGGTTAGCCGACAACTTGCTTTTTTTAAGTTGGTTATAGTAACAGTAACTTTAGGCAAGGATGCATAAAAATGAGTAAATTAGAGCAGTTATTAAGTCAATATGCCGCTTATCATTTAGACCAGAAAAATGTGATGACACATTTTATAGGAATTCCTTTGATTGTTTTTGCTCTATTTTGTCTGGCAGCACGGGTAGAGTTTAGCGTGGGTCAGTTTCATCTGCATTTGGTAATTACACTATTATGGATCATGGTGGTTTATTATCTACGTCTTGATTATATATTTGGTTTAATGATGCTTTTTATTCTTGGAGCATGTACATATTTAGCTCTAGAGATTGCTCAATTGGATATTTGGCTTTGGCTTAGTATTTCCATTGGCAGCTTTATTATTGGCTGGATTTTTCAGTTTATTGGTCATTTTTTTGAAAAGAAAAAGCCTGCATTTGTCGATGATATCGTAGGTTTAGCAATTGGACCGTTGTTTGTTCTGGCTGAATTTGTTTTTTTATTGGGTTTTCGCAAGTCACTTAAAGATAAGGTTCTTGAGCAAGCCCATGTTTTGAGAAAAGAAATGGATAAACATTCTTCTTTGTCAGCAAAACATATTTAGTTTTTTGCTTGTGTCTGAAGCCAAAGCCCTACGGGGCTTTTTTTTATAGGGTTGACTTGAGTCGGCATTGAGGGAATAGTGCTTAATAACGTTATACATTTAGAATGATCAATTTTTTTAGAATTGTTTTGTTTATTAATTGTTTATATATCTGGTCAAGCTTTTAAAAGCAGTAAAGAATAGATTTAAAAGGTTTAAGTAGCATGGATAAAATGAGAACAACAGTAAAATATGTCGTACTCAAAGGTGATGATTATCAACTTGGAACTCCTTTACATGAGGAGAATCTGGAAACGGGTAGTACATATTTTGACAACATACCTTCTGTTGTAACGTTTAATGGACGAGATTTTAGGGTCAAATATAAGGAACTGATTCGCAAACAGACTTTTGATGAAAATGATGAATCACAGCATATATTAGTAAAAATGATTGCAATGAACTAACTAAAATTAACAGTTTAAAACTTAAAATCTTGGATAATCGAAATGGTTAAATGAAGTGTGGAATGACACAATGACTAAAAAAATATTGCTGATTCTGTGTGGTAGCACACTTATTTTACCCGCTTGTGCAACGACTCATTCATCTAAACCACACAAAATTGGAATGGCAAACCCAGCCAGCCAATACTGTGTTGATCAAGGCGGTCGGCTGGAAATGAAAAAAGATGCGAATGGTGGCGAGTATGCCAATTGCATCTTGCCAGATGGGCGTATCATTGAGGAATGGCAACTATTTAGACAGGATCATCCTGTTAAATAATAAAGAAGCCCAGAAATAATGGCGTATCTCTGGGCTTTTTCTGATGTTTCTATAGCATTACAAACATAATAATTATTCCTAAAACGATCCGATACCACGCAAAAACGCGTAAAGTATGTTTCTCAACAAAACGAACCAATGCTTTAACAACAAATAATGCCGCTATAAATGCAGTTACAAAACCAAGCGCAATATTTGTCATATTATCAGCCGTGAGCACGCTGGCATTACGAACTAAGTCAAACACTGCTGCACCAAGCATAGTGGGCATCGCAAGAAAAAATGAAAATTCCGTTGCAGCTTTACGCGAAAGTCCTGCAAACATTCCACCAACGATAGTAGCGCCAGAACGAGAAGTCCCTGGGATCATCGCGACACATTGAGCTAGACCCACTAAGAAAGCCTGTTTATAAGTGATCTGAGTTGCTTCTGTAGTTTTATGATCGAACTTAATTGATTCTGCCCAAAAAATAATTAGGCCCCCCACAATCAATGCAATGGCTACAACCAAAGGGCTAAATAAGACAGATTTAATAAAGTCAACTGCCATAACGCCAATAATTACTGCAGGAAAAAAAGCAATAAGAACACTAAAACAGAAATGACGTGCCTGTGCATCGCCACTAAAAAAACCTTTAATTAAGTCTATAATTTTTTGCCGATATAACCAGCAAACTGCCAAAATTGCCCCTAATTGAATCACAACCTCGAACACTCGACCACTATCAGAATGGAAATCAATGAGATGGCCAAAAAGAATGAGATGACCCGTGCTTGAAATTGGTAAAAATTCTGTTAGCCCTTCAATCAGACCTAAAAAAAGAGCCTTAAAGGCTTCAAGGTGTTCCATGGATGATTACTCATGAATCAAATTTAATGATATTAATAAAAAAGATAGGCAAATCAGAAAATAAAAAACTAAATATTTTCAAGTCATAATGGCCTTGCTTTAACTATTTATTTAAGAAAAAAGCATTTCTTAAAGCACAAAATTGTATACGTAATCGGGTAAGGATCGAAGAGTAGAGTTCGGTTTCCCTTGTTAATATTTGTGAAAAACTAAGTAGCGTATGAGTGATTTTTTTATAAAGAATAAAAAGTTTTGCTGTTTTAATTAATGAGAATCATTTGCAATTAATTTTATGTTCTTGTATAGTTATGCCACTGGAAAGTTTCATGGGCTTGCCAGAAATAACAAAACTACTTCAGTAGTGTGTACAGCGTGATCCTTGATAGACCCATTGCGTTAAGCAATGGGTTCTTTTTTATTATAAGTAGCTAATTTATTTGTGACTATGTAGTATTTAGACATAATAAGACTAATTGAAATAATATAACATTCTAATATTTTTTTATCTTTGAATTTAAGAATCAATTTAGTGTTTTGAATTATATCAATTTAAAAATATCTTGATGGGGTGGTTATATATTGATTTTCTAAAGTGCCTAGGAGATATGTTTAAATAATATTAATAAATGATAGGTATTATGTATTTTTATTCAAACTATCATTTTGCTAGTATTTAGGATGCAAATGATCGCTTGATTACATCCAGCTATCATTTGTATTTCAGAATTTAAGCCATATTTGGCTTGTAAGATTCATCTTCATGATGAATCTTTTTTTTACTTTTGGCTAATATAAAACTCAAAAAAATAAGCATACTATTCAACTAAAATAATAAATCGGCTGCTACCTAGCTCACATCGCCCTGTGAGCTTTTTTTATAGATAAATTAAATAAATATAGTGTTTTATACGTCTTTTTTTTGAAGAAATAAGGCATTATTTCTCAAAAAATATGTGAATTTTATTTTTTAAAATATAGGTTGTGGCATAATTAAATTTGCGATCTATAAAGTAATAACTTTAGAAATACCAGCTTAGGGCGTTATGGCGTCCTCAATTTCTTGAATATTAATTTTCTGCATATGAAACATCGCATTCATTGCCAATTGCGCAATGTTCGGATTTGCATGATTAATCAATTCAATTAAACGTTTAGGGACGATTTGCCAATGTATGCCAAACTGATCTTTAAGCCAGCTACATTGCATGGGTATGCCACCGTGCTGTAGTAAAGATGTCCATAAATGATCCGTTTCCATTTGACTGGAAGTTTCAACGACTAAGGATATCCCTTGATTAAAATCAAAATGATGCGAATAAGATGAATCCATCGCGTATAAAATAAAGTCATCAATCGTAAATTGCGCATGTTGAATGTAATCTGAGTTTTCTGAACCCTTTTCGCTTTCTTTATAATATAGGAGGCTGGTGATTTCAGAGTTTGGAAAGATATGCGTGTAGAATTGCATTGCATTTAACGCTTTTCCAGCATTATTTTCAGTAAACATCAGGGTCGGTATAAGTCGTTGAGATGTAAAATCCTCACGCGGATCTAAATAAAGTTGCCATGATACGCCAAATTTATCCTGCACCCATCCATAAAACGGACTCCAAGGATAACGATCAAGCGGCATTAAAGCACAACCATCCGTGATAATTTGATCCCAATAGTATTGAACCTGATCAATAGAATCGCACAATAACATGAATGAGATAGAGGGATTGATTTTGAACTCTATATTTGGGCCTCCACTTAACAACATAAGCCTCTGTTTAAAAATATAAAGTTCCGATACATATTCATTGCTTTGACTAATTTGGCCATTAAATAGGGAACAATAAAATTCTGCTGCTTCTAGACGATTGGACTTGAGCCATATACAAGGATAGATTGAATTATTCATACGTCTACTTTTTTTATTTTCTTGTGTTGCTTTTTATTTTAGCAATTAATCTTTTAAAATCGTATTAATATTATAAAAATATACATAAATTTATTTAAAGCAGAATTAGCTTAATCAGGCGGTATTATTTTGGTATGGGAATGAATCCAATACCAAAATTAAAAACTAGTTTGATTTTTTCTGTTGTTCAAGTTGTTGCTTTAAATATAAATCCACATAATATTTTTCGGTATAGTCATCGGCGTATTGATTTGCCTGACTACGGGTTTTAGTCACTTCAACTTTTTCTAAGCAGCCCGATTCTGGAGTCACTCGAATGACCCACCATTGGCGGTTAATGCGTCTTACATTAAAGAGCTCTTTACTATATTTACGTTTTGCCATTGTGAACCTAAAGGCCGAAAAAATGATAAAACCAGTTCTACTTGAGCGCACTGTTTAAGTCAACATAGACACTTGATGATTGATCAAATTTTAAAACACAAAGAGAAAATCTTTTTTTAGGTAGATAGAAAATAAAAAACAGACACCAAATTTTTTTAATAGATGAAATTTACTGTAAATGGCATGTTGTGTTTTGTTAATCAAAGAAATCTACAATTTATTGCAAAACGATTTTAACTCTTTGATATATATTTATTTTATATAATGAATGTTTTGTAAAAATTGATTGTTTAATATACAAATGTAAGTTATTTCTCACAATCTTGTAAGCCAAAAGCTTATTTCCTTGAAATCTTATAAAACTATACTCGATTCAGCACATCAAAAAGGCATCTTAACTATTAAATAGAACGCTGAATGTTAAATAAGAGATCTGGAAAAAATAATAAAGATATCTTTATTAATATAAATCATCTAAATAATAGAAAAGAATCTCAAATAATCAATTGATGTGTCAATATCTCTCCTCTTTGGGGAAGGAGGAGAGATAATTATTTAATCAATAAGCGAGTAGGTGTCATAAATGTTTATTATAAAAAATATTTTTATATTTTTATTATCTATTGTTTTTTTATGCCTGCTTATTATTTTTTTAAATTATCTTGGATTTATGAAAATGCTAAATCTTGTGGTATCAGCGATCATATTTGGTACTTTTATCACCTTATATTTTAAGGAACTAAAATTATGTTTGAGTTTGCTTAGTTTATTTTTTGGTGCGATGTTGTGCATCAGCCAGACTATGGAGGTTGTATTAATGTTTCTAGTCACACTATTAGTCTATTTTTTAACAACAACAATGATGCCGAAGTTGAAAAAAATGCAGATAAAAATCAGTCAGCCTATAAAAATGGAGTGATACGCTAATTTTTTAGTTCCATTTTATAGGCTGGATTTTTCATTTTTGGCACTAATAGGCTTATTTAAAATAATTTAGGATGTTTATATTTAGATATCACTAATAAAAATAATACACTTTATAATTCTAAACTGCTTAACTCTGAATTTAGTTACTAGACTATTATTTTTTGCAAAGAATTTGATTAAATTACTTTTTATTTCAATTAATGAGGTCTATATGAAAAACATCATTTAGACATTAGATAAGCCATTTATAAGATGGTGGGGTCACTTTCAAAGAAATAAAGGAATACGTTTTTGTATACAAAGCAGACCATAAATTTGATGCAATGTGCGAAATTCGGGGCATTGCTCCAAATATTTTATAAATCTTCAAGCAAAGTGGAATGAAATACGCAGCCTCTCACAGTAGAGACAGACAGCGCTAATAAATGATAAAAAAGAGATGTTTTAAAAACAATTAAAATATATTATTTCGCAACTATTTTTTGATGACTAAAAGTCAACTTTTACTCTAAAACGTTTGAGTAAGAGTAAAGACTTTTGATAAAGGATTGAGATGTTAAGAGCCTTATTAATTGGTTGTTTAAGCGTACCAAGTTTTGCTTTTGCGTTAACTCCAGATCAGGAGTGTCAGCAGATTGCCGAAGTTGCTGCGGCAGTTATGCAACAACGCCAAGAGGGCATTCCATATTCCACACAGCAACGCATTTCAGAAGAGTTCACATCCGAAGACACCAAAGCTTTTTATATGGACATTGTTGAAGATGCATATTCGGAAAAACAGTTAAATACAGATACTGCTAAAGAACAAGCAACTCAAGCGTTTGCTAAGTCATATTTTGATCGCTGTCTAGCTCCAGAATAGTTTTATTCAATAGTCGCCAAATAGTTTTGTCGATATTGTTTGGGAGAAAGATCAAATTGGCGTTTAAAAGCCTGACTGAATGCTGTTTCCGAAGAATAGCCGATATTATTTGCAATCTTTTGAATGGTAAGGTTGCTTTCTCTTAATAATTGACTGGCAAGACGTAAACGATGCTGTTGTAGGTAAGCTAAAGGTGTTTCCTGAATAATACTTTGGAACAGGTTGGCAAATTTTGAACGAGACATACAACATTGTTCCGCTAAGGTTTCAACGGTCCAGGGTTGTTCTGGACTACCATGTATTGCGGCTAATGCATTGGAAAGTTCGGGATGGCTTAGAGCATTCAGCCAAGAGCTTTGGTCATCGAGCTGGGTAATATAATCCCTCACACATTCGATTAATAAAATAGTCATCAAATGGTCAAAAATTTTATCACGTCCAGGTTGAATGCGCTGAGTTTCAAGTGCCACAAAATATAGACCAACTCTTAACCATTCAGGGCCAGTTGAACTCATCGCATGATGGATATGAATATAAGAAGGAAGGGCATTAAGTAAAGGACGCGCCATTAATGTATCAATATGACAACGTACGGTAAATACTAATGCAGATTCAGGAGATTGAGTTCCAATTTCAATAGCATCATTACGGTGACCTTTAAAAAAATTGCTTATATCTAAACTATCAATTAATTTATTTTTATTACTATGAGAACCATGGTGTGCGTTTCCTGATGGAATCAGGACAATATCTCCCGCTTGGGCTGTTAAACTTGTATTTGCATCAATCTTAAAATGAGCAGATCCCATTAATATAATATGAGCAATAACAGCATTTTGTTCTCGCATGGAAAATGACCATTCTCCCTGCGCTTTAATATAAATATATTCAGATTTATTTAAATGAATATCGTCAAAAATTTTGCTTAATGCATCCATATTCGTTTTAAATTTCTTATTTCCAGTATTGATAGGCAAAAGGTTTAGACTAAAAATGTGATTTTAGGACAAAAAAATGGTCGAAAATGCCAAAGACTTTTACATAGGTTTTTTGGACGCATGCAACTGTCATTCAAAGTATAAATTCAACAAGATACAGATATCAAGAAAGAAAGGATGCAAAATATGAATGCTCCAGTAAAAGTTCAAGAAGAATTAGTCGCCATGGCTGCAAAGTCAAAGCTACAATTGGATCGTAAACGCTATTTATGGATGTTGGGCCCAGCTTTACCCGTTATTGGCATTGGTATTTTAGCGGGTTATCAGTTTTCTCCACGTCCCCTCAAAAAAATCTTTGCTTTGGGTGGTCCAATTGTATTACATGTGATCATTCCTTCTATTGATACCATGATTGGGAAAGATGCCAATAACCCAACTACTGATGATATTAAACTGCTTGAAAATGATCCATATTATTCCAAATTAGTAAAAAGTTTTATTCCTTTACAATATGCTGCAAACGTTTATGCCTGTTATATTGCCAGCCGTAAACAGACATCTTTTATCGATAAGATTTTATTGGGCATCTCCATGGGTGCGATTAACGGTATTGCAATTAATACCGCGCATGAATTAAGCCATAAATCTGATCGAATAGATCATATTTTATCTCACTTGGCGCTTGTGCCAACAGGATATAATCATTTTCGCGTTGAACACCCTTATGGACACCATAAACGCGCTGCGACCCCTGAAGATCCAGCGTCTTCACAAATGGGCGAGACTTTTTATGAGTTTTGGCCTCGTACTGTGATCGGATCTTTTAAATCTGCGATTGAAATAGAAACTGCACGCTTAAAGCGTAAGGGTAAAGAGTTTTGGTCGAAAGACAATGAACTATTACAAGGCTGGGCAATGAGTGCAACGTTTCATGCGTCTATGGTCAAATTATTTGGAAAGGGGGTCATTCCTTATTTAGCCACTCAAGCTTTTTATGGCATTAGTTTATTTGAAATTATTAATTATATTGAACATTATGGGTTGTTACGCCAGAAAAAAGCGGATGGCAGTTACGAACGAACCATGCCAGAGCATAGCTGGAACAATAATAATATTGTGACTAATTTATTCTTGTATCAACTACAACGTCATTCAGATCATCATGCCTATCCAACCCGCCCATTTCAGGCATTGCGTCATTTTGACGAAGCGCCAGAGTTACCAAGTGGTTATGCCAGTATGTTGCTTCCTGCCATGATTCCACCACTTTGGTTTAAGATGATGGATAAACGTGTTCTGAATCACTATAAAGGCGATTTAAATAAAGCCAACATTTATCCAAAACGTCGCGCAAAACTGTTTGCCAAGTTCGGTTTGGTGGATAAATCATTGCAAACTGAAACAAACTAAAACCGTTAATTTTCTTAATTTTAATTTCCTTTGAACAGCCCTAACTTAGTTAGGGCTTTTTTTATAGGCTTAGATTCGTAGTTAAAGCGTTTTAAGCATCCAGATTTCACAGGCGTGACTATGACCTGTTTGACCGCGAGGCTGAGTTAAGTGTTGAAAACCTAATTGTTCATATAATCCGATAGCTTCTTTGAGTGTCGCTGTCGTTTCAAGATAACAGGCAGTAAAATTTTGGGCTTTGGCAAAATCAAAGCATTGCTGTAAAAGCCTCTTCGCAAAGCCTTTTCCACGCAAAACAGGTAAGAAATACATTTTTTGGATTTCGAGTAATGTCGCATCACCCAATAGGGGTGAAATGCCGCCACCGCCCAGTACATTTTGATTTTGGTCTACAATGACCCAATATTGGCTATTGGGTTGGTTATAAACTTTAGAAAGTTGATCTAAAATGGGGTCCGAAACGGCAAAGCCGGCATCTGTTGCCAGCCCATATTCTTTGGAAACTTCACGTATAATGCGGGCAATGTCAGAATTATCCTGAGCTTGAATCTGGCGTATAGAATACATGGATACATTGAAATAAAATAAAAGTGGGATCGAATCTAGCCCAAATTCAGATCCCACTCAAGTTGATTAATTCCCAATAAATCCTAGTTCAATATCATTTCAATTCACTTGATGATTTACCTAATTCACGGCGAGCGATGATGAGCTGTTGGATTTGTTGTGTTCCTTCAAAAATATCTAGAATTTTTGAATCACGTGCCCATTTTTCCAATAATTCATCTTCGCTGTAACCTACGCTTGCTGCTAATTCGACACATTTTAGGGTAATTTCGTTACCAATGCGTCCTGCTTTTGCTTTGGCAATAGATGCTTCCTTAGAGTTCGGCTTTTTATTATCTGCCATCCATGTTGCTTTTAAGGTAAGCAAGCGCGCAGCCTCCCATTCAGCTTCCATACGATAAATTTGAGCTGCAAGGTTTGAGGTTTGTAGATACGGGGTTGCATAGTCCGCTTCGAGTTCATCTTTAAAGATTTCCTTAATGCGTTCCAACGAAGCCTTCGCACAACCAACGGCCATCGCTGCAACTAATGGACGGGTATTGTCAAAGGTTTCCATCACGCCTGCAAAGCCTTTGGCTACGTCGACTTCAGCATTGCCCAGAAGATTAGCCGCAGGAACACGACAGTCAACAAAACTGATCGCAGCTGTATCAGAGGCTTTAATCCCTAACTTATGTTCTAAACGTTCAACTTTCATGCCGGGCGTACCTTTGGGGACTACAAAGGATTTGATTGCTGCACGACCTAATTTGCGATCCAGTGTAGCCCAAACAACCACTGAGTCAGCACGTTCACCTGAAGTTACAAAGATTTTTTCACCATTGAGGATGTAGTCGTCACCCTCTTTGGTCGCGGTAGTTCGAATTGCAGCTGAATCAGAACCACAACCCGGTTCTGTGATTGCCATAGCAGCCCATGTGTTTTTAAAACGATCAAGCTGTTCATCATTGGCAACGGCTGCGATTGCTGAGTTTCCTAACCCCTGACGTGGCATACTTAACAATAAGCCTGTATCGCCATAACACATTTCAATAATCCCAAGTGCTGTAGACATATTGGTGCCGTTTTTTACACCTTCATTTTGCTGCTCACCTCGTTTTCCTGCACCTGTTGCGCCAGCATTGATGCCTTCACCCCCTTCATTCATGCCATCGATCAGTGAAGCAAGCATATCCAGTTCTTTGGGATAAGCATGCTCCGCTTTATCGTATTTACGGGAAATCGGACGTAGAACATTTCTTGCAACTTCGTGTGCCTGATCTACCAACATCTTAAATTTTTTTGGATTTTGTAAATTCATTTTATTTTTCTCCAGTTAAGCATGCAGGCCAGAATGTAATATCGCTGTTGCGCGCAAATCGCGATACCAGCGCTCGACGGGATGTTCTTTGGTAAAACCATGCCCACCTAAGATTTGTACCCCATCTGTCCCGATTTTCATGGACTTTTCCGCACAAAGTAAACGAGCCAGATAGACTTCACGATGGAATGGCTTGCCTGTTTCAGCCAAACTAGCTGCATTTAGAATCAACATTCGCATAGCATCAATTTCAATCGCCATGTCCGCAATCATGAACGCTACACTTTGACGATGAGAAATAGGTTCCCCAAAAGCAGTACGTTCGTTGGCATATGTAATGCAATATGCTTTAACAGCTTCACACGTACCTACAGCCATCGCACACCACATCAGATTTCCCAGATCTATAAATGTACTGTAGTCAAACTCGTGATCGCCTAAGCGTATAGCAGGGGTTTTATTAAAAATTAAAGTGACGGTTTCTGTTGCTTTGAGTCCCATTGCTGAAGCATTTTTTAATTGAATGCTGTCTTCACGTTCAACCACGAAAAGATCAGCTTGACCATTTAAATCTGCGCTCACAAGAAGTAAATCTGCCGTTTCACCTAAAATTACAAGGGTCTTTTCACCTGTAATATAAAACTGATCATTTTCATGAGTGGCTTTGGTTTTGAGTTTAAATGGATTAAAGGCGGGAGTATTTTCCTGTACGGCAAAGGTGGCTTTGATATTACTATCTTCAGCAAAAGCAGTCAGATACTTTGATTGTACCTCCGTGGATCCCCAGCGTGTAAGCGCATTAATAACGCTAAATGTACTCAGCAAGCCTGCGGTTAGGCTAAAATCACCTTTTGCGAGATATTCAGCAATCAGGATATTACTGACAATATTTTGTTCTGCAGCAACACCCCCTAATGCTTCTGGCAGCGCATAGTAGTTTAGTCCCAAATCTTCAATGTATTGCCATAACTCTTCTGGAAATTTATGATCATGATCAGCTTGATGTGCAAGTGGAGCCAAAACCTCTTGTGCAAATTGAGACATTGCCTCGACCGTCATTTGCTGTTCTTCAGTCAGGCTAAGATCGAATAGATTTTTCTGTTGGCTAGGTAAGCGTTGACGATCAATATTTTGAGGTTTAAATGCTTTTTGGGTATGCGTAAGCGCCTTAAATCCAGTTTTTGAACCTTGATACAGTGATTTTTCGACAAATTTGCGTAGCTTTAATTGATCGAGTAGATCGCTGGAAGCCATTTTTGTAAGTAATGAAAGTCCAAAACCCTGGGCTTTATTCACCATATTGGTCATTGTGCTGCATCCTTCGCAGTTTAGTTATTGTTTTTATGCTGACATGCCTCAAATCAAAAAACCATGTCAGTGTTGACAGTGATATTTCAGGCAGATAAATGGAGAATTAAAAGGACATAATAAGGCTAATAGAATGAATTTTATATAAAAATTATAAACAAGCAAAGGGCAGTAAAGTGATAAATTGACTAGGCTGACAAATTCATAGCCTAGTCAGTGAACATTGCGGGCGGTTTTAAGCATATTCACGGATCATATGCCGAACATTGGTTCGTGCATCAATCACAGTCATAAACGTATAGGCACCGATAAATTTGCGACTAATAAACATAAACTCTTTGGGCGGAACTGAAAAAAAACGAGAAGCCATTGATTTACTGGCTTGCTGCATCACGCGACTATGCAGTTGGCTTTTTTTCCAGTTATAACGTTCATGTTCATCCATAAGACCTTCAGGCATTTCTGGATTATTTTCAGGGCAGCTAAACGCTTCTGTCGCCAGTAAAAATACTTTGGCCATATCTGGTTTAATGCTTTGTGGAATCGAATCAAAAAACTCATATCCAGTCATGGCTTTCACCATGGCATCAGCATCATGTTGATAGCCAGCTTTGATTAAATTGCGGGCGACATTCAGTAGATGATCATCAAATTGTCGGATTGCACCAAAGTCAAGTAAGACAATTTTATCTTTGATCTCATTGCCATCACCTAGACGTACCAGATAATTACCAAAGTTTGGATCGGTCTGCATTTCACCCCATTCAAAAATTTCACGAACAGCGATTTCAAGTGAAGCTTCACCGAGCAGATTACGGCGCTCTTGAGGAAGTGAGAGCATAACGGGGCTGTTAATGGGCACACCACGTTCAAAGGTCATGCATAAAATTTTGTCGGTACAATAAGTATCGATAATATGTGGAACTACGTAACGCGGATCACTTTTAAGGCGTTCAGCAAAACGGCGTGTGGTGGCTGCCTCAATATCGTAACTAACTTCACGATGCATCATTTCACGAACTTCTTCAAACCATTGATCAAATTCACGGGTTTGAGGCACCATACGAGTAAGCTTGAGCATATTTTTAAATAAGCTCATATCTGAATCAATCGCTTCAGCAACACCCGGGTATTGAATTTTTAAGACCAGTTCTAAGCCATCTGATTTACGAGTCGCGCGGTGTACTTGAGCAAGTGAAGCTGTACCAATGGGTTCATGGTCAATAGTAAGGTCATGAATTTTATCACCTAGTTGCTCTTGCAAATGTTCTTTTATCGCAGGCCACGCGAGGGCAACAGTTTGATTATTTAGTGTATTTAACGCTTGAGTAATTTCGTCAGGTAAAAAATGTTCGCCATAAAGAGCCATCATTTGCCCAATTTTGACGATAGAACCTTTTAGCTTACCGATTTCTGAAACCAGATAATTTGCCTGTTCAGCCATCGCTTTTTTACGTTTTTTCTCTTTTTCTTCTTCACTTGAGAAAAGAGAAGATGCGTTTGCCGTTGCCCAGCGAGTACCCGCCAGCAATGAGGCTTTAGCGATAGATAAGCGTCGATCCATAGAAGATGTTTTTAGGTTCTTGAGCTTATCGTTCTGATCAGACATATAAAATCCTTGCTAAAGTCATGCACAGTCAATGATTATCATAGTAGCGAATATTACATGCTATAACCGTATTAAAACAGTTAGAGAGAAAGAATGTTTATCCGAAACATCAGAAAAGTACAAAAAATGTTCATTTATATAGCGAAGAGAACAATATATTCTCAAAATTAATGCAGACGATGATCTGATTTAGGGTTAAATTCAGCCAAAAAATTGTCGTAAAAGTCCTCAATAAATTTAAGGTTGTTATTGGCGAAATTGAATTTTAAATAGTTGTCGCGTCTTAAGTTGTTCAACATGACTCAAAATATGCTGATCAATCATAGTCTGAACGGTTTTATGCATAAAACCTAGCGCATAACCTTTAACAATAATAATGCTGGGCAGCGTGAAGAAAAAATATTTAGCATCTTCTAATGTGGCATTTTCAAAAATCCCATACTCATTCAGAGTGTTACAAAAAAATTGTTTCTCCGCGATGACATGACTGGAATCAATATCATTCCAGTAGTTTTCACGCATTGCTAAAAGATTATTGTGTTTATAACTCATTGACTCAAACTATATGACAAAGTAAAAAGGAAGGGGGAGAAATCACGTATAAAAGCGACTTTCATTAGAAATTTAGTTTAAAGCAATTTCATGAAAGTACAAATTTAAAGCGATAAAAATTGTTATTGAATAGTGAAAAGTTCTCCACATTTTCTTTTTTTTGCTATATTAATTACCATAAAAGGGGATGGCATTCCCCCTTATACAAACCGTCATAATGACTAATGATGCCTACGAACTTCTGATAGATCAGAGGGCGTAGGTGCTTACTCTGATTTTCAAAATTGGAGTAAATAATGAAAATAATATTTATCTTTATTGCTAAAAAAAGTGTTCCTATACGGCGCTTTAAAATATTTCATCCTTTGCATTTATGACGCTTATTCAAAAAAGAGCAGACTTTTAACTTTAAAAAAAGAGCGAGAAAAAATGCAAGGATATCAAATTACTTTCTATTCCCAATTAAGCGTGACTCAGGAGGGCATCCCGATTCATCGCTGGCTATTGGATGTCGCAAAAAAAATGAATTTACGTGGTGCTACGGTGGTTAATGGTCGTGAAGGGCTGGATCATCGTGGTAAGTTTCATTCAGCAGGGTTTTTTGAAATGGTGGATCAGCCAGTTTTGATTCAGTTTATATTAACGGCACAAGAGTCTGAGCAATTATTTGCTTATCTAAAAGAAATTGAGCTTGAATTATTTTATGTGAAGCTTGATGTGGAGTTTGGCGTAATTGGGTCGGGAGAATAAAATGAGCTTTAAAAATGTAAGGGCAGGGATTAATCCTCCTGATGATTTTTATACCATCATTGAAATTGCTAAAGATAGCTTGCCGATTAAATATGAAGTCAATAAAGAGTTTGATGCATTATTTGTAGATCGGTTTTTGTTTACCGCCATGAGCTATCCTGAGAATTATGGTTATATTCCGCAAACATTAAGTGATGATGGTGATCCATTGGATGTACTGGTTTTTGCGCCTTATCCAGTAGTAAGTGGTAGTGTTATTCGCAGTCGTCCAGTGGGCATTATGTATATGGAAGATGAACACGGCATTGATGCGAAAATTATTGCTGTGCCGCATAGTAAACTTAGTTCTTTATATGAAGGGGTTCAGAGTCTGGACGATTTACCATCTTCGAGTCTAGCGCGTATTCAGCATTTCTTTGAACATTACAAAGACATTGAACCTGAGAAATGGGTTAAATTTAGAGGCTGGGGTGACTTGGCTGAGGCACAGGAAGAAATCAGAAAATCCGTCGCGGCTTATGAGCCCCACAAAGATATTTAAGACATCCTATATTTGATAAAACAGGAGCTGCTTGGGCAGCCCTTGTTCATTTTTTTAAAATTCAATTAGATAAAATAAAATATTAAATGACGCGCTATTCTTTTTATAATAGACAATACTTAAATAGTGATGAGCATAAATAAGTGAATGATCAGCTAAATTCTGAGCTGGAACTCAGTGACAGCGAAATGCATTTATATAGTCGTCAGATTCTTCTGGATGGTTGGGATATAGACGCTCAGGAACGGTTGAAGCTGGCAAATGTTCTGATTATCGGTGCAGGTGGAATAGGTTGTACGAGTGCAGAATTATTGGCTCGTGCAGGTGTTGGGAAACTCACTATAATTGATGCAGACATTATTGAAGTGAGTAATCTACAGCGACAAATAGCGTTTACACCTGACGATATTGGACAGTATAAAGCAGAAGTTCTAGCAAAACGGCTGATGCAAATCAATCCCTACATTCATATTGAATATTTAACTGTTCGGCTAGATCCCACGAATGTAGACCAGTTGATTCAACAGCAGGATCTGGTTTTAGACGGATGTGATAATTTCACTACACGTTATTTAGCCAATGCTGCCTGCAAAAAGCATTCTGTTCCATTAATTAGTGCTTCCGCCATTGGCTTTCAGGGGCAGTTATTTATGGTAGATGCAGAGTCGGCTTGCTACGAATGCCTATTTCCTAAAGAACAACATAGCGATGAGGGATTACGTTGTGCTGAATCAGGCGTACTTGCAACGACTCCTGTCATGATAGCGTCATTACAAGCGCATCACACTTTGCTGTTTTTAGGATTAAATTTGACGCCTTTAAAAAACAAGCTCTTGCTTTGGGATGGTTTAACTCTTAAACAACGTATTCTTCATTTTGAAAAAGATACAAATTGTCCAATTTGTCAGGCAAGTTTATCGGTAAACTAAATGAAGTTTGATACACTGCCTCGATAAACTAAATCACATTGAATGATATGAAAAAAAATATTCTGTTTGACGGGCTACGTTCCGTTGCGCGTATTGGTGAAACTGCTGTGGTGGCAGCCAAAGCGGGCATTAAATATGCGACTGAAAAGCCAAGTAATGCCAAGCTTATGCGTGAAACTTTTGAATCTCTGGGCTCGACTTATATTAAATTAGGTCAATTCATTGCTAGCACTCCTTCACTTTTTCCACGTGAATATGTGGAGGAATTTCAGGGCTGTCTAGATCAGACACCTACTTTGCCATTTAGCTATATTCAGGACGTGCTGGCAACTGAGTTTGCAGGTCGTGACCTGAGTGAAATTTTTGCTTCGATTGATGAAACACCATTAGCATCAGCTTCGATTGCACAGGTGCATGCTGCTAAATTGACCACGGGTGAAAATGTGGTGATTAAAGTACAAAAACCTGGTGTCGAAACCATTTTATATACCGACTTGAACGTGGTGCATTGGGCCACGAAAATGCTGGAAAAAGCTATTCCGAAGGTGAAATTTGCTTCACTTTCAGAAATTGTTGATGAAATTAAAACCAGAATGGTACGTGAAGTAGATTTTATTGAAGAAGCGCAAAATTTAGATGATTTTGTGGAATATCTTCAAATCACGAATAATCAGGCGGCGACTGCACCGAAAGTTTATCATCAATTTTCAACACGCCGTGTATTGACGATGGAACGTTTATATGGCGTGTCTTTAACTGATTTTGATGTAGTAAAAAAATATGCCAAAGACCCGTCACAGGTATTAATTACCGCGATGAATACGTGGTTTGGCAGTTTGATGCTTTGCAAGAGTTTTCATGCAGATTTACATGCGGGTAACCTCATGTTGCTTGAAGATGGTCGTATTGGTTTCATTGATTTTGGTATTGTTGGGCAACTTAATCCTCAAGTCTGGACAGCTTGTTTAGCCTTTATGGATGCTTTACAAAAAACCGATTACACTGCAATGGCTGAAAATATGCTGAAAATGGGCATGACTCATACCAAAATTGATACTAATGTTTTGGCACGTGATCTTGAACGTTTATTTAGTGGCGTGTTATTGGCAGACCCACAAGAAATTTTGACCTCTAAGCCGTCTGATTTAAACGATATTATGTTAGATATGGTGGCAGTTGGGGAACGTCATGGAATTAAATTTCCGCGTGATTTTGCCTTATTGTTTAAACAAATGCTGTATTTTGATCGTTTTATGCGCGTCCTAGCACCTTATACGGATATTTATGCAGACCAGCGTTTGAAAATGGTTCAAACTATAGAGCCACAATCGTTGTTTAAACATTAATTTTGAGTTGGATTATCATGGATGCCATTGTTATTGAAGGTTTAAAGGTCAATACTGTAATTGGCTGTTTTAGCTGGGAACGGCAAATTATTCAACCTTTAATGCTTGATTTAAACATCCATGTTGATTTAAACAAAGCAGCACTCTCAGATGAGCTGGAGGATACCTTAAACTATGCCCAGATCTGTGAGCTTGCTGCAAAAACCATTCAAAAAGCACAACCAAAACTGATTGAGCATGCGGCTCAGCTCGTTTTAACGGTGCTTTTTGATACCTTTCCAGCGATTGTATCTATTCGTATTACCATTCGTAAGCCTGCCATTATTGCAGAAGCCAATTCTGTAGGAATTCGCCTTGAACGCCAACGAAACGATTTTCGCCCTAGCACTGGCGAGTAATCTTGATCCAGAACAACATTTTCAAACCGCCTATCAAACTATTCGATCATGGGGGGAAGTGCAGTTTTCGCATGTCTATCAAATTCCTTGCCGCGATGGAGTCGGAGCAGACTACTGGAATTCAGCCTGTTTATTAAAATCTCTCAAAACTAAATCACAGATTGAAGTAGCCTTGAAGCAACTAGAGGCAGAATCGGCACGTATTCGTCCATCGCATCATATTTCTCTGGATATTGATTTGATCGCATTTGGGACAGATTTAAACAAAATGCAATTTAATCCGAAAAAGTTACCACTGGCCTTAGATGTTAAAATTCCACTTTATGAGCTTTGGCCTGATCCCGCGTTTCAGGTTCTAGACTATTATTTTCCTAAATTTAATTTTCATCTGCCAACAAAAGCTAATTTGTAATTAATTGGTATGGCGTTATGGCGAAATCATTTTAACTTTTTGCCTTTTTAAAAAATTTACGCAAAATTTATGCCGCTCAAATTCTCTGCAATGGAGAGTTTACGGACATTATACGCATACTTGACTTCGGGAAATCCGTTTCATTTTTAGGAATGCAATAATGTCTAGCGTTAATTCCGGTAGCATTTTAAGGCCTGCATTCGCAGGGCAAGATCATATAAGTCTTCAAACATTTTTCAAATTTCAGTTGGAAAATTTCCTGCTGCAACAGGAGATTTTATCATGTTAGAACTTATTATATTAATTGGGGTTGTAATTGCTTTGGCTTGGCCGCTAGGAAAATATCTGGCTCAGGTTATGACATATCAACCGATGAAATCTGATGTACTGTTCAGTTGGATCGAAAAACCTATTTATAAGATTTTAGGCATACAGCCTTATCAGCAAATGAATCTACGACATTATGTCAGTGCTTTTCTTATAAGCTGTTCAGTATTGTTTGTTTTATCCATGTCCATTTTTATGACGCAGGCTGGGCTGCCGCTTAATCCAGATCATGCGCCGAATATGAGTTGGGATTTGGCATTGCATACGAGTATTTCATTTTTAACCAATACCAATCAGCAACATTATTCTGGTCAGGCGCAGTTATCTTATTTCTCGCAAATGACGGCGATTGTTGGGCTTCAAGTGATCACCCCTATTATGGGACTGGCTTTGGCGGTAGCCACACTGCGGGCTTTTTTTCTTCAAGAAAAACGTAATGAAAATCTAACTTCAAATTCTATTCAATTGGGCAATTACTGGGCAGATATGGTTCGTCCGACTGTTCGTTTTTTAATGCCATTATGTCTGATTTGGTCATTATTGTTGAACTGGCAAGGTGTACCCGCCACGTTTCAGGGTGGCCCAGAAGTACAAGTACTGGATCATTCTGTAGAAAAACAAATACAAAAAATACCACTCGGTCCTGTGGCGCCTATGGTGGCAATTAAACAGTTAGGTAGCAATGGCGGTGGCTGGTATGGGCCAAATAGTAGTGTGCCGCTGGAAAACCCAACGCCATTTTCAAATTTTTTGGAAATGCTGGCGATTTTGTTGATTCCAGTTTCCCTGATTTTTATGGTGGGATATTTCACAAAACGTCGACGCTTGGCTGTGTTTGTATTTGGAACCATGTTACTGATGTCTGTAATTTCTGCTACGGCAGCCATCTGGTCAGAAAGTTTATCTGCAACTGCTCATCAAATCACCTTAATGGAAGGCAAAGAACAACGCTTTGGTGCAGCGTCATCTGCACTTTGGGCAGCGCTAACCACGCAGGTGAATAATGGTTCTGTCAATATGATGCATGATTCCTCTGCGCCATTAACAGGCTTGATTGCCTTGAGCAATATGTTAATCAATGCCATTTGGGGGGGAATTGGCTGTGGTTTGCAGCAGTTCATGGTGTATCTCTTATTGACGGTTTTTATCGCGGGATTGATGACAGGGCGGACACCTGAGTTATTTGGACGAAAAATTGAAGCTGCGGAAATCAAGTTATTAGCAATACTTATTTTGTTGCAACCAATGGTGATTTTAATATTTACGGCCATCACGCTGACCAATCCTGCGATATCAGGTATCAGTAATGTCGGCGCACACGGCATTAGTCAGGTGTTTTATGAATACGTTTCAGCTTTTGCCAATAATGGTTCTGGCTTTGAGGGCTTAGGGGATAATACGATCTGGTGGAATTTGAGTTGTAGCATAGTTTTATTGCTGGGACGCTTTCCTGCTTTGATCATTCCATTGATGATTGCAGTTCGATTGGCACAAAAACGTCAGGCACCAGAAACTTCAGGCAGTCTAAAAGTTGAAACACCCACATTTTCACTGACCTTAATCGCTATCGTGATCACCTTAACCTTGTTGCAATTTATGCCGATTTTAGTCCTTGGGCCAATTGCTGACTATCTCAGTATGCAGTTAGGCTAAGGAGGAATACATTATGTCAACTCAAGTTCAATCGCAACAACAGCTTAGTCAGCAACGTAGTGAAGCCATTAAAAGTTCATTTATAAAATTGCTTCCTCAACACATGCTGAAAAACCCAGTCATGGGTATTGTCTGGTTAGGTACGCTCATTACTGCGTTTAGTACAGTGGCAGGTTATACCGAATGGTTGTTTGGTAGTTTGGTCACTATTATCTTATTTATCACGGTTCTTTTTGCTAACTATGCTAAGGCAATTGCTGAGGCGAGAGGACGAGGACAGGCTTCTTCATTACGTCAGGCACGGCAAAATTTGGTGGCACGTAAGCTGGATTCATTACAAAGCCGTACTGTACAAGAAATTGCTGCAACACAACTTCAAATCAATGACCTGATTGAGATTCAGGCGGGTGAACTCATTCCTGCTGATGGGGAGATTATTGAAGGTTTTGCTACGATTAATGAAGCAGCGGTAACAGGCGAGTCTGCACCAGTATTACGTGAAGCTGGTACGGACCGTTCAGGTGTAATTGGCGGAACCAAAGTCCTGACCGATCGTATTGTTGTGCAAGTGACTGCAGATTCGGGTAATAGTTTTTTGGATCGAATGATCGCCCTAGTCGAAGGTTCAAATCGTCAGAAAACACCGAATGAAATTGCATTGGGCATTTTACTCATGGTGATGACCCTAACTTTTGTCATGGTGGTGCTTAGCTTGCCTTTTATCGCCAGTTATTTGCATATCAGTATCAGTCCTGTGGTATTGGTGGCATTGCTGGTATGTCTGATTCCAACTACGATTGGCGGTTTACTACCTGCTATTGGTATCGCAGGGATGAATCGTGCGCTGAAAGCTAATGTGTTGGCCAAATCGGGTAAGGCGGTTGAGGTCGCAGGTGATATTGACGTTTTACTTTTGGATAAAACAGGCACGATTACATATGGTGACCGTCAGGCGACCGCGTTTTATTCTTTAACTTCGGTTACTGAGGCTGATTTAAGAGCGGCAGCATGGGTTTGCTCTCTCGCGGATCCCACACCTGAAGGAAAATCGATTGTTAAATTGGCGAAAGAGCAAGGTTTGCAAGCGGATGAACCTGAACATGCTGAATTTATCGCGTTTAATGCTTCATCGCGTATTTCTGGGGTCAATCTGGAAAATGGTCAGCAAATCCGTAAAGGGGCGCTGGATGCTATTTTGAAATTTGTACACTATCCTCAACCCGATGCCGAACTTATAACGCGCGTTGAGCAAGTAGCATCCAAAGGTGCAACTCCTCTAGTCGTTGCCAATCAGCATCATATTTTGGGCGTGATTGAACTATCTGATGTAATTAAACCTGGTATTAAAGAAAAGTTTGCTCGTCTGCGTGAAATGGGCATTAAAACCATCATGGTCACGGGAGATAATCCATTGACTGCCGCAGCGATTGCAGCAGAAGCGGGTGTAGATGACTATATTGCTGAGGCTCGTCCTGAAGATAAGCTAGCTTGTATCCGCAAAGAACAACAAAATGGTCATTTGGTTGCAATGGTGGGTGATGGAACCAATGATGCTCCAGCTTTGGCACAAGCCGATATTGGTTTGGCGATGAATTCGGGTACTCAGGCAGCTAAAGAAGCGGGCAATATGGTAGATCTGGATTCTGATCCAACTAAATTATTGGCTGTGGTCGAAATTGGGAAACAACAATTAATTACCCGTGGGGCTTTAACTACTTTTTCACTGGCAAATGACGTTTCCAAATACTTTGCCATATTGCCTGCCTTGTTTGCAGCAACCATTCCACAAATGCAAAAACTGAATGTTATGCAGCTTTCCAGTCCTGATAATGCGATTCTGGCGGCCCTTATTTTCAATGCCATCATTATTCCCTTACTGATTCCGATTGCCTTGCGTGGGGTGAAATTCAAGCCATCAACAGCAACTCAGTTATTACGCCGTAATATGTTGATTTATGGTGCGGGAGGCGTGATTTTGCCTTTTATTGCGATTAAAGCGATTGATCTTATTTTAGTTCATATTTTAGGTGGGTAAGGAGCAGAACATGAAATCGTCCGTACAACATATAGAGAATACTTCTGCAATGTTACGCCCAGCAATTGGTTTGAGTCTGATTAGCTTGTTGGGATTTGGTTTGCTCTACAGTAGTGTCGCTACAGGATTAGGTCAATTCATATTTCCCGAGCAGTCTCATGGTAGTTTGATTGTGAAAAATCAAGTGATTATGGGCTCTTCGCTGGTGGCACAAAATTTTCAGAATCCCCGTTATTTTATGTCTAGACCTTCAGCAGCGAATTATGATCCGATGGCAATGTCAGGCAGTAATCTTGCTATTACCAATCCCGATTTAAAGATAAAAATAGAACAACGTCTCATCGCTGTGGCCAAAGAAAATCACGTGGCTAAAAATCAGATTCCCAGTGACTTGGTTACAGCCTCAGGCAGTGGTATTGATCCAGATATTAGTCCAGAAGCCGCACAATTGCAGGTATCTCGCATTGCCCAGTTAAGACAACTCTCTGCCATACAGCTAACTGATTTGGTGCGACAACATACTGAATCAAAACAATTTGGCCTATTGGGACAAGCTCGTGTAAATGTGCTTGAATTAAATCTGACTTTGGATCAACTTAGTCGATAAGACCAACGGGATCGCAGTATTTAAATACAGGGATGTATTTTTGAGCAAAATATGAATATGACCACAGCACGTGAAGATCAGGCCTCAGCATTACTTAACCATGTGAACCGTTATCAGGCTGGACGATTGACGGTATTTTTGGGGGCAGCACCGGGTGTAGGTAAAACTTATGCCATGTTGAGCCGCGCGCAGGAACTGATACGACAAGGCATTGATATTAAAGTGGGTATTGTGGAAACACATGGACGTGCTGAAACGCTTGCTTTGACTGAAGGGCTGAATATATTGCCGCGTAAGCATATTCTTTATAAGGAGCAATATTTTGATGAAATGGATCTGGACGCCATATTAACCTTACGTCCAGCAATTATCTTGGTTGATGAACTTGCACACCGTAATATTCCCAATAGTCGTCATGAACGACGCTGGCAAGATGTCAATGAAATTTTAGATGCCGGTATTGATGTCTTTACCACCATGAATATTCAACATTTAGAGAGTTTGAATGATGTGGTATATCAGTTGACGGGTATTCGTGTATCGGAAACTGTGCCAGATCGGGTATTTGATCGGATTCGGGACATTCGCCTAATCGATTTACCAGTCAATGAATTGATTGAACGACTACAGCAAGGTAAAGTTTATTTACCTGATCAGGCCCAATCTGCTTTACAGCGCTTTTTTAGTGTTCAAAATCTGACGGCCTTACGTGAATTGGCCATGCAATTCGTTGCGGAACATGTCGATTTGGATCTGAGGGAAACTTACCTTGCCCAAGGAACAAGATCGATTCCATTAAAAAATGAGATGATGGTCGCGATTGATGGACGTGGCCAGTCTGAATATCTGGTCAGGGCAGCCAGCCGTTTTGCTGAAAAAAAAGCCATTTCATGGACAGTGGTTCATGTCGCCCAAAAACATTTTTATTTAGAACAGGGTAATTCTTCTATAGTACAAAAAGAAGTCGAACAGGCATTTCAATTGGCTCGACAACTGGGGGCGCGAACTGAGATTTTATATGGTATTAAAGTTGCTCAAACTTTGAATGACGCAATTCAAGAAAAAGCCATTTCTTCTATTATGTTGGGTTATACATTATCTACACGCCTGACGCATATTTTTAAAAAAGCGATCCATGCAATTTTATTGGAAAAAAATCAGCGTTTAGAATTAATTTTATTACCTTTAAATAATGCTTCGCAAAACAAACCCTCATTGCATGAGCTCAATCATTCTTTATTAAGTTTAAAAGAAACCTTTTTAATTCTGGCTGTTACGGTCATTAGTATCATACTGGCACGTATTGCGGAAGTTTATATAGGGGTGGATGATTTATCTATTATTTTTATAGTTGCTGTGTTACTTGTTGCCACCAAAACCCGAATGCTGGCTGCCGTGATCACGGCTTTACTTTTTTTCTTTGCTTATAATTTTTTCTTTATTGAACCGCGGTTTACCTTTCAGATTTCTGCACATCAGGGAGTAGTTACGGTCATTGCTTTTTTGGCCGCAGCATTAATTTCCAGTCGTCTCGCTTCTCGTTTACGCCAACAAGTTTTATCTTTACGTGCTGCCAATGCTTATAGTAGCCGAATGCAGGATGTGACAGCTCGATTATCCAGTGCCATGCATCTGGAGGATGTCATTCAAATTGCACAAAAAGCGTTTCAACAGCAGTTTAATTTCCCCGTCTGGATCATGATTGCGCAAGATATGTCAACCCATTCTAATCAGCAACTCACTGAAAAGGAAAAAATTGCAGCAGACTGGAGCCTAAAACATCAACAAGCTTGTGGTAAATATACCGATACCCTTAGTCAAATTGACTGGTGGTTTATTCCGCTTTTGGCACAGAAACAAAATTTGGGTGTGGTGGGGTTAAATTTGTCACACCAGCTTTCAAATTTAAATGTTGAACAAAAACGTTTGATCGAATCAATGGTGGAACAAATTGCTCAGTCCATTTTGCGGACTCAATTGGCAAATGAATTGGAACAGGCAAAAATCAGTAGTGAAACGGAGCGATTACGTTCCGCTTTACTTTCTTCGGTCTCTCACGATTTACGCTCACCTTTGGCCTCGATGATGGGTTCGGCGGATACCTTAAAAAATTATCATCAGGCCTTGTCTCAGGAGGATCAGGATACATTACTAGAGACCATACGTATGGAAGGTGAGCGATTAGATCGTTATATCCAAAATCTGCTAGATATGACCAGACTTGGACATGAGGGGCTAAAATTAAATCGGGACTGGATTGGAGTGGATGAACTTATTGGTTCCGCTACGCAGCGACTGAAACGTTATATGCCTGAAATAAAAATTGATCTTCAGCAACCAGCGCAGTCGGTCAATTTATATGTGCATCCTGCCTTGATTGAACAAGCCATTTTCAATGTGCTGGAAAATGCCGCAAAATTTTCTCCGAAGGATCAGGCTATTCAGATTCGTACAAAAAAATGGGACGAACATACTGTTCAAATTGAAATAGAAGATCAGGGCGCTGGAATTCCTGAGGATGAACGCAATCGAATTTTTGACATGTTTTATACGATGGAGCGTGGAGATCGTGGGCGTTTTGGAACAGGTTTAGGACTAACAATTGTGAAGGCTATTATAGGGGCTCATATGGGAACTATTGATGCTACGACAGGTAGCCATCATCAAGGGACATTGATTAGAATGCGCTTACCGATTCATCCAGAACAAGTCTGAATAAGAAAATGAACAATACTGCACCTCATTCCCTTGAAACACGCATTGTCGTGATTGATGATGAACCGCAAATCCGAAAATTTCTGGATATTGCTTTACGAGCTCAAGGCTACAAAACGGTTCTGTGTGAAAATGGAATGAAAGGACTGGAAGTCCTAATGAGTCAAGGTGCTGAACTGGTAATTCTGGATTTGGGCTTACCTGATCTAGATGGTCGTGAGGTTTTGCTTGAATTAAGAACATGGTCGAATGTCCCAGTGATAGTTCTATCCGTGCGTTCCGATGAGCAGGAAAAGGTTGCGTTATTAGATGCAGGTGCAAATGATTACATGACTAAGCCATTTAGTGTGCCTGAACTCATGGCTCGTATTCGAGTAATCTTACGCTCACAGGCAAGGAGTAGTACAAAGGATTGCATTGATTTTGATGATGGAAATTTAAAAGTTGATCTAGCTCAACATCAGGTTTTTATGCAGGGAAATTTGATTAATCTAAGTCGTAAAGAGTTTCAATTATTGGCGTTATTGTTAAAGCATCAAGGTCAACTTATCACCCAGCCACAATTACTCAAAGAACTTTGGGGACCGACTCATCAGGAAGATACACATTATTTAAGGATATTAGTGGCAAAACTTCGTAGCAAACTGAATGATGATGCATTACAACCCAGATATATTGAGACAGTGGCTGGAGTTGGTCTAAGATTTATTTAGTTAATATTCTGGATTTTTGATGCGTTATGCCATAATGATTCTGGTTGTTTAATATATCTAATATCACCTTTAGTTTGGGCTAATGATGAAAATAATAAATTTATGCTGGGCTATTTTGCCAGTATTGCTTTCAAGTTGTGCAGCGATGACGCTAGATGAATGTAAAACTGCGAATTGGGCGGTTGTGGGTGAAAAAGATGGTTCAAATGGGCAAGAACGACGGTTAGATCAATATTATAAGGCCTGTTCAAAAGCTAATATTGTGCCTAATCAATCACAATACGAACAAGGCTATCGAAAGGGGCAAGGTTACTATTGCCAACCTGATTATATTTTTTATGAAGCTTTAAAAGGCAATGGCAACTATCAAGTCTGTCCAGTGGAAACTCATAGTAAATTAATATCTTATTATGAGATTGCGCATGATTATTATAATGCTGAAAATGAATATGAGCGTTATCAAGATAATTTTAAAGACTATACCCGTAAATCTTATGATGACAAGCTCAAGCCAGAAGATCGTGAGCGTTATCGTAAACTACTCAAAGACCTACAAAATGATTCAGATCGTATAAACCGTGATTATCGTGATGCGATTCGGGATCTGGAAAAATTCAAATATCAACATGGATTGAAATAACCCAAAGCCCTCACGGTTGAGGGCTTTTTTAGATTAAATGTAATAGCTGGTTTTGGTCATTAGTTTTGAAATTGCTGTCATGGTGATTTTGACAGGAAAAGGTAAATCAACGCCCCCTGCATGTAATGCTGTATCACGATGATGCAATTCATCTTCATTCATTTGTTCTAAAATACGCTTTGAACGTTGATCGTAAACTGGCAATTGATTTAAATGATCGATCAAGTGCGCACTGACCTGACGCTCAGTTTCTGCAACAAAACCCAGACTATATTTATCGCCAGCAATGCCAGCAATGGCCCCCATACCAAATGAAAGACTGTACCAGAGAGGATTAAGTAAACTTGGCACACTGTCTAATTCTTTTAAACGGTCTTCACACCAAGCCAAATGATCTTGTTCTTCAATAGCAGCTTGTTCCATTTCATGGCGTACATTGGGCAGTTTTGCAGTTAAAGCTTGTCCATGATAAAGCGCTTGAGCACAGACTTCACCACTATGATTAACTCGCATTAAACCTGCCACATGACGTGCATCACTGACTGTCAGTGGTGCATCAGACTGTTCAGCTGGATTACTGCGATGAGCGGCTGTTGCCCCAGGAACCAGACTTCTTAGTGCTTGATCAAAAGAGTTGATCAATCGGTCGATACCAGTATAGTGACGCATGGAATTAATCCTCCAGAGAATCCTGTGCTGAATTTAACATAGGCGGTAACTTACGAAGCAACCAAAATGAAAAAATAGCACTTAAGACAGCCGTAATGATAAAAAGAATTTTAATGTCAATTTTTAAAATACTTAAAATTAAAATTGAGAATACCGCTGATGACACCATGAATACAGCATTCAAAATATTGTTTGCAGCTACAACACGAGCACGATGGGAACGAGGTGAATAGGCTTGCATCATGGCATAAAGGGGGACAATATAAAATCCGCCACTAATACCTAAAAGTGTGACTGCAAGCATCACATGGTAATACACCCAACCGGAAGTAAACATTTCTGTTAATGAAAGTAGGGCACCTGTTTTTTCAGGAACAAAAGCCAAACTTGCTGCAAGATAGAATGCAAATAATGTCAGACCTACAGCTCCAATGGGAACCATTTTTATATTTAGTTCTGAACCTCCAATTTTACGGCAGAGTAATGAACCGGCACCAATTCCTACCGAGAAGAAAGTCAGAAGTAAACTCACAACATTTTCTGAAGCATGCAAATTTTGCTGGGTCAATTGCGGAATTTGAGTCAAGTAAGTCGCGCCATAAAACCAATACCATGAATTACCCAACAAGATGGTAAAAATTAAAGGGATGCTTTTGGCATATTGAATGGTTTGAAAGCTAGTTCTAAAGAAATTCCAATCAATTTGTAAATCAGGTTCAGCGATTTTTTGGGGAAGAATAAATCGACTACAAAAATAACCAATTACAGCAATACTGACAACAGTAATACTAATCCAAGTTAAATTGCCATCGGATGAAGAAATCACCGCGCCACCGAGAATCATGCCTAACAAAATCGCAATCGATGTCCCAGATTGAAATAAGGCATTGCCCGACATAAGTTCGTTGGGCTTTAAAATTTCAGGCAAAATTGCATATTTAATTGGACCAAAAAATGTGGAATGGATGCCCATAAGGAACAACGCGAACATGAGTAAAATCAGATGTCCTGTGATAAAACCAAGGGAGCCGATAAGCATGATGATAATTTCAAGAATCTTAATCGCACGAACTAAGTTGGCACGTTCATATTTATCTGCAATTTGTCCTGCAGTCGCAGAAAAAATGAAATAAGGCAAGATAAACAACAGAGCTGCCAGATTGTTTAACGTACTGATACTGGCCGATTGTTGGCTAATTAGACCATAGGTAATCACTAACAGAAGTGCTTGCTTATAGACATTGTCATTTAACGCGCCAAAAAATTGCGTTAAGAACATGGGTAAAAATCGACGCGATGTCATGAGATTGCTATCATTTTTCATTTTTTAAAACTTCATTGCGATTTATTAAGAAATGTGATCAATTTGTTAAAGCGCCTTGAAAATCATGTATGATATTTTAAGTGGCTGATCCGATGAAAAATCAATAGATTTCCATGTATTTATATACATTAAAGCTAATCCGATTAAAATAAGCTTAGAGTTTTACATGCTTGCAAATATTAAATTTAGACATACAACTCTTGCCCAATCTGTACGTTTTATCTTGAATGTGCATGATATTAACAAATTTATCTGTTCAAGCATGCTTTTGGGCTTATATATTTCGCCTGTGGTTCATGCTGAAAATACCCATGTAGAACCTATTTCTTCAAGTTTAAGTCAAAGTCTGCAATCAAAAACACAGGCTGCATTACAGCAAAATAATGTGGTCAGTTCAGCGGTTCAGACTGATGCAGTTGCATCTCAAAACCAAAATTCGGTTGATAACTCAGTCGTTAATACATCTCAGGTTAACTCTTCGCAGGATAGCCAGGCTTTATTACAACAACAAGAACAAGCGGGTAATAAAATTGATGCATTCAAACCCATTGAGTTTGAGGATCTTCAAGATTTACCCGATACACAAATTGATGCCAGTATGGCAAATGAAATATTTAAAGTCGCAGAAGACGCTAAACAAGAAGCTGCGGCTGCACGAAATGGTTCTTCAAAAACTGTAAATGCGGTTTCAACACCGACTGCACAGGAACTCGCCCAAATTAATCAGGCACCGGTTGACATTGATCATCTGATGCAACAAATTGAATCGGATAAACAAATTGTAGTGGATGCCAATGCGTCAGGCAGAACGCTGGATGAAGTGACAGCCGCTGAAACAGAGCAAGACGACGCTAAAGTGGGATTTTTTAGACGTATTCTTTATAAAATACGTCCATCACGTAATTTAAACACAGCAAAAGCAGATCCGCGTATCAGTGCAGAAGTTGTGGGCGCACCTGCCGATCTGGCGGCGAATATTAGTGCCAAACTGTCCAGTTACACGCAAGAAGCATTTGGTGATTTTAATGCAGCTTTACCTCAATTGCGTAGTTTAAGTAATCAAGCAGCTCAAGCCGTCGGATATTACAATGCCAAGTTTAATTTTGAAAAAGTAAGTGATAGTAAAGTCAAAGTCACAGTGACACCGAATAATCCAGTCAAGGTTGAAGAACAAAATATTGAATTTTCTGGTGCGGGTGGTGATACGCCACAATTTCAGGTTATTCGACTAGTACCCGATTTAGATGTTGGTGATATTTTAAATCATGGTAAATACGAACAAACTAAAAGTCGTATTGTTGAAGCTGCTTCGGATAATGGATATTTTGACGCATATTGGCGTTTGCACGATGTTAAAGTTAAACAACCGGAAGATACCGCTGCCATCAATTTAAAATATGAAACCGGTGAGCGTTATAAGTTAGGCAATGTCGAATTTAGAATGAGTGATCCTTCTAAAAAACTACCGTTAAAAATGGAAGTGCTTAAAAGCATGACGCCTTGGAAAGATGGTGACGATTATGCCTTCTGGCGTGTAAATACCCTTGCAAATAATTTGACCAATTCACGTTATTTTAACTACACATTGGTAGATACCATAAAACCGGATCCGATTGAAAAACCACTTGAATTACCGCCAGATTTACAAGAACTTGTTGATCAGCAAAAACTTGAAGAAGAACAAGTCGCTTCGATACAAAAAGCAGATACAAAGTCGGGTCAGGAAGTCACTCAGGACGTAGCCGATGAAACTCAGTTTGCAGGCATGAAGTTGACTGACGAACAAAATGAGAAACTCCATGTTGCACGGGAGCAACTGGAACAACGTGCTTCTGAAAATGAACAATTGCAAGCTCAAGCACGGGAAGAAAAGAAAGTTCCTGTGATTGTGACCTTAAATGCAGACCGTTTAAATAGTGTGGAAACGGGTATTGGTTATGGTACAGATACAGAATTCCGTATCCGTACTCAATATCGCCGTGCCATTGTTAATAGTTTAGGCCATTCTTTTGATGCCAACCTTGAGTTATCTAAAATTCGTCAATCATTGGATGGTCGCTATAGCATTCCGTATAAAGACCCTATTAATGATTATATTAATATTGTTGGGGGTTATGAGCGTGAAGACCGTGATGATATTGGCCCAGATGTTAGTCTAGAAACTGAGTCCGCAGTGTTTGGTGCAGAACGCATCATTAAAAATCCTTTAGGTGGCTGGCAACACAGTTTTGGCTTTCGCTATCGTCTGGATCGTCTAACTCAGCATGGTGTTGTTGATAATGATGAAATTCCAGATGCATTTAAAGTTCCTGGTTCAGATGCAGAACAGGAAGCTTTGTTATTTGGCTACGAGCTTTCAAAAACAAACAGTAATAGCAGCGTGAACCCAACACGTGGTTTTAAACAAAGCTACAAAGTTGAATTGGGTAGCGAATCATTATTATCCGATGCCAACATGGCGATTTTAACCGCAGGCTGGCGTTTTATTTATTCATTGGGTGAAAATGATGATCATCAATTAGTTGGGCGATCAGATTTAAGTTATATCTTTACTGATGATTTTGACAAAGTTCCTTATAACCTTAGATTCTTTGCGGGTGGAGATCAAACGATTCGTGGTTTTGATTATAAAAGTTTATCACCTGAGGAATATGGCTATAAAGTCGGTGGGCAGGCATTGGCTGTAGGTTCACTAGAATATAACTATCAATTTAAGGATGGCTGGCGCGCAGCAGTATTTTCAGACTTTGGTAATGCGTATGACGAAAAATTTAAGAATGATACAGCTTATAGTATAGGCGTGGGGATTCGCTGGAAATCACCGATTGGCCCAATTCGACTGGATGTTGCGTCAGGAATTTCTGATGATAATCATCCAATTCGATTACATTTCTTTATCGGTTCACAACTTTAAAATAAATTTGATTCAGGATTATTATGGCTGACGTAGAACAACCGGCTACTCCTACACCTCCTAAAAAACGTCGCATTCTTCGAAATGTATTATTGACGTTATTGATTGTTATTGTCTTTTTAGTGGCTGCTTTAGGGGTTATGTTTACAACAGATCGGGGCAGTAAATTTCTGCTTGATCGAGTGATGGAACGTCAGCATATCCTGAGTTATGAATATGAGGGAGGCAACCTTTTACAAGGAATTATTCTAAAAAATATTTGGGTTAAACTCAAAGACCTAGATGTCAAAATTGATAAAGCGGATGTTTCACTGGGTTGGAGAGCAGTTCTTAGCAAAGAGATTCATTTAAGTCGTGCAGATGTTCGTAATTTACAAATCATTAGTCATGCTCCTCCAAGTAACGAGCCTTTTAAATTTAGTGAAATTAAATTGCCATTTGTATTGCGTTTGAATGAGGCAGAAATTGATCATTTATCAATTCAAACAGTGAAATCCAAAGTTGATTTTCATGATATTTATCTTGAGGATGCAGTTTGGTCGGGGACAGAGTTAAAGTTTGAAAATTCCCGTATGAATATGGGTTATCTCGCCTTAGATAAAGCGACTGGGCAAATGACATTCAGCGGTAAATATCCACTTAATGCTCATGCAGATTTAAAAATACCATCCTTAAAAAGTTTGAACATTGATACTATTAAGATTGCTGCGCGTGGGAGTTTAGATACCATTCAAGCAGGCGTGGCAACCAACACACCAGATTTGTTGACCGGTTGGGCGGTTGTGCATCCAGTCCGTGATGGTGTACCTATGTTTGGTCAGCTCAATTTTAAGAATTATCACTGGCCATTATTGACTGAACAAAAGTTATTTTCTAAAGATGGAATGGCCAAATTTAAAGGAAATGTGGAAAAACTCGACCTTGAACTAGCAACGGATTTAAAGGGAGAAAATATTCCACAAGGCCAATATACGTCTTTAATGTCTACAGACTTGGTAAATGGACTGGATATTCATGACTTTAATGGTCAGCTTATGCAGGGTTTTGTGACACTTGCTGGACACGTAGGTTGGCATGATCATGTCACATGGGATGTCAAAGGTCGTCTCAATCATCTTAATCCTAAAGATAAAGTGATACCGCAGGCAGTTGTAGATTTTCTACCGCCGTCACTAGATGCAAATCTTGCATCCGAAGGTTCTCTTGAAAAAGGGATGGCACTTACTGCAAACCTTGATTTTGACAAATACGAATCATGGTCCGTTAAACTCGCTCAAACTCAAGCAACACCACAACAAAAAACTCAACCCATGTTATTAGATGTTTCATGGAAAAATATTGACCGTGCCATGCCTTATATTGGCTGGCTGGATAGTGATGCAGGTCAGGTCAATTTAGCATTGGTTGAAGGTAAGCAAGATATTCATGTTGCTACTAATATACGAACCCACGAACAGGCAACATTGCCTGCGGGTAAATACGATGCAAGACTGGACTTAAAAGATAATATTTTGAATGTTCCTGCATTCACTTATCAGGCTCTTCAAAAAGGAAGTCTGAGTGGGCAGGCCAAAGTTGAATTGCCATCTGAAAAGCGCCAACTAAAATGGAACGCCATTTTAAATGCTAAAGATTTTAACCCTCAAACCATTGCAACCGCTGCGCCTGTCAATTTGCTTAATGGTCAAATTAAAGCAAACGGCTATGCAAAGCCAAATCAACAGATTATTCAGTTTGATGCGATTTCTCTAAAAGGCAGAATGGCAAATTCGGCTCAAAATGAAATGATTGAGCTGACTGGGAAAAGCACCGCTGCAATAGTCTTTAATGATGAAAATTCAGGCGGTGGTTTTAAAGGTTTTGCTGTTCGCTATGATGGAGGGCTGAATGCTTTCAATCAAGGTAAAGGGTTATTAAAGTTCAATATTTCAGGAACGCCAGATTTTATTAAAATTGCTGAATTACAGCATAATGGCGTTGCAGGTAGAATCTTTGCCTCAGGTTCAGTTAACCTGAAAAATGCGATAGGCTGGAATATCAATACGTCATTGGTGCGTTTTAAACCTCAGTATTTTGTTTCTAGTTTAAAAGGTGAGCTTTCAGGTAATCTTAAAACTCAGGGGCTGTGGGCTGAAAACTCAAAACGTATCAATATTGAAAAACTCAATATAGCGGGCTTTTTGAATAATAAGATTGTTCGTGGGATGGGCAATCTATCGATGGTACTGAACTCAAATCAAAAAGGTTTCTTGCCTCAGCAATTTGAAGCAAATAACCTATTTTTGGCTTATGGTAAAAATCAGGTTCAGGCTTCTGGCAATGCACAAAACTTACGTTTAAAAGTAAATGCACCTGCTATGTATGAACTTTATCCGGGATTACGTGGTCGTACGTATGGGTATTTGAATGTACAGGCTCAACCGCGCTTAAAAGCTACGGCAAATCTCGTAGTTGATAACTTTGGTTTTGGTGATATTAGTGTCAAAAAAATACAGGTATTGGGAGAACTACCAACTTCAGAAACCACACCAACTTCGCTGAAAGCAACACTGGATGATTTACGTAGTGGAGGACGCCAGATCCAATACGCAGGTATTACTTTATCTGGGACACGTAAAGCTCATTTGGTTCAGTTACAGGGTTGGAACTATTATTCCAAGTTTTACGTGCAACTAGCGGGCGGCTTTAACCAAAATAATGATTGGTTAGGACAAATTCAGCAAGGTATTTTTGATTCACGTCGCGCAGTTTTAAAACAACAGCAAAATGCTGCTGTGATTTATACGCGGGCAAGTCAGGAGCTATTTGTTGGGCAGCATTGCTGGTCGAGCCAAAATAGTCAGCTTTGTCTGGATCAACCTTTACGTGTGAGCCAAGCACGCGGCAATGTTTCTGTAGTGACTCGTGATCTCGATTTAAATGACTTCAGTGCCTTTATGCCAGAAGGTTTAGCCATTACTGGTAAACTTAATGGTTATGCGAAAGCATCTTGGGCTAATGGTACGCAACCAAAACTCGATGCACAATTGATCACTCAAAATGGGGAAATTGGATTGGCTGCTGCCGATCCACAGGATCCTGCATCGACCTTAAGTTATGATCAACTTAGTGTAATTGCAAAAAGTGTAAGTCAGGGCTTACTGCTACGTCTGGATGTTAAAACACCTGCAATTGGTACAGGTTATGCCAAAGTCATTATTAACCCCTACCAAACGCCGATGCCAATGAATGGTGAAGTTGCTTTCAACAATGTTCAACTAAAAGTGCTTAAACCATTTATTAGTGATGTACGTTCAATGGATGGAACTTTGGCACTGGCAGGCAAAATTAATGGAACATTAACTCAACCGCAAATTACGGGTGATTTACGCTTGAAGAATGGCTCGATTAGCATGATGTCATTGCCTGTTAATCTGACTAATATCCAGTTGTATTCCTCAATTAGACAGGACAATGCAACCATCAAAGGCGCCTTTAATAGTGGTCGTGGTGTGGGAGAGTTAACAGGAAGTGTGGACTGGAAAAATGATCCTCGTATTCAGCTTAATTTGAAAGGTGATAATTTATTAATTCGTCAGGCGCCACTGATCACTGCCATCGTTAATCCAGATGTGTCGATGGAGGCTTATCCATTCAGTAAGCGGTTAGTGGTGAATGGAAAACTGGACATTCCACGTGCTTTGATTTCGATGCCTGAAGCCAGTGAACCTGTTGTGGCAGTTTCTTCAGATGTACGTGTGGTACGAGATGGACAGGACCAGCTTGCGATTTTAAAAGCAGCAAAACCATGGGATATCCGAGCAGATGTCTCGGTTAATATTGGTAGTGACCGAGTTATCTTTCAGGGATTCAATAGCCGTATTCCGCTCGTAGGACGTCTAAATTTATCACAGCGTGGTCTTGAAACAGCTATGCGTGCCAGTGGCGCAATTGGGGTTAGCCAGAAAGTTAAGATTGAAGCATATGGACAAAGCTTGGATTTAAATCGGGCGATTGCTCGTTTTAATGGACCGATTTCTAATCCAACACTAGATGTCGATGCCAACAAGTCCGTGCAAGGTAGTACGGTAGGTGTGCGGGTAACGGGTACGGCTTCTGTACCTAATATTCAAATTTATAATGATGCCGGTTTATCCGAACAAGAAGCACTAAATGCATTGGTGACAGGCCGTATAAATGAAGGAAGTAGTGGATTGAGTAACACGGCTGGTTTTAAATCAGACGTAAACAATACCATTGCCGCAGCAGGAATCAGTATGGGCTTGGGTGGAACACGTGCATTGACTAATCAAATTGGCCGAACCTTTGGGTTGAGTGGCTTGGCATTGGACGCGCAAGGTACAGGTGATGATACCCAAGTGAGTCTAACGGGATATATTACGCCAGACCTATTTATCCGATACGGAGTGGGCGTATTTACACCTGTAAATAAATTAACCCTACGCTATCAGATGAATAAACGAATGTATCTAGAGGCCAGCCAGTCTTTAGAACGAGCTGTTGACGTATTTTATAATTGGCGTTTTTAAAAATACAGAGCCGCTTTTCGAAGCGGCTTTTCTATCTAGATCATAGTAAAACTGATTGTGCAAAATACAAAAAAAGCCTCATGAAATGATAAGAAAAAAAGAAGAGAAATCACAATAATATTAAATATTGAATACGCGGTTATGGCGTATTGATGAGTTACTTTGCAGATATAGACGGGGTAAAATGATGACCATATTTTATTGTTTGGTAAAAAAATCAGTTCATCAAGATCAAGTGCATTTTGTTGCAATCGATTTTATATATCAAAATAATGAATTTCCCTTTTTTAAATCTTTTACAACAAATTTTGATGAGGCACATAAATTTAAGTCTATGGAGGATATCCAAAAATTGATGGGTAACCGTCAGGATTTTTATATTTATAGTTTTGATACGGATCTCAACGGATCTCTGATGAACTCCATTATGATGATGCTGCCCGAACCTCAGATCTGATGATCTTGAATAAAAAGTAAATTTAGGGATACATCTTTAATTTACTTATTTAGATTGATTGCACAATTTTAATAAAAATATTAATATAAACTATTGAATTTAAATGATTATTTTAAATAAAATTGTGACGATTTAGGGAAGGTAAAGATGAATTCTGTCATTTATGGACGCATTTGGGCAGTAGCAGGTTTGATGCTTTTAGGTTGCTTATCTCAAAGCAACGCCAAGCAATATTACAAATGGGTGGATGCAAATGGTGTGACGACCTATTCAGCAACACCACCGCCGACGCAGCGTTCAAATGAACCACAACTGTCATCTCAGAAAACGGCTCCAATGAATCAAAATAAGCCGACGACTAATTTTAAATCAAACGCATCAATTGCAGATGAATACTACAATCCTTACAAACAGAGCATTAAGCCGCCTGCAACACCCGTGAGTACTGAAAAAGAAAACCCACCAAAACTCAATAAAACTGAAACTACTCAAACAGTTCAGACCACGAGTTCACTCAAAAAACTAACCTATATGATCAAAGACTGTAATGGCGTACGTTGTAGTGACCATAAAGGCAATAATTATAATAAAGTTACAGGCAATACCTATTTGTCATCACGTGGTGGAGTGTGTCAAATGACAGGAAGCCGAATGGAATGCAATAAATGAAAATCTAAAATATGAAAAGATTTTAACGTAATAGCTTTTGGAAAATATGACAAGATTCAGTATGATGATGCCACCAGATTAAGTTCAGTGTAATGATGAAAAAAGTTCTGTTTCTTGTTTTAGGTTTAGCGTTGGTGGGATGTAGTGAAAAAAAACCATTAACGGCTGAAGAGCAATGGCATGGTTACTGTACCAGTATGGGTAATGCGGCTCGTTCAATTATGCTTGATCGCCAGAATGCGATTGAGAAAGCACAAGCTGTTGAACATGCAAAAAAAATTGAAGATGAGATAACCCGTTCATTTATTTTAAAAATTATTGATGAAGTTTACTCAATGCCTATTGATCAGCTTCAAAATAATCCTGACGCTGCTCGAGAAAATATTCGCAAGCAAACCACAGATCAGTGTATTGCAACACCCCATGATAAAATGCCTAACTACAAACCGTTCTAAGAACGGTTTTTTTAGGTTGAAACAAAAGGCGAGCAGTTACAAACTTATTGAGTATTTTGAATACTTGATATAGATAATTTGATAAAAATAAAGAATAATAAATTGACTAATAATTATACGATAGGAGAGCAAAGATGGAAGTTATTGCTTATCTGCATAATGCTGATTTGTTGCTTGAAGACACTCAAGGTGTGGCAATCATCGGTGGTAGTCGTTACGTATTGAGTGTGGGTGACAAGGTTTATATCAGGGAAGTGATTGATGAAAAGGCCAAACTCTATGAGGTGACCATCTCATTTGCCAGTGCCGATCATGCGATGTTACATGAAGATGAAGTCCAGATTAAGTTTGAGGGGAATCGGGACGCATTAAATCAATATTTACAAACCACCACAGTCCACTAAGGTTTTATAGTTTTTATTAACAAAATCAGGCAACATAGGTTGCCTTTTTTATTGATTTAAACCATGGCAAAGCCAAGTAAAGCAGTTAGAGCCTGTTTTTTATGATTTTTGCATAGCAAACTGTCAAGTACTATTTCGCTATAAAATAATGAGAATCACGAAGAAACACGGCGCTTGCATTAACTTTTGACTTGATTTTTAGTAAAATTTTGCTGTCCATATTATTTGCAAAGCTTTGCTTGGCAGGAATTTGCAAATAATTTTTTAAAAAAGAGGAATAACACTGTGCTAGAAGCTTACCGCCAACACGTTGCAGAACGTGCCGCACTCGGAGTCCCACCGAAGCCACTTGATGATGCGCAAACGGCTGATCTGGTTGAATTGCTAAAAAATCCACCAGCAGGCGAAGAAGCGTTTCTTGTGGACTTGCTCGAAAACCGCGTTCCAGCGGGTGTTGACCAAGCGGCTTATGTAAAAGCAGCTTTTTTGTCAGCAGTTGCAAAAGGTGAAGCGACATCTCCATTAGTTTCTAAAGAACGTGCAGTTTACTTACTTGGCACAATGCTTGGTGGTTATAACGTCGCTCCTTTAGTTGATTTGCTCGATAGCGCTGAACTCAGTGGTTTGGCTGCTGAAGCATTGAAAAAAACGCTTCTAGTGTTTGATGCATTCCATGACGTTGCTGATAAAGCAAAAGCAGGCAATGCCAATGCAAAAGCTGTTTTACAATCTTGGGCAGATGCTGAATGGTTCACTAGCCGTAAAGATGTTCCTGAAGAAATTAAGCTGACTGTTTTCAAAGTTACAGGTGAAACTAACACAGATGACTTGTCTCCAGCACAAGACGCATGGAGCCGTCCAGATATCCCATTACACGCCAATGCAATGTTGAAAAACGAGCGTGATGGTATTAACCCTGAAAAACCAGGTGAAGTGGGTCCGCTTAATCAAATTAAAGACCTCATCGCAAAAGGCAACCAAGTTGCTTATGTGGGTGATGTTGTTGGTACGGGTTCTTCTCGTAAGTCTGCAACTAACTCTGTTCTTTGGTTCTTCGGTGATGAAATTGCTCACATTCCGAACAAAAAAGACGGTGGTTACTGCTTAGGTACAAAAATTGCGCCAATTTTCTTCAATACAATGGAAGATGCGGGTGCATTACCGGTTGAGATTGATGTTGCTAACATGAACATGGGCGACGAAATCACACTGAAAATTGACCATGCTGCTGCTAAAGTAACAGCGTTCAAAAACGGTGAACAAATCGCTGAATCTGAACTTAAAACGCCTGTTCTTCTAGATGAAGTACGTGCAGGTGGTCGTATCAACTTGATCGTTGGTCGTGGTTTGACGACTAAAGCACGTGAAGCTCTAGGTCTTGAGCCTTCTACTTTGTTCCGTACTCCAGTACAACCTGCTGCAACTGGCAAAGGCTTTACTTTAGCTCAGAAAATGGTAGGTCGTGCATGTGGTCTTCCAGAAGGTCAAGGTGTAATTCCAGGAACTTACTGTGAACCGAAAATGACGACTGTTGGTTCTCAAGATACCACTGGTCCTATGACACGTGATGAGTTGAAAGATTTGGCTTGTTTAGGCTTCTCGGCTGATCTTGTAATGCAGTCTTTCTGTCACACTGCTGCATATCCAAAACCAGTAGACGTGCAAATGCAACATTCACTTCCAGACTTCATTATGAACCGTGGTGGTGTATCGTTACGTCCGGGTGATGGTATTATTCACTCTTGGTTAAACCGTATGTTATTGCCAGATACTGTTGGTACTGGTGGTGACTCACATACTCGTTTCCCAATTGGTATTTCATTCCCAGCGGGTTCAGGTCTTGTTGCGTTTGCTGCTGCTACTGGTGTAATGCCACTCGATATGCCTGAATCAGTCCTTGTGAAGTTCAAAGGCAAAATGCAGCCTGGTATCACTTTACGTGACCTTGTACATGCGATTCCTTACTACGCAATCAAGGAAGGTGATCTTACTGTTGAGAAAAAAGGTAAGAAAAACATTTTCTCTGGTCGTATCTTAGAAATCGACTTGACTGAAATGGAAACTGACCTAACTGTTGAACAAGCATTTGAATTATCTGATGCTTCTGCTGAACGTTCAGCTGCGGGTTGTGCAATTACACTTTCAGAAGAGAAAGTTGCAGAATACTTGCGTTCTAATATTACCATGTTGAAATGGATGATTTCACAAGGTTATGGCGATGCACGTACTATGGCTCGTCGTATCGAGAACATGGAAAAATGGTTAGAAAATCCATCGCTTCTTAAAGCTGATGCTGATGCTGAATATACCAAAATCTATGAAATCGATCTTGCTGATATTAAAGAACCAGTTCTTTGCTGCCCGAACGATCCAGACGATGCAAAACTTCTTTCTGAAGTTCAAGGTGACAAGATTGATGAGGTATTTATCGGTTCTTGTATGACCAACATCGGACACTTCCGTGCAGCGGGACAGCTTCTCGATAAAGTACCGAGTGGTTCGCTTTCAACTCGTCTATGGTTGGCTCCTCCAACGCGTATGGACGAACATCAATTGATGGAAGAAGGTCTATATAATATCTATGGTAAAGCTGGCGCACGTACAGAAATGCCGGGTTGTTCACTTTGCATGGGTAACCAAGCACGTGTAGCACCAAATACCACTTGCGTATCGACTTCTACCCGTAACTTCCCGAACCGTTTAGGTCAAGGTGCAAATGTTTACCTTGCTTCTGCTGAACTTGCTTCTGTTGCAGCGGTTCTGGGTAAGCTTCCAAGTCCAGAAGAGTATCAACAATATGCTGCTCAAATCGACAGCATGTCTGCTGACATCTACAAATATTTGAACTTCGATAAGATGGGCGAATATACAGATGCTGCAAACACTGTAGATACTAAGAAAATTGCTGCGGCTCAATTAACTTAATAATCGAGCAAAGAAGGAAGCACTGCTTCCTTCGAGTTTGAAAGTAAAATTATGCATTACTTGAAAATTATGTCTTAAGTAAGTGAATTATAGGGGCTGAGTAATCAGCCCTTATGATTATGATTGAATGAAAATAAGCTCTATGAAAGTTTTAAAAGAAAATAATAGAACATAATAATTTAGAGCTTCAAAACTTAAATCAGGATGGATCGAATCTACAAATGTCGTCGCTATTATAAAAATAATCCTCTCACGTTCATCTATACGATTAGTTTTTAGATAAAGAGAAATATAGCCAATGTAATACTTTAGTTTCTTTTTTTCATACTCGGAGTTTAAACATAACAATTCTACCTTTTGTTCTATTTCACCTTGTTTAAGATACAAGAGCGAAGCAACGAAAATCTCTAATTCCTTAACATTCACAACCGAGATGCCTAAAGTGTTTAGCATTTTTGCAAGTTCATTCCGTATTCTGCTATTTAGTCGGGTGGTATACACACTTAAATTACTCATTTCAATTCTATTATTTATCATTTAAGTATTGTAATACAAAACTATTGTTTTGCTAAACAATATTTTTTTTGTTTTTAGTATTGTACGAAAATACACGCATTTGCTTATATCCCGATAGTATCAATTAATGGATATAGGTCATGCAATACGGTATTTAAGAAAAAAGCAGGGTTGGACTCAACAACAGCTTGCAGACTTTTCACATACTTCAAAAAGTAATATTTCAAATCTTGAAAATGGAAATCAAGGATACAGTCCTGCAATACTTCAATATTTAGCAGAAGCTTTTGGTTGTTCCGTTGCTCAAATTTTTTTATTAGCGGAATACTTAGATGAGAATGAGGAATTAACCCAAGATTGGCAGCATATGCCTATAGATGCATTATTTATTCAGCTTTCTCCTGATTTGCAAAATCAACTAAAACAATTAATCTATACTTTGATTCAATCCAAGTGTTAAGTGCTGTAGAATGAATAGAAATATTTGATTTTAAAAGTATTTATTATTTTTTAACATAGATATTAAAAAGCCCCGCATTGCGGGGCTAGTCGTATATGAATCAAGCCATATACTGTATGAGGCTCATCTCAAACTGAGCGTATTAAACCATAACTTGGGTTGAGTTGCAGTAAATATCTTAAACTTATTCAATCAACATCAAATCAGCCGAATTTGCTGATTTCAGAGGACGCAAAGCAAACGTAGAGCGTGTATGACGGATTCCTTTGATTGAGTAAAGTTTTTTTCTTAAAAAACGCTCGTAATGTTCAGCATCTTTTACGGCAACTTTGACCAGATAATCATATTCACCTGTCACCAAATGCGCTTCAATGACTTCGGGAATATCCGCAAGCGCCTGACTAAAATTTTCTAGCATTTCGTCGTCATGACGTTCAAGTGTAATTTCAATAAAAAATAAATCCTTAATCCCAATTGCTTTGGGATTGATGTTGGCGGTATATCCATCAATAATTTTTAAGGTTTCTAGACGCTTCAAACGCGTCCAACAAGGCGATGAAGATAAGCCGACTTGTTCTGAGAGTTGAGCAATGGTCAATCTACCATTTTGACGTAAGGCAGATAAAATTTTCCGATCAATACGATCTAGTATGTATTCTGTACTGTTCAAAACTTAAACCAAAGGAAAATATTCTGTAAATAATGAATATATCGGAATATTATACCAAAAGCATGGGTAATTTAAAAAAATTAAGTAAAAAATTCTTATTTATTCAAGATAAAATAATTTTATAAATCAAAGACATTAGGGTGGTGGCTTTGATGATGCCGGGAGCATATATGAAGGAAGGGTGCCTTTAAATATGCTTGCGGCATTTTTATTTACAAAGCTAAACAAAACAAATTTTTGTTGAAATTGTTGTAAGCATATGAAATAAATAAATTATTTTAAAATTAGCTAACTTTTTAAATAAATGCGGAATGATAAATCTTCTCATTTATGATAATTTATTTTAATGTTTTAAGCTTTTTTTAAGTTTTATATGAATTTTATTTTTATTCGCTATGATTAAGCGGCGCTATCTTTTTCTCCTCCTAATTTTGCTTGCATTCACTTCATTATTTGTTGGAGTGGGTGATGTGAGTTTCTCTGGTCTAATGGCTGGCAATTCGCAGGATTGGCAATTATTTTGGACCAGCCGTTTGCCGCGTTTGATGGCCATTGTTGTTGCGGGTGCAGGTCTGAGTGTTTGTGGCCTGATTATGCAGTCTTTAAGCCGTAATCGCTTTGTTTCACCGACCACAGCAGGTCTTTATGATTGTGCAAGATTGGGGGTGCTTGTTTCAATTATTCTATTGCCCAGTGCTTCTATTTTTATGAGAACGGGTTTTGCCATTGTTGTGACCTTGATCGGTGCAATGGCATTTATGAGCATTCTGGCGACCTTAAAACATCGTGATACGGTATTTGTGCCTTTGGTTGGTATGATTTTTGGTAGCATTATTTCTGCATTTACCACTTTTATCGCATTGCAAATGGATTTGTTGCAAAGTTTGGCTGGGTGGTTGCAGGGAGATTTTTCCACCATTTTAAATGGTCAATACGAACTCATTTATCTCAGTTTACCTGTTTTACTACTTATCTATGTATTTGCGAATCGGTTTGTGTTGGCAGGTCTGGGTGAAGATTTTGCGACTAATTTAGGACTAAATTACAAGCATACCATGTTTGTTGGTTTGATTTTGGTGTCTGTAATTACAGGAGTGGTGATTGTAACCGTAGGTGCGATCCCTTTTTTAGGCTTGATTGTCCCTAATCTGGTGAGCCTGTATTTGGGGGACAATATTCGTAAAACCTTGTCACATACTGCATTGTTAGGGGCAATTCTGGTGTTGCTGTGTGATGTATTTGGTCGAGTGGTTATTTTTCCTTATGAGGTCTCGGTCAGTCTCATTATGGGAGTCTTGGGTAGTGTAATTTTCTTGTGGCTTTTGCTCAGGAGATATCTCTATGCATAATCGAACCAAGTTATTAATTCTTTCTGTCATTACGCTTGTCTCTATTATTTTTTATTTGGGTTGGGGGCTGGGTGTAGGCTGGCAATTTGCAGTCAACCTGCGTTTAAAAACGGTAGCAGCTATTCTTGTTGCGGGTGTTGCTGTCGGAATCTCAACTTTAGTTTTTCATTGTATTGTTAATAATCGTGTGGTCACTCCACAGGCATTGGGTTTAGATAAGTTATATGAGCTTTCTAAAACACTGATTATTTATTTCTTTGGCGCTAGTACCTTACTTTCCATGAATTTTGTCATGGATTATGTGATTAGTTTGGGATTGATGTTGGGCTTTGCACTGCTTTTATATAGTTTTATTTTTAAAAAAGTGGCAGAGCAGAATATTTATTTTCTGTTATTGGTCGGGCTAATTTGTGCCACTTTATTTGACAGCATGACGACTTTTCTGCAGGTTTTGCTAGATCCTGATGAATTTCAGATTGCAGCCTATGCAGGTTTTGCAAGCTTTAATATTGTAAAAATCGAAATTGTTATTCTGGCTTTAATAACAGTTGTACCTATTCTTATTTATGCACTTAAAAATCATAACCAACTTGATGTGATGGCTTTAGGTCGTGAACATGCTCTTAATCTTGGGCTGGACTATGACAAGACCAGTCGAACGCTTTTAATTTTAGTGGTATTGGCACTGGCATCGGCTACCGCATTGGCTGGTCCAATGATGTTTTTGGGACTATTGGTTCTTAATATCACGTTGGAATTGTTTAAAACTCATCGCCACCACATTTTATTGGTAGGCATTATTTTAGTCAGTATTTTGTCTCTTATTGTTGGGCAATTTGTGGTGCTACATATTTTGAATAATAAAACAACGCTGAGTGTGATTATCAACTTTGTTGGGGGAGTGTATTTCTTCTGGATTTTATTAAAGGAAAATAAAAAGTGGCAATTGAGTTAAAACATTTAAGTAAAAGTTATCACAGTCAGAAAGTGGTAGATGACGTTTCTTTAAGCATTGCCAAAGGTCAATTTACTGCATTTATTGGTCCTAATGGTGCGGGCAAAAGTACGATCCTTAGCATGATAAGTCGTTTAGCTCAACCCGATTCAGGGCAGGTTTTTCTTGATGGTCTGGATATGTATGCCATGAAAAGTGCTGAAATTGCTAAAAAAATGGCAATTTTAAAACAATCCAATCATACCGAATTGCGTTTAACGATTGAAGATTTGGTAGCTTTTGGTCGATTTCCATATTCACAAGGACGTTTAACTTCTGAGGATCATCGCATTATTGATCGTTCTATCAATTATATGGATCTGGAAGATTTACGTCATGGACAGTTAAGTGAGTTATCGGGTGGACAACGTCAGCGTGCTTATATTGCAATGGTTTTGGCTCAAGACACCGATTATATCTTGCTTGATGAGCCTCTAAATAATTTAGATATGAAGCATTCAGCACAAATTATGCGTGTTTTGAAAGATCTGGCAGTCAATCATGATAAATCTATTATCGTAGTGATCCATGATATCAACTTTGCGTCTGTGTATGCAGATCAGATTATTGCGATGAAACATGGACGGCTCGCCTATGTGGGTTCACCACAGCAAATTATGAATGAAGCGATTTTAGAGAAAATTTTTGATTTCCATATTCCGATTCAGGAAGTGGATCGCCATAAATTAGGACTTTATTTTATTAGTTAGGAGAGGGCTATGTTGCTTAAGAAAACGTTCATTGCAACACTATTCACATTAATATTTGTGGGTTGCAGTAATTCAAACACACCTACACAATTGGAGCAGGGCAATACTGCAAAGAATGCAACCAATGATATTTTAACATTTAGTAGTAAAGCGGGAGATATTACAATTCCTGCAAATGTTTCCCGAATTGCGGTATTGGATACGAATGCTTTAAATACCATTCATGAACTTGGGGCGGATGATAAAGTAGTCGCTTTGCCTAAAGGAACGCCTTTACCTCACGTTTTAAGAAATTTTAATGATTCAAAATATATAGATGTTGGCACCGTGAAGGATCCAAATTTAGAACGTGTGGCCGCTAGTCAGCCTCAATTGGTTTTGATGAGCGGTCGTATGGAAAATGTGATCAACGAAATTAAAACTATTGCTCCAACGTACTTTGTAGATGTTGATTATAATGATCAATTTAACTCATTTAAGCAGCAAACTTTAAATATCGCTGAAATGGTGGGCAAGAAAGCTGAAGCTGAACAACAATTACAAACGCTTGAGTCTGATATTGCTACTTTAAAAGAAAGAACCCAAGGAAAGACAGCATTGATCATTATGGTCAATAATAGCAAAATTGCTGCTTATGGTGCGGGTTCTCGCTTTGGTAATATTCATGATCTCTATGGTTTCACGCCAGTCGATCCCTCTATAAAAGTGGGTTTACATGGTATGGCGATTTCACATGAATTTATCGCCCAAAAAAATCCCGATTATATTTTTGTGATTGATCGTGGTGCTGCTATTAGCGAGAAAAAAGATGGTGCCAAGCAGGTCTTAAGTAATGCTATTGTTAATAGGACCAAAGCTGCTCAAAATGGTCATATTGTGTATTTGGATTCTAGTAACTGGTATCTGATGAATAATGGTTTGGGCGGCATGAAAGCAATGGTTAAAGAGGTTTCAAATGCTGTAAATGACTAAATTGATATACTTAAAACGCAGTATAATCTGCGTTTTTGTTTCACCATTTTATGGCTTGTCATTGATTGTTTTTCAGTGGTGGAAACATTTGGATAGAGAGGAGGTCGGATTTAGATACCAGATGCTAGAAGCAAATGATATATTTGATGCTGTAAAGAATATCAATTAATGATTCTTAATAATATATAGAAAGACAACTATAAATATGAGCACTAACAGAATATTGACAGATATAGTCATGAGGGAATCCAATGATGAAAATGAAATAATTTTTCTAATTCACTTATATTAAATAGGTTTTTGAATGATTGGTAAACAAATATCTAGAAAGTTCTGTCTATTATTTTGTGAAATAAACACTACATTATTGGTTTTATTTGCTTTTTTGTATGTAATACAAAATTAAAAGAAGAATTAAGATTGCCGCTAATACAAAAGTAATATCACTTGGCACTGAACGATTCCCGTTTTTTACGCTTCTACGTTAAGTATTCTTAAATGTGTTTAGTAATTCTTAAGCAATATTTTGAGGTAAATATGCATAAATGTGAAGCTATATTTTAAATTAATTCCGATCCTGCCAAATTTAAGCCAATTAATTATCTTGATGGTTATCGGAGTGTAGTCATTGCTGATGGCCAAGCATTGGCCATATGTATAAATTAAACCCAAGAACATTGAAGTAAAAGAACAAGATTGATTGTATTGAAAATGACTTTAACAATGAACTAGACATCAAGGCTGCTAAATATACCAAGCAGCTTAATTTCTGTCCAACTAGTATTAAAACCAAACTGTGCTATTTCTATATTTTTAGTTTTTCGTTTAATAAGGTTTCAATTTCAGTGCGAGATGGAATAGAGGATTGTGCACCATATCGCGTTACAGTAATCGCTGCTGCTGCATTGGCAAATTGGGCTGCGTCCTTGTTTGATTTGCCTTCAAGCAAAGCGGTCGCAAAAGCTCCATTAAAAGTATCTCCAGCTGCAATTGAATCTATTGCATCCACTGCAAAAGCAGGGATGAGTTGTCCTTGATCAATTTCACTTAACCAAACTCCTTGAGCTCCTAGCGTGATCACCACTGTTTTTATGCCATACCCATGAAGAATTTGCGCTGCCTTTTGCACATCACTCAGATTCTGAATTTTAATGCCTGTTAAAATTTCTGCTTCAGTTTCATTCGGAGTGATGAAATCGATAATTTTTAAAAGGTCTGGGGATAATGGCTGCGCTGGCGCAGGGTTTAAAATAATTTTTACTCCAGCGTCATGGGCAATATTTGCAGCAGTCATGATGCTGTCCAAAGGTGTTTCAAGCTGCAATAATAATAACTTGGCATTTTGAATTAGGTTTGAAAATTGTTTAACATATTCAACATTTAAGGCGGCGTTGGCTCCAGCATGAATACCAATGAAATTATCTGCATGCTGATCTACAAAGATTAATGCGACTCCAGTATTTTGGTTGGTTGTGCTTTGAACTGCCTGTGTATTGACATGATCTTTTTCTAGTTGAGTTTTAATATGGTTGCCTGCCTCGTCATCCCCGACACGGGCAATAAAAGCAACATTAGCTCCACTGCGTCCAGCAGCCACTGCCTGATTAGCGCCTTTTCCACCAAAAGCAATTTTATAATTTGTTCCTGTAATCGTCTGTCCAGAGGTGGGAAAATCCTTAACGTTTAAAATATAATCAACATTTGCGCTGCCTAAAATCACCATATCAAAAAAACTATTTTTCATTTTGGACAATCGCTTTTGAGATTTATTGCTTAATTGTAACGAGCCTAATTTATTCCTTACATTACAAATGTGTAAGAGAAAAATTATCTTGCTGTTTTCTAATGATTTTAATCCAACTAAAATAGTTGGTTTAAATGTATTGGTTTTTCGCATTGTGAGAATTTGTATTTTAAATCATTTTTGTTAAGAAAAAATTAAGCTTAAATTCTTAAAACTAAATGGTGACATAAAAATGAATGATGTTCTCAGGAGTGGAAGAAGATGAATTTAGAATATACTCATAAACCAAATTATTATTTTTTTGCGCATAGACTTGTATCTTTTTTGGAGAATGAGGTAAAAAAACATCCTGCTCTTTTACGTGATACATTCAACTTAAATGAAATTTATGATTTATTCGAGCATGATTTTGCCTCAACCAGTACCAACCTAGAAGGTATTATGAATATTGTGGATGAATATGTGATTGAAACAGCATATGGATCACAGCCCCTTATCTCAAAATACCGTATTTCTGCTGAAAATCATATTCTTGAACTTGATTTCAATGGTAATGCAGTTACAGAATTAGTTGCGGGTAAATCGATTCAGTATCCTAAAGTTGCTTGATGAAATATTTTCTCGCACAATCAAGGGCAGCTATTTAGCTGCCCTTGATTGTATTTTAATAAAGCGGTTTATATTTCTGCTTCTTCTTCGGTATCATCTTCAGCGGCAATACCTAGCTCTTTGAGCTTACGTGTAAGCGTGTTACGTCCCCAACCCAATAGTTCGGCTGCATGGCGTTTACGGCCACGGGTTTGTTGTAGGGCTGCATTAATTAAGGTTCGCTCAAACATGGGGGTGGCCATATCCAGAATTTTCATTTCACCATTTTTTAATTTTTGAATTGCCCATTGGCCTAGTAATTCATCCCAATGATGTAATGAAATGCGATCAACGCCCGTTGGTGTTGATGTTTGTTCCCCCGATTTTTGAATAGGAATTTGTTTCAGCTCGGAAGGTAGATCTTCTGGATAAACATCGCGACCCGTGATCATGACAGTTAACCAGCGGCAGGTATTTTCAAGTTGACGAACATTCCCAGGCCACGGTAATTGCTGCATATAATCTGTGGTTTCTGGACGTAGAATTTTGGGGCTAACTCCTAATTCTTTGCCTGCACGGGCTAAAAAGTGTTGTGCCAGCATCGGAATGTCTTCGCTACGGTGTGCAAGTTTTGGAATGTGAATGCGAATAACATTTAAACGATGATATAAGTCTTCCCGGAAGCGCCCTTCATTCACCAATTTTTCTAGATATTGATGGGTCGCTGCGACAATACGCACATCAACTCGTACAGGAATATGTCCGCCTACACGATAAAACTCACCATCGGCTAACACACGTAGCAATCGGGTTTGGGTTTCAAAAGGCATATCACCAATTTCATCTAAAAATAGTGTGCCACCATTGGCTTGTTCAAAACGGCCCTGACGTTGAGTATTGGCTCCTGTAAAAGCCCCTTTTTCATGGCCAAAAAGCTCTGTTTCAATCAAGTCTTTCGGAATCGCAGCCATATTTAGTGCAATAAAAGGTTTACTGCTACGTGGTGAATGTTTGTGTAGCGCATGAGCGACCAGCTCTTTACCTGTACCAGATTCACCGTTAATTAATACCGTAATGTGTGATTGTGATAATCGTCCAATGGCACGGAAAACTTCCTGCATGGCAGGGGATTCACCAATAATTTCAGTTGATTGAACTGGAGCCGTTGTTTTTGCAGCTTCTTGTTGCTGTAATTTATTGACATGCAAAATTGCCCGATGAACCAGTGCTAAGGCTTCATCAATATCAAAAGGTTTAGGTAAATATTCAAAAGCACCAGTCTGATAGCTTGATACTGCTGATTCCAGATCTGAATGTGCTGTCATAATAATGACGGGTAAATCAGGATAATTATTTTTTACTTTACCTAAAAAGGTGAGACCATCGATACCTGGCATACGGATGTCGGTCAGAATCACTTCTGGCGCATCGCTGGAAAGTTGATCCAAAGCGGTTTGAGCTTCTTCAAAACTAGTTACATCAAAGCCTTCTTCTTTGAATGTTTTTTCTAATACCCAGCGCATGGCGCGGTCATCATCAATTACCCATATTTTATTTCGCGACACGGTCTGACTCCCAAGGTAAATATAAGCTAAATGTTGTTTTTCCAGCGACGGACTGACATTCGATCATTCCGTTATGTTGATGCATAATATTTTGTGCAATACTTAAACCAAGTCCTGTTCCTTTGGCTCGTCCTGTAACTAAAGGATAAAAAACGGACTCTAAAATCTCTTGTGGTACGCCTGGACCATTATCTTCAATATCAATGCGTACAGCAGATCGATTTAATAAACCATTAATTGTTACAAGGCGTTGAATACGGGTTCTTAAGATTAGCTCAGGCTCATGATCAACAAAAAACTCTTTATTCTCTGTCATTGCCTGAATGGCATTGACGCTAATATTCAGCATAACTTGAATGAGTTGATCACGATCTGCTTTGACATCAGGCAATGACAAATCATAGTCACGAGTAATTTTAATTTTCTTCTTGGTTTGATTCACAATAAGAGAGCGTACTCGTTCTAGTGGCTCATGCACATTGACATCTTCATAACTTGGCAACTGACGCGAACCAAGCATGGTATCTGCAAGATTTCTTAAACGATCAACTTCATTAATAATGACATCGGTAAATTCTGTATATTTAGGGTCTTTTAAACTACGTGCCAGTAATTGAGTTGCACCGCGGATACCCCCTAACGGATTTTTAACTTCATGGGCAACTCCACGAATCAACTGACGTGCCACTTGATGTTGTTGAATCAAATTTTCTTCTTTAGAGATTTTGAGCATCCGATCAATTGGATTAAGCTCTATCAATAATAAAGGATGATAATTTTTGCCTGTATTTAAGGCTGAAACAGAATAATCAACGTGTATATCTTTAAAATTAACATTAATGGTGGCCTCACGGCGCGTATAGTGTTGACCTGAGTGAAGTGTATTTAAAAGTGCTTCATGGGTGTTGAAGGTGTCATCGGGTGAGTGCAAAAGATTGAGCACAGGTAAACCTGAGGCACGAAGTAAACTAATATCAAACAACGCTTCGCATGAAGAATTGAGATAAAAAATATTCAGGTCACTATCGACCAATAATATCGCAGTGGTTAAGTTATCGACTAAAAGTCGATAGTCAATGGTCTCTCTTTGATCCATTAGAAAATGTTTCCTGTCTTAAAATAGCGCAATGACATTTTCATTTAATCCAGTTTTTCCCTGTAATGGGACATAAGTTAAGCAAAATACACGCCAACTTTGGGTAGAAAACACCTTGGTTCTAAGTCTGTATTAAAAATGAGCAAAATAGATGAATTGTGATCGATTTAAAAACAAGCTTTATGAGATAACATCTTAAATTGAATCATAATGGTGCAATAGTTGTTTTTAATAAAAATATTGGTTGTATTTTGGTGCATTAAACGAACTGTTCATATTCCACCTGTTTTTATTGCTAGAAACGTCATACAATACGCGGATTCTAGTGGAGTGCAGATTCATGAAGTCCCCCAAAGTCGGTTTTGTATCTTTAGGTTGTCCTAAGGCATTGGTAGATTCTGAACGAATTTTAACTCAGTTACGTACTGAAGGTTATCAGGTCGCATCAGATTATGATGGTGCTGATTTGGTTGTAGTAAATACCTGCGGTTTTATTGAATCTGCGGTACAAGAATCATTAGACGCGATTGGCGAAGCCATGAGTGAAAATGGTCGTGTCATTGTGACTGGATGTTTAGGAAAAGATGAAGACAAAATTCGTCAAATGCATCCTAATGTTTTAAAGGTCACGGGTGCAGCGGCCTATCAAGATGTGATGGAAGCTGTACATGAATATGTCCCTGCGCCACCTCAACATAATCCTTTTGTTGATCTAGTGCCTGAACAAGGTATTCGTTTGACACCTAAGCATTATGCTTACCTAAAAATTTCTGAAGGTTGTAACCATCGCTGTACATTCTGCATCATTCCAAGCATGCGTGGTGATCTCGTTTCCCGTCCAGTCGGTTCAGTGCTTGAAGAAGCGGCTGCGCTTAAACGTGCTGGTGTAAAAGAAGTGTTGGTCATTTCTCAGGATACCTCAGCTTATGGCGTTGATACCAAATACAAGTTGGACTTCTGGAATGGTCAGCCTGTAAAAACCAAATTTTATGATATGTGTGAAGCCCTTGGTCAACTTGGTATCTGGGTGCGTTTGCATTATGTTTACCCTTATCCTCATGTCGATGCCGTAATCGATTTGATGGCACAAGGCAAAATTCTTCCTTATCTTGATATCCCTTTTCAGCATGCCAGTCCGCGCGTCTTAAAATTGATGAAGCGACCAGCCCATAGTGAAAATACGCTTGATCGCCTAAAAACATGGCGTGAAAAATGTCCAGATTTGGTTATTCGTTCTACATTTGTTGTTGGCTTTCCTGGTGAAACAGAAGAAGACTTTCAGATTCTTCTAGACTGGTTGCAAGAAGCGCAGCTTGATCGAGTGGGTTGTTTTACTTATTCGCCAGTTGAGGGTGCAACAGCCAATGACTTGCCGGATCATGTGCCTGAAGAGATCAAGCAGGAGCGTTATGAAAGATTTATGCAGGTTCAGCAGGCAATTTCTGCGGCTAAACTGCAAAAGCGCATTGGTCAAACCATGACTGTTTTAGTGGATAGTCTCGAAGATGAGTATCCAGTTGCAGTAGCGCGTTCTTATGCTGATGCGCCTGAAATTGATGGTAATGTCTTTGTCGAAGATATTGATAAATCAAAAATTCAGGCAGGTGATTTACTTGAAGTCGAAATTACCGATGCAGATGAATACGATTTATTTGCCAAGTTGATTACAATTAAATCAGCTTGATGCTTTTATGTTGCAACGAACAAAATTTATTTTTTACACATTGTTTTTTGGAGCTTACCATGGCGGATTCTAACAGCCCCCGTTACTCACGTATTCTACTCAAACTTTCTGGTGAGGCATTGTCGGGCAATAAAGACATGGGGATCGATGCACAAGTGCTTGATCAAATGTCATTGTCCATTGCTCATCTGGTTGGATTGGGCGTTCAGGTGGGTATCGTTGTTGGTGGTGGAAACCTGTATCGTGGTAGTCAACTGCAAAAAGATGGGTTGGTTGGGCGCGTAACTGGTGACCAAATGGGTATGTTGGCAACTGTTATGAATGGTCTTGCACTGCGTGATGCTCTAGTGCGTCGTAACATCAAAACTCGTCTTATGTCTGCGCTTCCAATTGGTACGGTGGTTGAATCTTACTCAAGCCGTGATGCCATTCGTCACTTGAGTCAGGGTGAGGTTTGCGTATTTGTTGCTGGTACGGGTAATCCATTTTTTACTACAGATACAGCGGCGTGTTTGCGTGGTATCGAAATTGAAGCCAACCTAATTTTAAAAGCGACTAAAGTTGATGGCGTATATAATAAAGATCCAAGTAAATACGACGATGCGGTTAAGTATGATCATTTAACATTCGATCAGGTATTGGATGAAAAGTTGGGTGTGATGGATTTAACCGCAATCTGTTTATGCCGTGATCATAACGTACCGCTTCAAGTCTTTGATATGAATAAAGCTGGCGCACTATTATCTGTCGTGATGGGTGAAAAAGAAGGGACTCACGTTACGAAATAATGTACGTGACGTAGAAAGCTCTTTATACTACTCGACTAATTTAGCAATTACACCTTGAATGAATAAGTAAGGAAGATCATATGATTAACGATCTCAAACAAGACAGCGAACAACGCATGCAAAAAACCCTTGAGTCACTTGAGCAGGGTTTTGCAAAAGTTCGTACCGGACGTGCTCATCCATCCATTCTAAACGGTGTAATGGTTTCTTACTATGGATCTGATGTGCCATTAAATCAGGTAGCTAACGTAGGTATTGAAGACTCACGGACATTGGTTGTGCAACCATTTGAACGTACGATGGTTTCAGCGATCGATAAAGCAATTCGCGAAAGTGATTTAGGTTTAAACCCAATCACAGCAGATGCAATCCGTGTGCCTTTACCAGCACTTACTGAAGAAACTCGTCGTGATATGCAAAAAGTTGCACGTTCAGAAGCTGAAAATGCCAAAGTTGCAATTCGTAATATTCGTCGTGATGTATTGGGCGATATCAAATCACTTTTAAAAGATAAAGAAATTTCTGAAGATGATGAACGCCGTGCAGGTGATGATATTCAGAAAATTACCGATAAATATGTTGCTGAAGTTGATAAACGCTTGGCAGCAAAAGAAGCTGAATTGATGAAGGTCTGATTTTATGACCGCTTCAGAAGAGCTTCATCTTCCAAAACATGTTGCCATCATTATGGATGGCAACAACCGTTTTGCTAAAAAAAATCAAATGCAAAAAGGAGATGGGCATCGTGAAGGAAAGAACAGTCTAGATCCAATTGTTGAGCACTGTCGAAGTAAAGGTATTCAGGCATTAACCGTATTTGCCTTTTCTAGTGAAAACTGGAATCGTCCGCAATTTGAAGTCGATTTATTGATGAAATTGCTCGAAGAGACAATTCATGAACAGTTACCACGAATGGAAAAATTCAATATTGCCCTGCAATTCATTGGTGACAGATCTCGCTTATCTCCACATTTAAAAGAATTGATGTTGCATGCTGAACAGCAGACTGCTAGTTTTGACAGCATGACTTTAACTATCGCCATTAGTTATGGGGGTATGTGGGATATTGCGCAAACTGCAAAACAAATTGCGCTGGATGTAAAAGCAGGGGTATTGGATGTTGAGCAAATAGATACTCAGCTTTTTAATCGGCGAATTAGTCTAAACAATTTACCTGCTGTTGATTTGCTTATTCGTACAGGTGGTGATTATCGCTTGTCTAATTTCCTGCTTTGGCAGGCTGCTTATGCCGAATTTTATTTTACTGAAACGCTATGGCCGGAGTTTTCTGTAAAAGAATTTGATCGTGCTTTGGATGTGTTTGCAGGACGCGAACGACGTTTTGGTAAGACTTCTGAACAAATCCACCAAGAGAAAATTGAGAATTAATAAATGTTAGAGCGGATAATTACCGCATTGGTATTGGTAGCCGTGGTACTCACTTGTATGTTTGCTACCAGTTCACACTATCCAATGTTTGGGTTAATGATTGTAGCGGCTGGGGTGGCTGGCTACGAATGGTTTAAATTAATGCCAAGAGATGTGGCGTTATTTAAACCGAATGCATGGGCGTATGGGCTTGTTGTTTCACTGCTATCTGCATTAGCACTTTATTATAATGAAATTGCAATTCTGTTATGGTGTGCATCTATTCTGACATGGCTGGTGAGTAGCTTTTGGGTTAAATCTTATCCTGAATATGATGGTTGGTATAACAGTACGCTTTATGTTATTGGCGTGATACTCGTAAGTGCGGCAGTTACAGCGATCTTTGAAGTTTGGCAAAGTTCTCCATGGTGGTTGATGTATTTGTTTCTGCTTGTTTGGGGGGCGGATTCTGGTGCTTATTTTGTTGGACGCAAATTTGGTCAAAATAAACTTGCCCCTACAGTAAGCCCAAATAAATCTGTTGAAGGATTAATTGGTGGCGTAGGGTTAGCCATCATTATTATTGTAGTGGTGCAGGTTAATTATCTAAGTTTGACTTTTGCTCAACATCTGCTATTTCTGATTCTGTCTGTGGTTACAGTTTTTGCCTCAGTTTTAGGTGATTTATTTGAATCTATGGTGAAACGCCGTGCAGGCATAAAAGATTCTGGGCGTATTTTACCGGGTCATGGCGGAGTGCTGGATCGTATTGACTCTTTACTGGCAGCAGCTCCAATTTTTGCAGCAGGCATGTATTTATTAAAGCTCATTGGTGTAGATCTATAAATGACTCAATCTGTTTGTATATTTGGTGTGACGGGTTCAATTGGTCAAAGTACATTAAAAATATTGGATCGTCATCCCGATAAGTATACGCTTTTTGCAGCAACGGCTTATAGTCGCATTAAGGAGTTGGCTCAGATATGCAAACAATATCAGCCTAAAATTGCTGTTGTGCCTGCATCAAAAGTGGATGAACTTCGTGCAGAGTTGGTTGCTTTAGACGTTTCTGATATTGAAATATTGGCTGGAGAGCAAGGCTTAATAGCGATTGCTGAAAGTCCTGAAGTTGATATAGTAATGGCTGCCATCGTTGGTGCAGCGGGACTTTTGCCTACACTTGCTGCTATCAAGGCAGGTAAAAGGGTGTTGCTTGCTAACAAAGAAGCATTAGTGATGTCTGGTGAAATCATGATGCAGGCAGCACGTGATCACAAAGCATTATTACTACCTGTTGATTCTGAACATAATGCGATTTTTCAGTCATTGCCACATAATTACTTAAATATACAGCGCAATGGGCAACCTCAGTTGGGTGTGTCGCAAATTTTACTTACCGCTTCTGGTGGCCCATTCTTAAATCATTCACTTGAGCAACTGCATCAGGTTACACCACAGCAGGCTTGTAAGCACCCAAATTGGTCAATGGGTCAAAAAATTTCAGTTGATTCTGCCACTTTAATGAATAAAGGTTTGGAACTTATTGAAGCGTGTCATTTGTTTTCAATATCTGAACATTTTGTTACAGTTGTAATTCATCCACAAAGTATTATTCATTCAATGGTTCAATATATTGATGGTTCAACTTTGGCACAAATGGGAAATCCTGATATGTGTACGCCAATCGCTCATGCATTAGCATGGCCAGAGCGATTAGATACACATGTTGCTGCACTTGATTTATTTACGCATTCACATCTTAACTTTCAGCAGCCGGATGTTGAAAAGTTTCCAGCTTTAAATCTCGCACGTCAAGCTATGCGTGATGGAGGTTTAGCTCCTACCATTTTGAATGCTGCAAATGAAATTGCTGTTGAGGCATTTTTGAATTTGAAAATAAAATTTACCATGATCCCAGAAGTGGTTGAGCATACGCTCAATCACGTGCAAAATGGTTCGGCACAGAGTATTGAAATCATTTTGGATACAGACCGATTAGCCCGTGATGTTGCGCATCAATTTGTGGCTAACGCAGGAGGCTGAACATGAATATTCTTTTTATCATCGTTGCAGCAATTCTGTTGCTTGGACCACTTATTGCCATTCATGAATTTGGACATTACTGGGTTGCGCGTAAGCTTGGTGTCAAGGTCTTGGTTTATTCGATTGGTTTTGGTCCGACTTTATTCAAATGGATCTCTAAAAAATCAGGTATTCAATACCAACTTTCAGCATTGCCACTGGGTGGTTATGTCAAAATGTTGGATGAGCGTGAGGGAAATGTAGCAGAAGCTGATTTGCCTTATGCATTTAACCGTCAACCGCCTTGGAAAAGAATTGCGATTGTGGCAGCAGGTCCCGTCATTAATTTGTTATTCGCGATTGTATTATTCTGGATTTTATTTATCCCATCTCAAGAACAGCTAAATACGCGTATTGGCAAAATCCTGCCGAATACACCAGCGGCTCAAGTGGATTTGCATGCTGGCGATAAAGTGCTATCGATCGATGGAAAACAAACACCGACATGGGAAAAGTTAAACTTTGCACTGGTTGATCGAGCGGGTGAAACTGGCCAGATTCAAATGACAGTGGATCGTGAGGGTGCTCAAAAAAGTGTTGCTCTGCCTATTCGTGACTTTCTAAAAGATCAGTCCCAATCTGCTCTGGATGTACTTGGATTTTTGCCTTATCGCCCTGCGATGCCTGCTGTGATTCACCAGTTAAGTGAGGATGGCGCCGCAATTCGTCAAGGTATGAAGGTAGGAGATCAAATCCTTTCAATTGATGGTATCAAGATGAATGATTGGTTTGATGTTGTTGATATAGTACAGAAATCTCCTGAAAAATTGCTCACTATGGATGTACTTCGTGGTGGGCAAGTGGTGCACTTGCACGTCATGCCACAAGGTAAACGTGACAATATGGGAAATACGACGGGAATGCTTGGCGTCCAAAGCAATCCGGGTAAAGTCACTATCCCCGCCGAATACAAGCAAACCATCCAGTATAATCCTGCGCAAGCTTTAGTTATGGCAGTGGATAAAACCACGCAAATTTCTGGCATGATTTTAAATTCGATTGTGAAAATGTTTCGCGGGTTAATTGGACTCGAAAACTTATCTGGTCCTATTACTATTGCTAAAGTTGCAGGACAAAGTGCTGAAATGGGATGGCAAACTTTTATCTCATTTATGGCACTTATGAGTGTAAGTCTTGGAATTTTAAATTTATTACCTATTCCTATGTTGGATGGCGGACATTTGGTTTATTATTTTATCGAAGCAATTCGCGGTAAACCTGTTTCCGAACAAATACAAATGATGGGCTTAAAAATTGGTATGGTACTGCTCGGCAGTATGATGCTCTTGGCTCTCTTCAATGATTTTATGCGTTTATAACGTTTAGATGGAAAAATTAACTTACTGGAAAAATCTGGCATGCGGCACACACATTTATTAATGCCTTTGGCACTTGTTAGTGCTATGGCGGCAGTACAACAAGCATATGCAGCGAATGACTTCATTGCACGAGATATTAAAGTCGAAGGTTTAGTTCGCTTAACTCCTGCAAATGTTTATACCATGTTGCCGATAAACAGTGGCGATCGTGTTGACGATCCAACCATTGCTGATGCCATTCGTACGCTTTATGCGACGGGCTTATTTGATGATATTCAAACTTATAAGCAAAATGATGTTTTGGTTTTCAAGGTTGTAGAACGTCCTGTTATTTCAAAAATTGAATTTAAAGGTAATAAGCTAATCCCTAAAGAAGCCTTACAGGATGGCTTAAAGAAAATGGGTGTTGCTGAAGGGGAAGTTCTTAAAAAATCTTCTTTACAAACTCTTGAAACAGAACTTGAGCAACAATACACGCAGCAAGGCCGTTATGATGCGGATATTAAGGTCACGACGACAGCTCGCCCGAATAACCGTGTAGATTTAACAATCGAGTTTTATGAAGGTAAGCCTGCAAAGGTTTTTGATATTAATATCATTGGTAACACTGTATTTAATGATGATGATATTAAGCAGGTTTTTGCAGTTAAAGAATCGGGCTGGGCTTCTGTCGTCACTCGTAATGACCGTTATGCACGTGAAAAAATGGCTGCAAGCCTTGAAGCATTGCGCGCATTATATTTGAATAAAGGTTATATCAACTTCAATATCAATAACTCACAATTAAATATCAGTGAAGATAAAAAACACATCTTTATTGAGGTTTCTGTGGATGAAGGCCAGCAATTCAAATTTGGTGAAACCAAGTTTCTAGGTGATGCGCTGTATAAGCCTGAAGAATTGCAGGCATTAAAAATTTATAAAGATGGTGACACTTATTCGCAAGAAAAAGTGAATGCGGTGAAGCAATTATTATTGCGTAAATATGGAAATGCAGGTTATTACTTTGCGGATGTGAACATGGTTCCGCAAATTAATAATGAAACTCGTACGGTTGATATGAATTATTATATTAACCCGGGTCAACAAGTTACTGTGCGCCGCATTAACTTCGCTGGAAATAGTAAAACCTCTGACGAAGTTTTACGTCGTGAAATGCGTCAAATGGAAGGTGCACTCGCCAGTAATGAAAAAATTGACCTGTCCAAGGTAAGACTTGAGCGTACAGGCTTCTTTAAAACCGTTGATGTTAAGCCAGTTCGTGTGCCTAATTCGCCCGATCAGGTGGATTTGAATGTCAATGTTGAGGAACAGCATTCTGGAACCACTACTTTGGCAGTGGGGTACTCTCAAAGTGGCGGTGTGACGTTTCAGGCAGGTTTGAGTCAGACCAATTTCTTAGGCACAGGTAATCGTGTTGCAATTGATTTATCTCGTTCAGAAACACAGGATTACTATAACCTGAGTGTAACCGATCCTTACTTTACGATTGATGGAGTAAGTCGTGGTTATAACGTGTACTATCGCAAAACCAAGCTAAATGATGACTATAACGTTAGTAACTATGTAACTGACAGTATTGGTGGTAGTTTAAGCTTTGGTTATCCAATTGATGAAAACCAGAACTTAAGTGCATCTATTGGTGTTGATAATACCAAAGTCACTACAGGTCCATATGTTTCGACGTATGTACGTGATTACTTGCTTAAAAATGGCGGTAAAGCGACAGGTCAAGGTTCATATTGTGATGGTGATTATGAGCTGAATTCAGAGACAAATGAATACGAATGTACTGGCCAGATGCTCCCTTACGATAATGAGTTTGAAGGTGAGTTCTTTACTTATAACTTAAATCTGGGTTGGTCGTACAATACTTTAAACCGTCCAATTTTCCCGACATCCGGGATGTATCATCGTTTAAATCTCGAAGTTGGTTTACCTGGTGGTGATGTAGATTATCAAAAAGTCACTTATGATACTCAGGCTTATTTCCCATTAGGTCACGATTTTGTATTACGTGGTTATGGTAAGTTGGGTTATGGTAATGATTTGCCATTCTATAAGAACTTCTTTGCCGGTGGTTATGGTTCGGTGCGAGGTTATGATGTCAATACCTTGGGTCCTAAATATCCAGGTGTGACTTATAATGAAAGTAAAACACGTGACTGGGATCCAGAGGAAGTTGGGGGTAATGCCTTAGTACAATTTGGTGCTGAACTTGCCTTACCACTACCATTTAAAGGTGATTGGACACGTCAAGTTCGTCCTGTACTGTTTGCTGAAGGCGGTCAAGTTTTTGATACTCAATGTAAAACAGCCACTGGTAATCTTTATTTAAATGGCTCTACAACTCCTGTTGATGCCGAAAAATATTGTAAAGATAATTATAATTTGGATTTAAGCAATCTTCGTTATAGTGTGGGTGTCGGCTTTACGTGGATTACCATGATTGGTCCTCTATCATTAAGTTACGCATTCCCATTAAATGATAAAGATGGTGATGAAACCAAGGAAATTCAGTTTGAAATTGGCCGTACTTTCTAGTACGGTCTCTGTTCGGGTGATTAATTGTTAAAATACTCCTGTATAGGGAAGTGAAAATGAATAAATTAGCAACAGTTGTATTGGGTCTCGGTTTAGCTATATCTGGCTTAACGCAGGCTGCGGGCGTGGGCTTTGTAGATTTGGCAAAAGTTGTAGATAGTAGTACTTATCTTAAGCAACAAAATGCCAGCTTGAATCAATCGGTGAAACCGACCACGACAAAACTTGAACAGTTAGGTAAAGAACTGGATGGCTTACGCCAAAAAGCTGAAACTGAAGGTCGTAATATGAAAGAGGCTGATGTGCAAAAGCTCAATCAGCAATATCAGACCAAATTAAGCGAGTTTAATTCAACACAGCAGGGTTTACAGTCCCGTGTTCAAGGGACTTTGCAGACCATGAATAACACTTTTGAGACACGTGTCAAACAAGCTGCTGAACAATTACGTCAAGAAAACAATTTAGACTTTATTTTGAATAAAAATGCTGCAGTTGCCTATGACGCTAAGAACGATTTAACTGATAAAATGATTCAAAAGGTTAATGCAATTAAATAATCAATGAAAGCACGCAGTTATCGTTTGGAAGATTTGGCTCATCTTGTTCAAGGTGAGCCTTTGGGCAACAAAGACCTCACTTTTACTGGATTGGCAAGTCTTGAACATGCCAATTCTAGTCAGATTTCATTTGTGAATGGCGACAAATATTTAGAAGCCGCACAAAATTCTCAAGCAGGCGCTTTAATTATTCCTGTTGAATTAAAAGATCAATTGGCTCAGCAAAAAAACTTTATCATCGTCAATAACCCTTATCTGGCTTTTGCTCAACTCACTCATGTATTTGAGAAAAAAATTGAGCAGACTGGTATTGAAAGCACAGCACAAATTCATCCATCGGCTCTAATCTCAGAGAGTGCCTATATTGGACATTATGTGGTGATTGGTAAAAATTGTGTGGTGGGTGATAATACTGCTATTCTTGCCCATTCTACACTTGATGATTATGTTGAAATTGGTAAGGGTTGTTTTATCGACTCGCATGTGACTTTAACAGGTGAAACCAAACTCAAAGATCGCGTTCGTATTCATGCTAATACAGTGATCGGTGGTGAAGGTTTTGGCTTTGCCCCTTATCAGGGAAAATGGCATCGAATCGTACAATTAGGTTCAGTTCAGATTGGAAATGATGTTCGGATTGGTTCAAATTGCAGTATTGATCGTGGCGCTTTAGATGACACTATTTTAGAAGATGGGGTTATTATTGATAACCTTGTGCAAATCGCCCATAACGTACACATCGGTGCTAATACTGCTATTGCAGCAAAAACAGGGATTGCTGGAAGTACTACGATTGGCAAAAACTGTATCATTGGTGGAGCGTGTGGTCTTGTAGGACACATTAGTATCGCTGATAATGTGACATTAACAGGAATGTCAATGGTCACAAAAAGTATTTTTGAATCTGGTATATATTCTTCAGGAACAGGACTTTTTGAAAATAGTCATTGGAAACGAACAATTGTTCGCCTTAGACAATTAGCAGATGTGCCATTGACCCAAATACTCAAACGACTCGATCATATGCAGGCTCAAATAGAGTCTCTTGAATCAACCTTTAAATTGCGTAAATAGAAATATGATGACTGAGTCAAAAACTCCCGCGTTTACGATCCCTGAATTGCCAATGCACGTTCAAACCATTCGTGAATATCTGCCACATCGTTATCCATTTTTACTGGTTGACCGTGTGGTTGAAGTAACTGAAAATTCCATCGTTGGTTACAAAAATGTTTCAATCAACGAAGAGTTTTTGCAAGGACATTTTCCTGAATATCCAATTATGCCAGGTGTATTAATTGTAGAAGCATTAGCTCAAGTTTCAGGTGTTCTTGGCTTTATCATGAATAATGAGAAGCCCAAAGCAGGTTCCTTGTTCCTTTTTGCAGGTGCAGAGAGAGTGCGTTTTAAGAAACAAGTTGTTGCAGGTGACCAACTCGTTTTAAAATCTGAATTAGTCATGCAGAAACGCGGTATTTATAAATATAATTGTACGGCGACTGTTGATGGCATCGTAGCAACAACCGCTGAAATTATGATTTCGCACCAGATAACAGAGCAGGCATGAGTAATAACGATCCAATTCATTCTACCGCTATTATTGACTCATCTGCAGTAATTGCTCCAGATGTCGAGATTGGCCCTTTTTGTGTAATTGGGCCTAATGTAAGCATTGGTACAGGTACAAAACTTCATTCACATGTTGTGATTGGGGGATTTACACGTATTGGCGAGCATAATGAAATTTTTCAGTTCGCCAGTGTCGGCGAGATTTGCCAAGATTTAAAATATAATGGTGAAGAAACATGGCTGGAAATTGGTAATAATAACCGCATTCGTGAACACTGTAGTCTGCATCGTGGAACCATTCAGGATAATAGTTTAACTAAGATTGGTCATAACAACTTGTTAATGGTCAATACTCATATTGCTCATGATTGTGTGGTAGGCGATAACAATATTTTTGCCAATAATGTCGGTGTGGCAGGACATGTCCATATTGGTGATTATGTCGTTATTGGGGGAAATTCAGGAATTCATCAATTTTGTAAAATTGACTCCTACAGTATGGTGGGTGGGGCATCTTTAATTTTAAAAGATGTACCGGCTTATGTAATGGTTTCTGGTAATCCTGCACACGCATATGGGATGAATGTTGAAGGGATGCGTCGTAAGGGTTGGTCAAAAAATGTGATCAATGGCTTACGTGAATCTTTTAAAGTTATCTATAAATCAGGTCTTACGACTGAACAGGCACTTGAAAAAATTCGCACTGAAATTTTACCCGAAATTTCAGAAGTTCAGTTATTGGTTGATTCAGTTGAGTCGTCAAAGCGCGGTATTATTCGTTAATTCTGCTAATCTTTGACAAATAAAAAAGACACATTTCAAATGTGTCTTTTTTGTTTTTAAAGGGATTTATTTTTTGATAAAACCAGCTTCTTCAGATTGCGGATAGCGACTAAGAAGTTTGTTCTTATATTGGGTAGCTATAGCAGGTTTGCGATCTACATCTTTTGCGATGCTATAGAGCTGGTATAAAGAGCGCGGCGCTTTACTGGAGGTGGGATATTTATCTGCCACAATTTGATAGTTTTTCTTGGCTTGAGCATAATTGACAGGATCAGTTGCCAAATGAAATTCAGCAAGCCAGAAATAAGCATTGGGTGTGTAAATACTGTCTGGATGATTTTTAATAAAATTTTCCATTGGTGCAATGGCTTTTTTTGCACCACCTTGTTTGTATGCGTCCAAAGCAACAGTATAAGCCGCTTTATCAAGTTCATTTGAATCTTTATTCTCTGTTGCTGTCTGTGCAGTATTTGGAGAATTTGATGCGGGTTGTTGATCGTTTTGAATTGCTGGTTCGGCGGGAGTTGGTTGGGGATCAGCATTTACTGGTGCTTGTGCATTATTGCTAATAGCAGGTGTCGCACCATTGGCATCTGTTGCCGCATTTTCATCTGTTGCAGCACTATCAGGATCTACTTTTTGGTTTAATAGTTCCAAGCGTTGATCTAGATCGGTATAACGATTTGCTAAGTCTTTTTTGAGTTGATCGATTGCATGTGCTTGTTCTTCAAGCTGGCCACGCAATACACGTATATCATTTTCTAACTGCTGATTCTTTTGCATCAATTGCCAGTTCAGATTTGTCGCTACAGGTTGATCATTTGTCGCTGATATTGATCCAGAGTTGGATTGGCTTAAGCCCCGAGATTCAATCGGAACATTGGCATAAATAGAAGAGCCACAGAGTAGGGTAATCGCGAATAAAGAATGCTTTTTTAGCATAAGCCACAATCCATAATTTTAAATATAACGTCAAGCCATGTGTTTGTGAGTCATTCAGCTATAAAAACACATTGAAAGCAAATGCCATTAAAAACACCCTGCCGTAGAATTGCAATAAGTAATTACAATATTTTAGCATTTTCATTTTTGATACGGACTTATCGACAAGTAAAGGGGGGCAAATAAATCAATTCTCATAACGAGATTAAGTCATTAAATTTCTTGTGGCTTAAGTGTGAGAGGCCAGATAAGGAGCTGGAAAATGAACAAATCTTTAAATTTGTTGATGATTTAGTCAATTGAAACGAAAACTGTATGAAAAAATGAGATAGCACTTGCAACGCATTTAAAAATCTCTATACTCTGTTCTTGCAATGGTAGCCCTGCTGGTGGCTTCGCAATTGTACTCTGTGAACCCCGCCAGGACCGGAAGGTAGCAACGGTAGCAGATCTATGATGTGCCGAGGTTTTGCTAGTAGGGTTACCACCAGCTATTCTTCTTCAGTCGTTCGACTAATCGCTTTTAGAATTGTATCCATATCATATCCTCGATATTGCAAAAAACGAATTTGCTTGGCTTTTTGTTTTGGATCTTTTTCCACATGAACTCCAAATTTTTTAACTTTAAGCAAATAAGCCTGCTGTAACCAGTCAATATTTTGAATATCTTCTAAAACTAAATTGCTATCCACTTGCTTGTGCTTGAGTGTTTGTTTAATTCGGTTTGGACCTTTCCCTTTACGAATCTGGCTGGATACTACCATTTCAGCTACACGCTGATCACTTTGATACTGACGTTCTGATAACTCTTCAACTAGCGCAAGAACCTCATTTTTATCCTGAGCATAAAGACTGAGTTTTTCGATCAGTTCAGCTTTGGCATATTCTTTACGTGTAAGTAAGGCAAAAGCATAAGAGCGTAAACGACTGCCTGTGAGCAGGGGCTTTTGTGGTTGGTCATTTGAATTTGAATACATAGGTCATCCCAAATGAAAAACGCCCCGCAGGGCGTTCAATCTCGACTTAATTAGCTTTCTAAAAAGTCTGGTTGTTCTTCATCCTCATGTTCGGCGCTATTTGCCACCGGGGTGCTAGTCAGTAATTGCTCACGAATTTGTTTTTCAATTTCTTGAGCAATTTGAGTATTTTCTTCAAAATAACGAATTACGTTATTTTTACCTTGACCAATTTTATTGCCCTTATAAGAATACCAAGCACCTGCTTTTTGTACGATTTCCTGTTGTACTGCTAAATCGACTACTTCACCCAGTTGGTTGGTGCCTTTACCATACATAATCTGGAACAATGCTTCTTTAAATGGAGGCGCCATTTTGTTTTTTACGACTTTGACTTTTGTTTCAGAACCTACAATTTCATCGCCTTCTTTGACCTGTCCAACACGACGGATATCTAAACGTACAGACGCATAGAACTTCAGTGCATTACCACCTGTGGTTGTTTCTGGGCTACCAAACATCACACCAATCTTCATACGAATCTGGTTGATGAAGATTACCATGCAGTTTGAGCGTTTGGCATTACCTGTAATTTTACGTAATGCCTGACTCATTAAACGAGCTTGCAAGCCCATATGTGAATCACCCATTTCGCCTTCAATCTCAGCACGAGGGGTCAATGCAGCAACAGAGTCGACTACAATTAAGTCAATTGCACCTGAACGAACCAACATATCTGCGATTTCAAGTGCCTGTTCGCCATTGTCAGGCTGTGAAACCAATAAATTGTCGATGTCTACGCCAAGCTTACGAGCATATTGTGGATCGAGTGCGTGTTCAGCATCGATAAATGCGCAAGTGCCGCCAGCTTTTTGGCATTGGGCAATGGCTTGTAAAGTCATGGTTGTTTTACCAGATGACTCAGGGCCATAAATCTCAACAATACGGCCTTTTGGTAGACCACCAATACCCAGTGCGATATCGAGCGTTAAAGAGCCTGTAGAGACTGCTTCAACCGCCTGTACGGTATTGTCACCTAGGCGCATTACTGTATTTTTACCAAACTGTTTTTCAATCTGGCTCAAAGCTGCATTTAATGCCTTGCTTTTATTATCATCCATCTCACAACCTCAAAACTGTGTATATCACTATCATTCAAAGTGGATGTGTCGAATTTTAACCTCGTTCCACCTGTGTATAGTGACAGATTTATTTTTAATATTCCATGTCAAGATTATGCCAGTACGACATAATATGACGTGTATAAGCAGCCATTCAATTAATCATCATGATAAGACCACGATTGGTCAAATTGTTGATCATTTTCTTGTTTAAACTTACTGATTTGTCGACGATCTTTTTTAGATGGACGATGATCAGGTCGCGCTAGATTATGCAATTTTCTTTGTGATGCAATCAACTCCCGGCGCGCTAAACTTACTTCTGTTTCTTCATAAAGTAATTGTGCTACTGGAGCAGGGCCTCGTGTTGCAGAAAGCGCTTTAATCACTACAGTTTTGCGTTCAAAACCTTGCTGAATAGTAAGTTCCATACCAACGCGAATTTCTTTCGATACCTTGACTCGTTCGTTGTCATGGTGAACTTTACCACCTTCAATGGCTGCTTTGGCAATGGAGCGCGTTTTAAAGAAACGTGCTGCCCAAAGCCATTTATCGACTCGCATCGAGTCATTTGTATTTTGTTCAAGCTGTTTTGACATCAACATCCTTAACTTGAGATTGCGGTAAATAAGAAAAAAGTTCAACTAAACTATGAATAGCTGGATAGTTTAGTGTTGCCAGATCACGGGCTGGTTTTAAGCTTGAAGGTTGAGTAATAGTAATGAGCTTCTCGATTCCAAACTGTTTGGCGCCTTCAAGAACCTGAGCCGTGTCATCTACTAAAATAACTTTTGTAGGGTCAAAGGGATGTAGGTCTTGTAGAGTTTGCCAAAAACCAATATCTTCTTTAGCAAAACCTAACTGTTGACTACTGACTAAGACTTCAAAATAAGGGCGAAGTGCAATATTTTCAAGTTTAAGTTTTAAGCTTGGCTGATCAGCATTGGTGACTAACCAGCAACGATAGCCCTCATTATTAAGGCTTTTTAAGAGCTCAAAACATCCCGGTCTTGGCTGGATTTTATGTTGAAATTCTTGTTGTAATTTTAAAACATCTACACCGACTTTTGCTGTCCAATAATCTGAAGAATACCAGCATAATGTATGATTGTGTTGTTGATAGAACTGAAATAAGGTATCGCGACTTTGTTGCAGTGAGCATTGATTTATCTGTGCGTGGCGTATAGGCAGGCACTGATTCCAGATAAAATCATCAAAACTTAAGTCAAGTAGCGTACCGTCCATATCAAATAGGACAATAGGCAAAGTCGAAGAATTACAATTTGGCATAACGGGATAATCTATGTTTATTAAAACTCATGCGCCACAGAATGCATTAATCATGCAATTGTTACCTGTGTTACAGGAAGCGAGTCAAATTCTTTTTGAAGAATACCAAAGTTATACCGCAGGAAGCGAGTTTAATATTCACCAGAAAAGTGATAATTCACCTGTGACTCAGGCTGATTTAAAGATAAATCGTTTTTTAATGAAAGCGTTAGCTAAGATTCAGCCTATATATCCAGTATTATCCGAAGAAAATGATAATTCTGATCGACACGAATGGCCAATTTGCTGGATGCTTGATCCTCTGGATGGAACCAAAGAATTTATTCATGAGCGAGATGAATTTACGATTAATTTAAGTTTAATTGAAAATACGAAAACTATTTTTTCGATCATTATCGTACCTTGTGAACAGCAGATGTATCTAGGGTTTGTGAATGAACGACCTTATAAATATCAGTTTAATCATGGGCAATGGTGGCGTTATCAAATTGCTGATAAACAAGAGATAACGCAATTACAGGTTGGTTTGAGCCACAGCAGTAAAAATACCAAATATCAGCAGCTGACAACCTTTATTGAGCAGGATTATCCCGTGGTTCGGCGTGAAGCAGGAAGTGCCTATAAGTTTTGTATGATGCTTGAAGGGGAGATTGATCTTTATCCTAGATTTCATCCTACTTCAGAGTGGGACACCAGTGCGGGTCAGGGTTTACTGGAAAGTATAGGTGGTGGGCTGATTACGCTAAAAGGGCAACCATTTCAATATAATAAGCGTGATACTATTTTAAATGCAGGTTTTTTAGCGTTTACCACGCCAGAAATAAAAGATTTAGCATTAAATGCGCTAAAGCAATTGCAGATTACAGATTGAGAGTTTTTACCTGCATGGTATAGTGGGCAGGTAATGAAAATGACAATATAAGATGATTTATGGCACTTAAGCTATTACCTCCTAGTATGTTACAGGCAATTGATTTATTGCCTGATGGCACTATTCCTGTGACACTTTTTACACGACATTCGATTCGTGAAATTGTGAATGGACAGGGCTTGGCGGGATACGACTTACAGTTAACTGAGCCTGGTCGGGTTTTGGCTCAGGAATGGGGTGCTTGTCTCATCCAAAATACAGGTCGAATCATTCAGCACTGTATTTCTAGTCCTATTCAACGTTGTATTGATACCGCTGCGCTTATGATTGAAGGGGCTGATCAGGTTACACCTACCAGTAACACCCATACGATTGAAATCGTTGAACAGGGTTTATTGGTTGAGCCGGGTAGTTTTGTTCTGGATATAAAAAAAGCCGCGCCTTACTTTCGTGAACAGGGTGCATTGGGCTTTATTAATAGTTTTGTCAATAATGCTTTACCCGGTATGAAACATCCTATTACTGGTGTATTTGATGTTCTAGAGCTGATCTATAACACGCATCCCAATACTTCGCAGGGGTTAAGCCTAGCTGTGAGTCATGACACGATTATTGCTGCTATTGTTGCGGTTATTTCTGGTCGAAGTCAGATTGATAAAGAAGATTGGCCTGCCATGATGGAGGGTCTATTCGTCTGGTTTGAAGGAGATGACTTTATCAATAGCCAGCTTAAATGGATTTGGCGAGGTGAAGTTCATCAATTGAATGTAAGTGATTTTATACAGGTTGATCGGCGTTTATAAATGAGCGAACACAGCCAATCATAAAAAGAAGCGTTAAATATTTTTATTATTTCCAGAGCAATAAAAAAAGCCCAGTAGGGCTTTCTTTATTTGCTGCTTAGTTAGAAGCTAATGCTTTAACTTGAGCGTTTAAGCGGCTCTTGTGACGAGCAGCTTTATTTTTGTGGATGATGCCTTTATCAGCCATACGGTCAATTACAGGAACAGCTTTTTTATAAGCTTCTGTAGCAACAGCATAATCACCAGATGCGATTGCGCTTACAGTACGTTTGATGTAAGTACGAACCATAGAACGCAAGCTTGCGTTGTGTTTACGCGCTTTAACGTTTTGACGCGCACGTTTTTTTGCCTGAGCAGAGTTTGCCACTCTTGCACTCCTTGAAATTTGATTGGTCTGGGCGGGCTGAAGTTTCACCGGTTATAGTTAAAACTATCACCAGCCCGTAAACAAGTGCCATATTTTGATGAATCGGTGCGGTTAAGTCAAGTCTTGAGACGTTTTTGCAACGCTTTTGATGGTGATAAATTCTCAAGAACAGGCTAAATTAAGGCAAAAATACTCAGGCTGTTTAAAATATGACAAATATCAAGAATAAAGCCCTCGTTATTGGCGCGACAGGACTGGTGGGAAAAGCGCTTGTAAACCAATTACAAGCAGCACCAGAATTTGAAGATATCACCGTTATTGTACGCAAGGAGCTAGATGAATTTAAAAACTACTCTAAAGTTCAACAATTTTTACTTGAAGATTTTTTGTTACTGAATGATCAGGACGTCAGTGGCTATACACATGCATTTAGTTGTCTGGGTTCAACCATTAAAAAAGCAGGTTCTAAGCAGAAATTTTACGCGATTGATTATGAAATCAATGCTCATTTTGCTGATTTACTTCAGGATAAAGAAACGCATTTACTGGTGGTGAGTGCTTTAGGCGCAAATTCCTCCTCAATTGTGTTTTATAACAGGGTCAAGGGGCAACTCGAAGATTATTTAAAAACATTGACATTAACCAGACTTTCAATCTTTCATCCTTCTTTGTTGATCGGTGAGCGAGAAGAGCAGCGATTATTGGAAAGCGCCGCACAAAAATTATTTTTAAGTTTGCAGAATATTTGGAAGAAACCATTTTTATATAAACCTGTTACCGCAGAACAATTGGCTCATACCATGGTCGTAGCTGCAAATACGCAAATGGAAGCTTTTAAAGTTTATGATAATTTAGCCATACAAATGACCTCATAATGGAGAGCAACATGACAACAGTGCCTTTCGTAACCTGTGATTTACTCGACGACCATCCTGAACATGATATTCAGGTGCTAACACCCTCGTTAGATGGACGTTTTTTTAAAAGTTACGGTGCACGTAAAACATTTGGTGGACAAATTGTGACTGTAAAATGTTTTGAAGATAATTCACGCGTTAAAGAATTATTAGCGACAGATGGAACAGGAAAAGTTCTGGTAGTCGATGGTGGCGCATCCATGCGCTGTGCGTTGATGGGCGATATGATTGCTGAGTCAGCCGTACAAAATCACTGGAATGGCGTGGTGATTTATGGCTGTATTCGTGATGTGGATGCACTTGCTGAACTGGATTTGGGCGTGCATGCATTGGCTGCAATTCCGCAAAAAAGTAACCGTAAAGGCATAGGCGAGGTGGATGTGAATCTGTACTTTGGTGGGGTGACATTTCAATCGGGTGATTTTATCTATGCTGATAACAATGGCATTGTAGTCGCTAAAGAACAACTCACAAATCTATAATAACAGGATAACGTTATGGTGATTCATCAAATTAAGGTCTTGCAATCGCTTACATCAAGTCTTGCCGGAGGGGGGCGTGGAGTCATTGGTACACCGTTTCCCATTCAACCAGAAAAACCAATTAAGCTTTATGAATTTGAAGGATCGCCATTTTGTCGTCGTGTACGAGAGGCTTTGACTTTGCTCAATCTGGATGTTGAAATTTATCCATGTCCTAAAGGTGGTCAAAAGTATCGTCAAATTGTGAAAGAAAAAGGTGGGAAATTACGGTTTCCATTTATGATCGATGAAAATACAGGTGACCAGCTTTTTGAGTCTCAGGAAATTATTCATCATCTTTTCAAAAATTACGGTAGAACTGGAAAAACGCCTAATAAATATAGTCATTATCCTAAAATACCGGTGCCTGAGTTCGCAGGAACACTTTTAAATATGGCACGTGGAGTCTGGGTCGATAAGAAGATCGTAAATCGTGCTGCGCCTGCGCAATTGCTTGAACTTTGGAGTTTTGAGGCTAGTCCCTATTCACGTATTGTTCGCGCAGTGTTGACGGAATTAGAAATTCCTTACATTTTACATAATATACCAAAGGAACGTTGGCAAGATCAGGGGCCAGCAGTGTTACGATTAAAGCCAGGAAAATATGTACCTTTGGTTGGTGGCAAACGTGAAAAAATGCTGCCAGAAATGCAGGGGAAAATGCAAGTTCCTTATTTAGTGGATCCAAATACTGGAGTTAAGCTATTTGAGTCTGCTGAAATTGTGAAATATTTAAAGAAACAATACGGACAAGCCTAAAGTTTCATGGGTAAAAGAATACGGATAAGTTTATGACTTATCCGTTTTTTTGTTTGTATTTTATACGGCTATAAAGTTTTCAATCATTCTAAAGTAAGCTTTTATATACAATATGTTAAATTAGTAACAGAATAAAATGCTCAGACAAGGCAGAGGTTTATGACATTAACTCGAGTTCAACCTGTTACTAGTCGTCCAGGTGAAAACGCTTTATTTATTGTATTGGGACTCTCTTTAACCGATGGTGTAAAAGAAAAAGTTATCGATTTTTCAGCAAATTTTTCAGCATTGACGCGTAGCTTAAGAGCACGTTATCCAGATGATAATTTTAATGCTGTTTTGGGCTTCAGTTCAAATGCATGGGATATGTTGTTTGAAGGGCAGCCTAAACCCCACGAGTTAACCACTTTTAAAGAAATTAAAGGGCCAAAATATACTGCTGTTTCGACTGCTGGGGATTTATTTTTCCATATTCGCGCAGACCGTCAAGCTTTATGTTTTGAATTGGCCAGTATTATTCATGAACAATTAAAAGATTTGACTCATCCTGTCGATGAAGTGCATGGTTTCCGTTATTTTGATGGCCGTGCCATTATTGGCTTTGTAGATGGTACAGAAAATCCTGAACCTGAAATTGCCGCAGAATATGCTCTAGTTGGTACAGAAGATCCATTATTTACTGGTGGGAGCTATGCTTTTGTACAAAAGTACATTCATGATATGGATAAATGGCGTGGCTTAAGCGATGAAGAACAGGAAAAAGTGATTGGTCGTAAAAAGTTTAATGATGTTGAGCTAGGTGATGAGGTAAAACCGGGAACAGCACATAATAATGTGAGTAAAGCCTATGATGATGAAGGGAATGAACTGAAAATCATGCGCGCCAATATGCCATTTGCTAATCCAAGTAAAGGGGAATATGGAACCTATTTTATCGGCTATGCCAATAAATTTAGTACAACACGTCAAATGTTAGAACATATGTTTTTGGGTAATGCTGAAGGGCATTTAGACCGTTTATTGGACTTTAGCACAGCACAGACAGGAACCTTATTTTTTGTTCCTACCGTTGATTTTCTTGATGATTTAGGAGATGAATGATTTAAGTCGTGTGCAGGCCTAAATAATAAAACCCAAGCGAATGATCTGCTTGGGTTTTTAAGCTGGGATTTTTAAATATTGAATGGGCTAAAATTAAAATCGTTCTGCCATCGCCATATTCCACATTCGATAATAAAAATTTTCATCATCTTTTTCATGGCAATCTAAAAGTTCTCCACCTTTAAAGAAAAAATGTAGTTGTGCATAATTTTTGATTTCACGATCATTAATTCGTTGAGCCAGATGATGTGCCTTAATTTCTGATGGATGTTGTAAGCCAGCTGCCGCGATCATTTCAGACAGAGCATGTAATGTATTTTTCTGAAAATGAAAAACACGATCTGCTTTGGTGGGCACATCGATTGCTTTTTGGCGATCTTTATCCTGTGTGGCGACTCCCACTGGACACTGATTGGTATGGCAACTTTGTGCCTGAATACAGCCTACCGCAAACATAAAACCACGTGCGGAATTGACCCAGTCTGCACCAAGAGCAAACGTGCTGGCAATATCAAAAGCACTAATAATCTTTCCACTGGCACCTAGTTTAATCTGATCGCGTATTCCAGCACCAATCAATGTGTTATGTACAAACTGTAAGCCTTCACGTAGAGGCGTTCCGATAAAATCACTAAATTCCACAGGTGCAGCACCTGTACCACCTTCAGAACCATCTACTACAATAAAATCAGGAATAATTTTAGTGACTAATATGGCTTTCACAATCCCCATAAATTGCCATGGTTGGCCGATACAGAGTTTAAAACCCACGGGTTTTCCACCTGATAGTCCACGTAATTGTTGAATAAAATGCATCATCTCAATTGGCGTGTTAAATGCAGAATGTTTTGGGGGTGAGACACAGTCACGGTCACGTGGCACACCACGGATTTCAGCAATTTCCTCAGTAATTTTATTTTTGGGTAAGATTCCACCATGTCCCGGTTTTGCGCCTTGAGAAAGTTTAATTTCAATCATTCTGATCTGGGGAAGTGCAGCCTGTTTCTTAAATTTCTCAGGATCAAACTTTCCATCCAGAGTCCGGCACCCAAAATAACCACTGGCAATTTCCCAGACAATATCGCCACCATTTTCCAGATGGTAAGGACTTAAACTTCCTTCACCGGTATCGTGATAAAAGTTGCCCATTTTGGCACCTTTATTCAACGCACGAATAGCATTGGCACTCAAACTACCAAAACTCATGGCAGAAATATTCATAATCGATGCGCTATAAGGCTGTGTGCATTGATGATTACCTATTTCGATACGAAATGTTTTGGGATCTGCGGGGGGGCATGGGGTAATGGAATGCACCATAAAGCGATAGTCGTCTTGATAGACATTGATGATTGAGCCAAAGGGTTTATCGGCATTTTCATTTTTTGCACGTTGGTAAACCAAACTACGTTGCATTCTTGAAAATGGTAAAGCATCCTGATCGGCTTCAATAAAGTATTGTCTAATTTCAGGTCGAAAATCTTCAAAGAAAAAACGAAAATGTCCCATGATAGGATAATTTCTTAATATGGAATGTTTGCTTTGCAAAATATCATACAGACCAACGAGGCTTAGCAATGCTGTAATGAGCCAGAGTCCATTTAGTACCGTATCTGAAACAAAGTAATAGATGTAATAAGGTGCGTAAGAAATACGAAACCAGCTAATGCTGATTGCAATAATAATGCACAGAAACCAGATGGAATGACGTGAAAAAAAGGTATTTAAAAATTTGTGTCTAATACTTTGGGTCAAATTGGCCATTAAAACAATGTTCCTTTTTTATTGTTATCTAAATTAGCCAACAAGGCTGCTTGAGCTCAAGTAATGAATTGTTAGAGCTGAGAATTATTCTAAACTCGCAGCCCCAAAATAACTTATTCTGCTTCTTCTTCAGGAGGAAGTAACATCAAAACAGATTCGTTGAGTAATTGGGCAATATCCTCAAGAATATCTTGCTGATGAAAAGATTGATCGAAATTTAGACTTTCACCATCTGCAAGCTGTTTTAATGCGTTCTCAAATGCTTCAGAAATACAGCATTCTTCCCCATTTGCCCAAAATAAGAGTTGCTTATCTTCAGTGGTATATAAAAGTCGTGAAGCGGGTTCTAGGCGTAACTCATAACCTGTATCAAGGATTTCCAGTAAATCCTCTATTTCAATTTCATCCGGTTCAGGTAGATTATCAGGATATTTCGGTTCAGACATTAATGACATTAATGCATGTTCAAAGTGACTTGAATGTTGTAATTGCTCAAGCACTTTGGTTTTAAGGTAAGCCAATTCATTGGTTGTAATTTCACCAATCGCGGAAGTTTGATCACGAACAATATCTAACAATGGGTTTTTCAATTCAGCATTGTCTGCAAAATGATCACTAACTCGATCCATCATGGTGGCAATATTTGGCATACGAAAACCAAAAGAAAAGGTCAAGCAATCATCTTCAGCAACACCGTAATGTGACAAACCAGGGGGAACATAAAGTAAATCGCCTGGAGCCAAGACTTCATCAAAATGAATATCCATGTCGGGCAATAATTTTAAAGGTTGATTTGGAACAAACTCGGTTGATTCATCACACATTTGTCCAAGATGCCAGCGACGATGACCATAGCCTTGAACAAGGAAAACATCGTAAAAATCAAAATGTTTGCCGACAGATCCACCTTTAGGTGCATAGGACACCATAATGTCATCGCGTCTCCACTGTGGAATAAATGGAAACTTTTTCCAGAGTTCTGCCAGATCAAAAGAGTAATGATCTACCGCCTGAACCAATAAAGTCCAGAGTTTTGGCATTTTCTGAAAATCACCTTTGATGAGCGGAGATGATTTTACGCTCCATTGATTTGGATCTTTATCCTTCTGCTTGAGCAAACGTGCAGAAATAGTTTCTTCTAGAGCCAGTTCCTTGACATCATCAGGTTCAAGAAGGTTGATAATTTCTGGCATGGCATTACGAACCAATAACGGTTTTTTCTGCCAATATTCAGCAAGAAATTGCTCTGCGGTGATTCCACCCAATACATCTAAAGCTTGTGACATAAAACGCCTATTTAAAAAAACGATGCAATAAGACCATGCAAAAAAACGATTAAAAATTAAGGAATAACCAAACCGAGTTGGCGAAGAACATAACAGAGCTGAATCATGGGTAAACCCATCAATGTAGTTTGATCTGGACCCGACATGGACTCAAACAAACTAATACCTAAACCTTCACAGCGAAAACTACCTGCACATTGTAGAGGTTGCTCGATAGACACATAGCGTTGGATTTCGTCAAATTCAAGCGTACGGAATTTAACTTGATAATGTTCAACCAGGGTTTGTTCAAAGCCACTTTGTAAATGTTGAATGCTAAGGCCCGTACTAAAACATACAGTTTGATCTGAATTCGACATCAGTTGTGCGATGGCATTTTCAGTCGTTAAGGGTTTACCAATGAAGTCCTGTGGTGTATTGCTTCTCCAAGCGACTTGGTCAGAACCAATAACAATAGCATCTGGATACTTTTCTGAAATAACGTGCGACTTTTCATAAGCCAAACGCCGTGCCAAATCATCGGCATTGCTTTCACCTTTTAAAGATTCATCAATATCTGGAGAAATACAGCGATAAGCAATACCAAGCCGATCCATCAAGGCTTTACGAGTTTGGCTGCTAGATGCCAATATAATATCAGGATGATTCATTAAACTGCATATTCCATCAGGACATCTAAAGGTACATAGCTTAAAACTGACTGGTGACATGCCTGTAGTTTAATAGGTGGCGCAAAACCTGCCTGATAGGCTTCTACCCAGCGAGTGACACAAATACACCAGAAATCACCAGGTTTAACGCCCGGAAAGCCAACTTCTGGAAGCGGTGTAATCAGATCATTTCCGACTTTTTGTGAGTAACTCAGGAACTCGGAGGTCATTTCGGCACACACAGTGTGTTGTCCAAGATCATTGACCGCGGTATGACAAAACCCATTACGAAAATAACCTGTAATGGGATCAAAACAACAGCTTGCTAAGGGTTCGCCCAATACGTTCAAGCGATTAATTTTTGGATCTGGATGAATAGACATAGGCCTTAATCGTAAAACAGCTGAAACTATCATAATCAAAAGTTTATCTTTCTACAGCTTTTCTGCAAAAAAACTAACTTTTTTTAGTGTAATCATTTAAAATTGGCGCGTTTTTAAATCTATAAAGAGAGCAATACATGAATTTTCAGCGCATGACTGACCTTGATTTAGCAGGCAAACGTGTCCTTATTCGTGAAGATTTAAACGTTCCGGTAAAAAATGGAGAAATTACCAGCGATGCACGTTTACGTGCTGCATTACCAACGATTCAAGCTGCTTTGGAAAAAGGTGCGGCGGTCATGGTGTTCTCTCATTTAGGTCGTCCAGTTGAAGGTGAACCAAAACTAGAACAATCACTTGCACCTGTCGCAACGTATTTAAGTAAAGCATTGGATCAGGATGTGAAACTTTATACAGACTATTTGGATGGAGTTGAAGTAGACGCTGGTCAGGTTGTTTTGCTTGAAAATGTACGCTTTAACCACGGTGAAAAGAAAAACAGTCCAGATCTGGCACAAAAATATGCTGCGCTTTGCGATGTTTTTGTGATGGATGCATTTGGTACTGCACATCGTGCTGAAGCATCTACTGAAGGCGTTGCGCGTTATGCCAAAGTTGCGGCAGCAGGCCCATTACTTGCGGCTGAGCTGGATGCACTCGGTCGTGCACTTCAAACACCTGAAAAGCCAATGGTTGCGATTGTTGCAGGTTCTAAAGTTTCAACAAAACTTGATGTTTTAACTTCACTTTCTGATATTTGCGGGCAATTAATTGTCGGTGGTGGTATTGCAAATACTTTCTTGGCAGCTGCTGGTTTTAATGTCGGTAAATCACTGTGTGAAAATGATTTAATTGATACAGCAAAAGCAATCGCGGCTAAAGTGTCAGTGCCACTTCCAACAGATGTTGTGGTTGCAGATGCCTCACACATCAATTTTGATGACTTTTTAGGTTCATTGGCAAATACTCAGGCAGTCGTAAAAAAAGTTGAAGACATTGCTGATAATGACATGATTTTAGATGTCGGTCCTGAAACGGCGAAAGTGTTTGCTGAAATATTAAAAACTGCCAAGACCATCCTTTGGAACGGTCCAGTAGGTGTATTTGAAGTTGACCAATTTGGCGAGGGTACAAAAACACTTTCATTGGCGATTGCTGAATCAGAGGGATTCTCTATTGCCGGGGGTGGAGATACTTTGGCTGCAATTGATAAATACAATGTGGCTGATAAAATTGGTTATATTTCGACGGGTGGCGGTGCATTCCTTGAGTTTGTAGAAGGTAAAACGCTTCCTGCGGTTGCTGTATTGTTAGAACGTGCATAATCACTAAAAGATTTTTGTCATAAATTTGAAAACAGGCCAATTAATATTGGCCTGTTTTTCATTTTAGATTCATATAACTGTCACAAAGCTGCAATAAACTAAAATGCATTCAGTAATCAGAGTTGTAGGAAAACATGATGAAATTGAAACTTGCTTTGGCTGCTCTAGTGATTGTCCCTTTAACTTTAACTGCCTGTGCTAAAAAAAATGATGCACCTGCCTCTCAAGAAGGTCAGGCTGCACCAGCTCAGGAAAAAATCACGCCAGAACAACAAGCAGCAATTGATGCATTAGATAAACCTGTAATGGATGAGAAAAATACTGATATTTCTGAATCTGTCGCAAACGCACCTGCTGAACCAGCAACGCCTGCAACCGAAGCAGAAGCGGCCGCTGTTGAGCCAAAACAGGACAAAGTACACTAAGTTATGTAGGCTTTTGTTAAAAGTCCCTGCCAAAGCAGGGATTTTTTTTGAAATCCTGTGATTTGTTGCTGATTTGAAACAAATGACAAGGTAGAATATGTCGCACTACCTGGGAGGATATTATGGCACTTATTTCATTGCGCCAGCTCTTGGATCACGCCGCAGAACACAACTATGGCGTACCAGCGTTTAACGTAAACAACTTAGAACAAATGCGCGCAATCATGTTGGCCGCGGATGCTACTAATTCACCCGTGATTGTGCAGGCTTCGGCTGGCGCTCGTAAATATGCGGGTGCGCCATTCTTGCGCCATCTTATTTTAGCGGCGGTTGAAGAATGGCCACATATTCCAGTGGTAATGCATCAGGATCATGGTACAAGCCCTGATGTCTGTCAGCGTTCAATCCAATTGGGTTTTAGCTCAGTAATGATGGATGGATCATTGGCTGCTGATGGCAAGACACCAACAGATTATGACTATAACGTTGATGTCACTCGCCGTGTAGTACAAATGGCGCATGCATGCGGCGTATCCGTCGAAGGCGAAATTGGCTGTTTGGGTAGTCTTGAAACGGGTTTAGCGGGTGAAGAAGATGGTGTGGGTGCAGAAGGGGTACTTGATCATTCTCAGCTTTTAACTTCAGTTGAAGAAGCTCAACAATTCGTTGCAGATACCAATGTTGATGCTTTGGCGATTGCAGTGGGTACTTCTCACGGTGCATATAAGTTTACTCGTCCCCCTACAGGCGATATTCTGGCGATTGATCGTATTAAAGAAATTCATGCTGCTTTGCCTAATACGCATTTGGTTATGCATGGTTCAAGCTCTGTACCTCAGGAATGGTTAAAAATCATTAACGAGTACGGCGGTAATATTGGTGAAACTTATGGTGTACCAGTTGATCAGCTTGTTGAAGCGATTAAACATGGTGTGCGTAAGATCAATATTGATACCGATTTACGTTTAGCTTCGACAGGTGCGATTCGCCGCTTTATGGCGGAAAATCCAGCTGAATTTGATCCACGTAAATACTTTGCCAAAACTGTTGATGCCATGAAACAAATCTGTATCGACCGTTATGAAGCTTTTGGTACTGCGGGAAATGCCGATAAAATTCGTCCAATTTCTTTAGAAATAATGGTTGATCGTTATAAATAATTAATCTGTTATTTATAAGATTCTGGAAAAGCCCATATAGTGGGCTTTTCTTTTATCAACAAAAAAGATAAAACCGCGAGAACAAAATGCAATTCATTATATTTTCAGCATTATGTAGTGTATCTGTTTCGATTTTACTTAAATGGCTTAAAGAAAAAGGTTTTGAACCCATCCAGATGATCGTCTGGAATTATGTCAGTGCCAGTTTGATGTGTTTCATCTGGTTCAAACCTGACCTTGGTCATCTTTCTATACAGCATACACCGTGGTGGTTAATTATTGTATTGGGCTTGATTTTACCCAGTATATTTTTGTGTTTGGCAAAATCATTACAATTTGCAGGAATTATAAAAACAGAGCTTGCGCAACGTTTATCAGTTGTATTGTCTCTATTGGCTGCATATTTTATTTTTCATGAAAATTTTAATACCTTAAAAATTGTGGGTATTGGTTTAGGTTTAGCCGCAGTTTTAAGTATTATTCTGGCAAAAGGGCAAAGTCAAAATTCTTCCAATCACCATAAAGCCATGATCGCCTTAATCGGTGTATGGGTGGGTTATGCATTCGTCGATATTCTTCTTAAATACACGAGTAGCTTAGGTCTACAGTTTTCAGTTACGCTGAATCTGATTTTTATGGCATCATTTATATTTTCATTTATCTATGTCGGTTTTGTCTTGAAACAAGCATGGCTGACCAAGAACATGCTGGCTGGTTTGATTTTGGGGATGTTAAACTTTACCAATATCGCGTTATACGTTAAAGCCCATATGTTGCTTAAAGATTCTCCAGCTATTGTTTTTGCAGGTATGAATATTTTAGTGGTGGTGTTTGGTATTTTGAGTGGTTTGATTTTATTTAGGGAAAAAACAAACTGGATGACAGTATTAGGTTTAATATTAGGTTTAGCAGGCGTCATTTGCCTAGCTCAAGCGATATAATAGAATCCTTTATTTATAGCCGAAATAAGGTTTGGTTGCTGTAGCTAAACGGATAAAATTTCTTAACATGACCAAATGAATTGAAAATTTTTTGAATTTCGACTTTAAAAATAGTAGGTAAACCTCATCAGACTTTTAGGTAGCCCGATGAGGAAAAGATGAAAATTAAAGCTGAGTAAAAATCACATCATCACTTAAACGTGATTTTGGTAATTTGGCATTAAAGTCTGTTTCACTTCGATAACCCAAGGCAACGACTACTGAGGCACGAAAGCCTTTTTCAGTTAAACCGAATTCTTCATTTAAGATATCTTCATCAAAACCACCCATTGGCGTGGCATCAATACCTTCTAGTCCTGCTGCAAGAAGTAATTGACCAAGCGCAATAAAGGTTTGATTTTCCATCCAGCCAAATAGATTTTTTTGTTCGTTACGATAAAAATCAACATAACCTGCACGGGTTTCGCGTTGACCTTGCTTGGCTTTTTCATCCTTAAAACGACCATTCAGATCATCTTGCTCAAGTAATTGTTCAAGATGCTCAGGAGTTGCATCGATACGTGTACAAAATACAATAGTATGTGACGAGTCTAAAACTTTTGGGGCATTATAAGCATATCGTCCTGTCATGGCTTTAGCGATACGTTGTTTAGCTTCATCACTTTCAGCGATTAAAAAATGCCACGGTTGAATATTGACTGAAGATGGAGTTAAACGCAGTACTTCTAATAAACGTTCAAGCTGTTCGCCGTTTATTTTTTTTGTTGGATCATAAGCTTTAGTGGTATAGCGGCTTTTGGCAGTATCTAATAAGTTCATGATCATCAACCTGATTTGTAAGTTATATACATAGCTCATGATCATAAATCGAAATTTAAAGAGATGAAATGTTTTTCAATAAAAATCAACTGAACAATACAAATGCTTTATATTTTAATCAATCTGCCATTTTATGAAGTGCTGTTGGCCTTCTTCATCAACTTCTAGAATCATGGCTTCACCTGTTTTTTCGCGCCAGTCGCCTAAAACGATTCTAAGTTTTTGCTCTAAAGGATGGATTGCAGGACGGTGAGTATGTCCATGAATCAGATAATCAATATCAGATAAAGCTTTTAAAACAGCCTGATTATTTACATCCATGATTTCATAAGATTTTTGTTGCTTATTTTCGCGACTTTTTTTGCGAAAGCCATTGGCAAGCTTTTGCCGAAAACTCAACGGGGTTTTTTTCAAAAATGCAATCAGATAAGGATTGCGAATAATCTTTTTAAATCGTTGATAAGCGAGATCATCAGTACATAAAGCATCCCCATGTTCGAGCCGATATTGATGGCCTGCAATTTTGATAGTGTAAGTATCTGGAAGCAAAACGCCGTTAAATTGCTTTAAAAAAACCTGACCTAAAGCAAAATCTCGGTTACCCACCTGAAAATAAATTTGATTACCTGAAGCATCAAATTGCTTTAAGGCAGTAACAATTTCATCTAGCCAAGGGGCACTATAGTCATCACCAATCCATGCATTAAACCAATCACCCAAAATATAAAGTTGGGTGTGTTTCTCTTTATAATGGCAAAGTAAATCTAAAAACCCCCGAATCAATCGAGGGTGTTCAGGTGACAAATGTAAATCTGAAATAAACAGATAAGTCACAAAAGATTCCGTTAAAAATTATTCTGAAATAATTTTAGCAGATTCGATTACAACATTTTCTAAAGGAACATCAGCGTGATAACCGCGGTTACCTGTGCGAACATTTTTAATTTCGCTTACAACATCCATACCTTCAACAACTTTACCAAACACAGCATAACCCCAACCCTGAGCTGTTTTACCAGTATGGTTAAGGAATGAGTTGTTTTTAACATTAATGAAGAACTGAGCAGACGCAGAGTGAGGTGCTTGGGTACGTGCCATAGCAATAGTACCTTCATCATTGCTTAAGCCATTGTCTGCTTCATTTTCGATTGAATCACGAGTAGCTTTTTCTTTGAAGTTTTCGTCCATGCCACCGCCCTGGATCATAAAACCATCAATCACACGATGGAAAATGACACCATCATAGAAACCATCACGAACATATTCCAAGAAGTTAGCAACTGTTTTAGGCGCTTTTTCAGTGTTAAGCTCAAGAACAATACGACCTTTGTTGGTGTTTAATTCGACTTGAGGAAAACTCATTACATAATCTCCTAATCATGGACATGAAAGCCATGGGTTTTTTGGTTGAGAGAAGCATAAGCAAACTGTAAACTACATAGCAAGTAAAAAACGTAAATTTCTTTGATAAAAAACGAAGATTACGTTTCATTCAGTCAAATTTTAACTGTAAAGAAGTGAAATATTTATATGAAGCCAAATGATGTTGTTTCAACTGTGCCCAATTCTCCGACATCGAATACTCATGCATCTGTCGATTCTGCGCAGCAAGAACAACAGGCTGGCTTAGATTTTGTGCGTCAGGTTATTACTGATGATTTAGCCAGTGGCAAAACTAAAACAGTTGTGACTCGTTTTCCACCTGAGCCAAATGGGTATCTGCATATTGGCCATGTCAAAGCAATTTGCTTAAATTTTGGTGTGGCAGAGGAATTTGATGGTTATTGCAATCTACGTTTTGACGATACCAACCCAGATGCAGAAGAACAAGAATATGTTGATGGTATTGAAAATGACGTTAAATGGTTGGGTTTTAAATGGCAAGGTGAACCACGGTACGCATCGGGATATTTTGACCAACTTTATGCATGGGCTATTCAACTGATTGAACAAGGTAATGCATATGTCGATTTGCAAACACCTGAAGAAATCAAGCTGAATCGTGGTAATTTTGTCGAGCCAGGTAAAAACTCACCGTATCGTGATGCAACAATTGCGGAAAATCTAGAACGTTTTGAAAAAATGCGTAACGGTGAATTTAAAGAAGGTGAAGCGGTGTTACGCGCCAAGATTGATATGGCAAGTAATAATGTACACATGCGCGACCCAATTTTGTATCGTGTTTTGCATTCTGAACATCACCAGACGGGTGATAAATGGAAAATGTATCCGATGTATGATTATGCGCATCCATTGTCAGATGCCATAGAAGGGGTTACACATTCATTGTGTACGCTGGAATTCCAGGATCACCGTCCGTTTTACGATTGGGTCGTAGAAAAAGTTCATTCTCAAGCTGTGCCGCGTCAATATGAGTCTTCACGTTTAAATATTGATTACACCATTACGTCTAAGCGTAAATTGCGCCGTCTGGTTGAAGGTGGTTATGTTAATGGTTGGGATGATCCACGTATGCCAACAGTGGTGGGTATGCGCCGCCGTGGTTTTACAGCAGAAGGTTTGCGTGATTTTAGCCGACGCGTAGGAGTATCAAAAACCGATGGGATTGTCGATGTGGCAATGCTGGAATTCTGTATTCGTCAGTCTTTGGAAAATACAGCAGCACGTGGCATGGCAGTTCTTGATCCACTCAAAGTCACTTTGACCAATTTGCCTGAAGAATTGGATTTGAAACATGCCCGTCATCCAAACGTGGAAATGGGAGAACGTGTCATTCCATTGACTCGTGAAATTTATATCGACCGTAAAGATTTTGAGGAAGTACCACCTAAAGGCTTTAAACGTTTGGTTCCAGACGGTGAGGTGCGTTTACGTCATGCGTATGTGATTAAATGTGATGAGGTGATTAAAGATGCAAATGGTGAAGTGATTGAATTGAAATGTTCAATTGACCCCGCTACTTTAGGTAAAAATCCAGAAGGTCGTAAGGTAAAAGGCGTGATTCACTGGGTGTCTGCAACGAAGGGGATTCCTGCGGAAGTTCGTATCTATGAGCGTTTGTTTACAGAAGCAGCGCCAGATGCAGATGATGACTTCTTGGCAAATCTAAATCCTGAATCTTTAAAAGTGGTTCAAGCTTATATTGAGCCTGCATTGGCTCAGGCAAAACCTGAAGATCGTTTCCAATTTGAGCGCGAAGGTTATTTTGTAGCCGATCAATATGATCATAGTGCTGAAAAGCCTGTTTTTAATCGTATTCTTGATTTAAAAGACAGCTTCAAACCTGAGAAAAAATAAGGCATTGCCTTATTTTTTCGCAAGGCCCCGCAGGATAATTTGAGCATTGCCTTATTTTTTCGCAAGGCTCCCGCAGGATAATTTGAGCATTGCCTTATTTTTTCGCAAGGCCTCGCAGTGTAATCTGGTTAAATTTAACTCAAAATAGATCAAGTCTATTTTTTGAATAATGATACTTTGTTGTACGCAGTTAGAGGCGATCTCTGTTTCACAATTCAATCAAGCCTCTACCTGTAGAGGCTTTTTTATGGTTATTAAATGTTGATTCTTAAATTGTTGATCGTTCTTTTTTTATTCTATAACTCGAAAATCGCTATCCATCATAAAAACTTAGTTTTGGTATTTGCCTATTATTCTTTATGATCTTGTTTATAAAATAAATAAGTTGGCATTTGCATTTTAGCTTTATCGCGTAGCTTTTTCTTAATATAAAGGACAAGTGCAAAACAGGTAGTTGCAATAGTTAGATAAAAACTGTTCATATAACTCATAATAGAGCTGATATAACCCAAGGTCGTGAGTCGATTCATCATTTTTACCACTTGAGGACTACTTTCAACGCCTGTAATTGCCCAACTACATAAGTGTTCACAATTATTAATAATCAAGTGATAATAATTTTCATGCATACGCGAACGCATACGCCGTACGATCATACGTCCTTTATATTTTGGATTATGGTAACAACGTACATGAATTTTTTTGCCGTGGGAAAATTTTTCAAGCGTAGTAATCTCAATGGGTTTCTTTTTAAAAAGATGCGCCAAACCTGAATAATGGATCACACGTCCACGACCTGCGTAAATACCGTGATGGCTATAACCCAAATGCTTCACAATAAGATGAGAACCAATGGGAAAACGTTTGATTGAATGCTGCATATTCACCAGATCCAATAAAGTAAACAACTGTATTGTATTACGATGATACAGACCTGATTATAACCATTATTGTGTGAAAGTGTTCTATAAAAGTGCAAAAATACTTACTCTGAGCATATTTTACTTGTTATTGTTCTTCGCTGATTTAGCCAAAAAAAGAGTAGCAAAATGTCAAAGTGGGGAAGAATCTTAAAATCCGGAGTTATTTTACCTGTTTTATCCACTTTCTTTACTCAATCAAACTATGCCACTGAACGGGTTGATTATCAACGAGTTCAATTTACTCGGGACGGAGCAGATGTTGATGTAATACAAGTTAAAAATTTATCTAAGCTTCAATTATTTTTAAATGATCAGGCACATCAGCCTTTATTAAGATTTGAAAATATTAAAAAGCAAATCAGGGCATGTCAAACATTGGATTTTGCTATGAATGGAGGCATGTATCATCCAGATTACACTCCAGTGGGGCTATACATTGAAAATAATCAACAATACATCGCACTGAATGAACAACAGGGTTTCGGAAATTTCTTTATGCAGCCCAATGGTGTTGTTGCGTGGAATGATCAACATGCTGTTATTGAAACCACTCAAGCCTTTAAATCTAGCCAATTTAAAGCAAAGTATGCAACCCAGTCTGGCCCAATGTTAGTGATTGATGGGAAGATCAATCCGAAGTTTTTAGCAAGTTCTAAGTCGTTAAAAATTCGTAATGGTGTTGGGCTAAAAGATAATCGTCTTTATTTTGTAATTACACGAAATCGAGTTAATTTTTATCAATTTTCCAAGTTTTTTAAGGATAAATTGAATATAGATAATGCGCTATATTTGGATGGTTCTATATCCAGTTTATATTTTCCTAAAATTTTTCGGGAAGATCAGCGTTATCCGTTAGGGCCAATGATTGCATTACTTGATTCTAAACAGTGCCGATAACAAAAAACCGCCAACTGGCGGTTTTTATTTTTACTGTACAGGGTGATGATTAATTTCATTTAACTCTTTGCGGCTGTACCCACGAGATACCAGTACTTTCTTTATACCTTTGATAGTATCTTCATCAGTTGCTTTTGCTAACGCAGAGACTAACTGCTCGTTTGTTTTACATGAACAATCATTTTCAACACAAGCAATCTGATTCTTATGCTCGTTATTGATTTCATCTGCTGCCGAAAACAGCTTTTGCCAAAAACTCATAGAGCCTTCACATTCAACCTAACATAGCTCGAAATATAGCCAAAATAAAATAAAATACAAGTCAACTAAAGTGATAAAAGCAACAAATGAACTCTAAATTTTCCGATGATAATCTTTAGATTTAACGAAATTATGACAGCCCTTAGATCTTGATCTTTGATTTATATCATATTTTCATTACAAAATATTTATAAAGAATAAAGGGTTATCAAAAAACCCTTTATTCTAAAAGTTACATTGCAATAATTTGTTTAAATTAATTCAAGCAAGACACCAGATTCAACATGATGAGTAAATGGAAACTGATCAAATAAAGCAAAGCGAATAATGCGATGAGTTTTACTTAAAGTTTTTAAGTTGTCATAGAGCGTATCTGGATTACAAGAAATATAAAGAATCCGTTTAAAACCCGTCAAAAGTTTTAAGGTTTCATCATCAATTCCTGCACGTGGCGGATCCACAAAAATGGTGTCGAAGTTATAACTTTGGATATTTATATTGGCTTCCTGTAAACGTCTAAACTCACGCTCACCCCGATACGCCTGTGTAAATTCCTCAGCTGATAGTCGGGCAATTTGAATATTTTGAATCTGGTTTTGTTCAATATTCCATTGCGCGGCATACACTGAACTTTTAGCCAATTCAGTTGCAAGTACTCGACGAAAATGTAATGACAGAGGTAAGGTGAAATTTCCATTTCCACAATACAATTCAAGTAGGTCCTGACTCGATTCTTCAATGACATCACATGCCCATGTCAGCATTTTTTGGCAGACGTGTGCATTGGGTTGAGTAAAGCTACTCTCGATTTGTTTGTATTTAAAAGTACGACCATGCACGTTTAATTGTTCAACCACATAGTCATCGCCAATAATGACTTTTTGACCACGACTGCGACCCATAATTTTAATATTCAATTTTTCAGCAAGTGATTTTGCTGCAGTTTCCCACTCAGTATCCAGTTTTCGATGGTAAATAAGGGTAACTAACATCTCTCCACTTAAGCTTGCCAGAAAATCAGCCTCAAAAATACGTTGTGATAAAACAGGATTGGCTTTTAATTCCTGCAATAATTTCGGCATCAATTCATTAATGCTTATATCTGCAATTGGAAACTCATCCACACGAACAACTTCTTTTTGTTTCCCATCTTCAGCACGTTCAAACATGGCATAGAACAAATCTTCATCGGTATGCCAAATACGAAACTCTGCACGCATACGAAAATATTGTTCAGGAGATTCAAAAACCTCAAGTGTAGGCGCATTAAATTCAGCAAATTGCTGAGTGATTCGTTCGATTTTACTTTGAAGCTGCTGCTGGTAAGTTTGAGACATAAATAAGAAAAATATCAAGATCTATCAAAGCGCAAATAGTAGCAAAAAAACAGATCCACAGGGAGAAAACTTAGGTTTAATACGATTGTAAGACGTGTTCAATAAATGCGGATTTGTATTGTCGATAGATATCTTCATCTAAACCTGTACAGCGTTCTTTTAAATGATTGTATTGGCGTACCAAAACAGGATTTGCATTGAGTCTATCTCTAAATGTAAGAAAAAATTCAAATACTGAACCAGTAGTGACGACTTGTAAGGCTATATCAAGTTTTTGGTCAGTAGCAATGAGCATGCAAAGTTCATCAGTTCTTAGCGTATTTTGTTTTTCCATAAAACCTAATGGCTTTAATATATCAAGGGCGTGATTAAAACATTCAGGAGAAACTTCAATATAGATATCTAAATCCCCTTTAGAAACAGTATTTACAATAGACGATGAGCCAATATGCTCAATACGTGCAAAGGGAAGTTTCTCATGTATTAAAGCTTGATAATATTGAAACTGGTTTTGACATTCTGGTTGATAATCTTGAGCTTGATAAAATTTCATGGTTATTTATATGGTGAAAATTATCATCCTAAAACAAATGCCCTGAATTAAACAATCAGGGCATAGTTTGAAACGATTATAGAGATATGAGCTATTCTGACATCGTCATTAAACTGGCATTACCACCTGCCGCTGCGGTATTAATACTAATCGCATGTTCAATGACCAAACGCTCTAAAGGAATCATTTGTTCAGCATTTTCCATATGGGTAATGCCTACAATAGCACCTTTACGATTGGCAATTTGGATCTGTAAAGCTTGTAGCTCTTCAGTTGAACCGTGATGCAAAACTGCATCAAAATCCCCGTGCTCGACATGATCGATTTCAATAATTGCCTGACGAATTGCTTTGGGTAATTGCTGTCCAAATCTTTGTAAGAACGGACTGTTTTGTAATAAGGCGACTTGACTGTTTACTGCAAAAATGGCCAGTATTTGATGAATCATATCCAATTCATTATTGGCAAGTGCCAAAACACGTTTTCGTGGCAACATCATATAACGGTTTGTTTCACCTGTCGGGCCTTGTAAGTCAAAAGCATGACCAACATTTATTGGAACGACATTTGGGAACTTTTGTTGTGGATACTGTTGTTTAACCCACGCAAAGAATTCACGGAATAGGGTTAATTGCGGGAATGGCTCAGAAATTTTTTCTGCTTTAACTCCAAAAGGAAGCTGTAACATTTTTTCTGAACAATCCGCCATTAAACGATAAAGATAAAGCGGACCACCCGCTTTAGGCCCTGTACCTGATAAACCTTCACCGCCAAAGGGTTGTACGCCTACTACTGCACCAACGATATTACGATTAATGTAAAGATTACCAACTTCAGCATGTTGCACCACAGTATTGATAGTTTCATCGATACGAGTATGTAGGCCCATCGTCAGGCCATAACCTTTAGCATTAATGCGTTCAAGTAATTGCTGGACTTCGCCGTGTTTATAAGTAATCACATGCAAAACAGGGCCAAATACTTCACGTTCAAGATCATCGAGGTTTGGAAGTTCAATCAGCGTTGGTCGAACAAATGTCCCTTGATTGAATTCGGTATGTTGCGAGGCATCATCATTAAATATCAATTGATGTACTGGATAGCCTTTACTGCGCATTTTCTGGATATGCTGATCAATCGTTTGTTTTGCTTCAGCATCAATCACAGGTCCAATATCTGTTTTTAGGATAAATGGATTACCCATGATCAGTTGCTGCATCGCGCCTTTAAGCATAGTCACCAGTGTTTTTGCATTGTCTTCCTGTACACATAAAATGCGCAGTGCAGAACAGCGTTGACCTGCACTGTCAAAAGCCGAGTTGACCACATCGATTACGACTTGTTCAGTCAATGCAGATGAATCTACGATCATGGCGTTTTGACCGCCTGTTTCAGCAATCAGCGGAATGGACTGGCCAGAAGGTGATAGGCGTTTGGCAACTGCTTTTTGCAAAATTTTTGCAACTTCGGTTGAACCAGTAAACATAATGCCCTGAATCCGATCATCAGAACTTAGTTTTGCGCCAATAATTTCACCACGACCTGGTAATAATTGTAATACCTCGCCTGGAACACCTGCTTCATGAAGCAGGTGAACTGCTTGTGCTGCAATTAATGGTGTTTGTTCTGCAGGTTTGGCAATCACACAGTTTCCTGCGGCTAAAGCCGCTGCAATTTGGCCTGTAAAAATTGCTAAAGGGAAGTTCCACGGACTAATACAGAGTACTGTGCCCAAAGGTTGAATGAGAGTCGTTGAATTTAGGCTTTCAATCTGAGTTGCATAGTAACGTAGAAAATCAACAGCTTCACGAACTTCGGCAATGGCATTGGCATAGGTTTTTCCTGCTTCACGGCAGAGCAAAACCAGTAGTTCTTGCATCCGTGATTCCATCAAATCAGCTGCTTTTTTAAGTGCAGCTGCACGTTGAATTTTTGCAGTATTTGCCCAGAGCTGTTGTGCTTGAGTGGCTGAGTTGAGTGCTACTTCTACATGCTCTAGGGTTGCTTCTTGAACATAGCCGACAATGTCCTGATGCATTGCGGGATTTAGGAGCGCTTGTGGGCTGACATCAACCTGATGAACATTATCAGCAAGTAGCGATTTACTTTCCCAAACTTTATTTTCAAGCTGTTGAGCAGTTTCATTTAATTGTGACAATGTTGCGTCATTGGCAAGATCAAAACCTACAGAATTTTGACGCAAGTCGCCGTACAAATCATGAGGCAAAGGAATGGCAGGATGTTTTAAGCCAACCTGACCTTCACGGGCAGCGATACTGTAGATGTCTTTAAATGGTGATTGAATTAGATCTTCAATTTTTAAATTTTGATCTGCAATACGATTAACAAATGAAGTATTGGCACCATTTTCCAGCAGACGACGTACCAGATAGGCGAGTAAAGTTTCGTGGTTTCCTACAGGCGCATAGATACGACATGGAACACCCAGTTTTTTGTCATCACGTGAGCCGACCACTTGTTCATATAAAGGTTCACCCATGCCGTGTAAACATTGAAATTCGTATTGCCCTATATAATATTTTTCCGGATCTGCCAATTGATAAATTGTCGCAAGTGATTGCGCATTATGGGTGGCAAATTGTGGGTAAATCTGTTCTGGAGCAGCAAGAAGCTTTTTAGCGCATGCAATATAGGATAAATCGGTATGTACTTTACGGGTAAAGACCGGGTAGTCATCCATACCATCGATTTGGGCTTTTTTAATTTCACTATCCCAATATGCGCCTTTCACTAGACGAATCATCAAGCGTTTTTGACTGCGTTTAGCCAGATCTACAACATAATCCACCACGTAAAAACAACGTTTCTGATAAGCCTGAATGACAAAACCGATACCTTTCCAGTTTGAAAGTGCAGGCTCAAAACAAAGTCGTTCTAATAATTCAAGTGAAATTTCCAGACGATCCGTTTCTTCGGCATCAATGTTTAAGCCAATGTCATATTTTTTTGCAAGCTGCGCTAGTTCAAACACCTTGCCATACAATTCGTCATGAACACGGGCAATTTGCGAACGTTGATATCGTGGATGTAAAGCGGATAGCTTAATGGAAATACCCGGACCATCATAAACACCTTTGCCATTGGATGCTTGTCCAATAGCATGAATCGCCTGAGTATAGTCATTGAAATAACGTTCGGCATCATGCTCTGTTAGAGCCGCTTCGCCTAACATATCGTACGAGTAACTGAAGCCTTTGTTTTCGAGAGACTTGGCATGATTTAAGGCTTCTTCGATGGTTTCACCTGTGACAAATTGCTCACCCATCATACGCATGGCGACATCAACCGCTTTGCGGATCACACCACGGCCGCTACGCGCAAGAATTGATGTTAATAAACCAGATAAGCTACCTTGTTTTGGGGTTTCCATAAGTTTGCCAGTCAACATTAAACCCCATGCCGCAGCATTGACAAACATCAAGCTGCTTTGACCGAGATGGTCTTTCCAGTTACCCTGATTAATCTTGTCTCGAATGAGAAGGTCACGTGTTGCTGCATCTGGAATACGTAGCAGCGCCTCAGCCAGACACATAAGCGCTATGCCTTCCTGAGAAGAAAGCGAAAACTCTTGTAATAACCCTTGAACAATACCCGCTTTGCCGGAAGATACTTTGCGTTCACGTAAAGCATTGGCAAGATCAAACGCCAGTTCATATATTTTATGGTCAAGTTCGTCTGAAATCGAGGCGGCTTTAAGCAGCGTTTCGACGGTTTCGGGTTCTGGACGACGCCATGCAGTATTTATTCGCTCTTCCAGTTCACTTTTTTCTTTAAACTCAGTGATATATCCGAAATGAGGTTTTGCAGTGTCCATATTTGGGTCGGTATCCATCATGTTCATGTCAAATTCCAGTGACGATCTCACTCCAATATTGTGAGATAGGTTTAGATAATTTATCATTACAAAATAATTACCGAATAACTCACTATAATATCGGTATTTTTTAGTGAAATATTTTGTCTTGAGGGTGGTTTATGTCGCTGGATCGCGTAGATTTAAAAATTCTTGATATTCTTCAAGAAGATGGAAAGATTTCTAATACAAAATTGGCTGAAACCGTTAATCTTTCTGCAACCGCAGTAATGGCGCGAGTGCAAAAACTGACTAAGGAAGAATTTATAATCGGTTATGAGGCAAAGCTAAATCCAGAGAAGCTTAACGCCAGTTTTCTGGTATTTGTAGAAGTTTTGCTGGATAAAACTACCTCTAATGGCTTAAATGAATTTATTGAAGCAGTATTGGAATATCCTGAAATAGTAGAATGTCATATGACCAGTGGCGGTTTTGATTTTCTAATGAAAGTTCGTAGCGCCAACATGGAAGAATATCGTAAGTTTGCAGGAGAAACGCTATGGCAATTACCTGGCGTTAAAGAAACGCGCAGTTATCCTGTGATGCAAGTGGTTAAAGAAACTTCTAAAATTAAACTACCAAAGCGAAATATAAAAAAAGGGACTCCTTAAAGTCCCTAATTTTAAAATAAAAAACTCTAGAAATTATTTTGATTCATGATATATACGATCAGCTTCTTCAAAACGATCGGTCACTTCTCTACCTGGCTGTTTACCTAACAGGCTAACAATGACAATCGTAATAGTTGCTAAAACGAAGCCTGGAATAATTTCGTAAATACCGGTTGATGCAAATAAGTTTTTCCAGCCAATGACTACAACTGCACCCACAATCATTCCTGTTAAAGCGCCGTTTAAAGTCATGCGTTTCCAGAACAAAGATAGAATAATCAGAGGACCAAAAGCCGCACCAAAACCTGCCCATGCGTAGGCAACTAAACCTAAAACTTTACTTTCAGGATTACTGGCTAACCAGATCGCAAATACTGAAATTGCCAGTACCATCAAACGACCGACCCAGACTAATTCTTTTTGAGAGGCATTTTTACGCAAGAAAGATTTATAAAAATCTTCAGTCAATGTGCTTGAACAAACTAGAAGTTGGCAGCTTAAAGTACTCATAACCGCAGATAAAATACCTGCCATAATAATTCCCGCTACCCACGGATTAAATAAAATCTGTGCCAACTCCATAAAGACCAGCTCAGAGTTTCTGCCCACATTTCCTGCAAGTTCAGGATGCAATTGGAAAAATGCGATACCAAAGAAGCCCGCACCAACCGCGCCACCCAGACATAAAATCATCCACGACATGCCGATACGACGCGCAGCAGGAATCGATTTAACTGAATCGGCAGCCATAAAACGCACCAAAATATGCGGCTGACCAAAATAACCTAAACCCCATGCGGTTGCAGAAATAATGGCAATAAAACTTACTCCTGAAAGCATATTAAATGCATGAGGGCGAGCAGTATCAATCAATTGGGTAAATTGTTGTTGACCGTCACCTATTGCTAGATAAGCAAAGATAGGAGTGAGCATCAAGGCAAAAAACATCATGCCTGCCTGAAAAGTATCTGTCCAACTAATAGCAAGGAAACCACCAATACAGACGTAACTAATGGTAGCAATCGCACTAACCCATAAAGCAGTGTGATATTCCATACCAAAAATCGTTTCAAATAACCGCGCACCCGCAACCATGCCAGAAGCACAATAAATTGAGAAGAATATCAAAATGATAAGGGCAGAAGAAACACGTAATAACTTCTTGGTGTCATTAAAGCGATTGGTAAAATAATCGGGAAGGGTCAGTGAGTTTGACTGAACTTCGGTATGTACACGCAGGCGACCCGCAACAAATAACCAGTTGAGCCATGCACCAATAATCAAGCCAATAGCGATCCATGCTTCTGAAAGCCCGGATAAATAAATGGCGCCGGGTAAGCCCATGAGTAACCACCCACTCATGTCTGATGCACCAGCTGACAATGCAGTAACGAAACTTCCGAGGCTTCGTCCACCTAAAATATAATCTGAAAAGTCTCTAGTAGCTCTGTAAGCGTAGAGACCAATACAGACCATTGCCACGATGTAGAATAAAAACGTGATAATGGTTGGATTGATAGAATTCATGTGTGGGACCTATCCTTATGTGCATTTACGCGAGTAATCAACCAGTCCAAAAAAATTTGGTTGCCTAAAAATAAGGCGTTGATTCAAACACGGATGCGAAAGCATTAACTGTTAATTTTAAGTATATATAATGTAAATTTATGTAAAAAAATCTTGTTTAAAATAATTATTTAATATCTTTTATATTTCAATCAATTAGAAATATTCACTTGAATTTATTGTTAGAATAGCTGATCAATTAAACAAAAATAGAATAATTGTTCAGCAATATGATTAAAATATAAGCGGTATTGTTATTTTATATTGATGAAAGAATAAACGGTTAGTCATTTAAAATCATCATAAGTGCTTTATCAACTTTTCAAAAAGCTGTTTCATGCCTTCAGATGCAGTTTTTTTGATTAAGTAATATTGAGAAGGAACTCTAGAGTAATCTGCTTTAGGATCAATATAAAATGCTTCACAATAGGATGGGATCTCATGAATTAATCCAGCCACAGGATATACACTTAAAGTGGAACCAATTACGATAAAAATATCAGCATCGTTTAGAAGATGAATTGCATCGTCATAGGCGGGAACCGCTTCACCAAACCAGACTACATGTGGACGCAATGGAAAACCTTCAGGGCATTTATCATGTTGTAGATGGAGTTCACTTCCTTCAATTTGATAAAATTGCTGGGTAAATTGAGCCGAAGGGCCCGAGCTTTTAGCTAAACGAATGTTGCCATGTAAATGTAATACATTGCTGGAGCCAGCCCGTTCATGTAAATCGTCTATATTTTGTGTAATAACTTGGACATTATAATATTGTTCAAGGTCTGCAATATATTGATGTGCAATATTAGGTTCGGCAGAAATAATATTTTGGCGCCGTTCATTATAAAATCGTTGTACGAGTTCTGGATTGCGTTGCCATGCTTCAGGTGTTGCGACATCCTCGATTTGATAATTTTCCCATAATCCATTGCTGTCACGAAAAGTGCTAATGCCACTTTCTGCACTCATGCCTGCGCCAGAGAAAATCACCAAATTTTTCATGCCCACTTAACCTTTAGTTTTAAGATCATATTTTAGCTATATAAAGGTATAAAGAAATGAATTGATCTACAAGTATGGTTGGGTGTAAAAAATCCGCCAATTGGGCGGACTTTTAAAGATTTGTTTAATCACTTATTTATCGTGATGTAAATATTCTGGCTCTTTCGGCAGTCTAAAACTACAGAAGAAACAGATAATCAACATGACAATGACATATATGAAGAACTCATTTTCAATGCCTGCTTGTTTAAATTGTAATGCAACAGCAGGTGCTGAACCTCCAAAGATCGCATTAGCAACAGCATATGAGAAACCTACACCGAGTGCACGAACATGAGGCGGGAACATTTCAGCCTTAATCAAACCGCTGATTGAAGTGTAGAAACTTAGAAACATCATTAAGAAGATGAGGAGTAAAGTTATAATCACAGGTGAATAACTAAAATGACGCATCGCAATTACCATGATCGGGTAGATCAGGATAGCACTGCCTGCACTAAAGGCTAACATTGATGCACGACGACCAATTCGATCCGAAATCATACCAAATAGAGGCTGAGCAATCATGTAAACAAAGAGCGCACAGGTCATCATATAACCAACGGTCTTTCCATCAATCCCTAAACTAGTGATATAGGTTTTTGAATAAACCGTAAGAACGTAAAAAGTCAGTGAACCCGCTGAAGTATAGCCTACAACCAGTAAGAAAGTTCCCCAGTGCTTTTTAAATAGCTCACGCAATGAACCAGATTCTTTCTTCTCACTGTCTTCATGTGAAAGCGTTTCTTCTAGTTTGCTTCGAGCTAATAAAGAGACAATCGCTGCGATACCACCAATGACAAACGGAATACGCCAACCGCCATCCATCAATTGTTGTTCACTCATGAACGCTAGCAAAATTACCCCGACCAAGCTGGCTAATAACTGACCACCAGATAGCGTGACATATTGAAAAGATGCATAAAAACCGCGTTGACCTTTGAGTGCAATTTCACTCATGTAGGTTGCGACAGCGCCATATTCACCGCCTACCGATAGACCTTGTAAAAGTCGAACCAGTAATAACAGGAATGGGGCAATCATGCCTACCTGATCATAAGTTGGTAAGAGTGCAAAAAGAAATGAACTGATGGCCATCAAAGCAATCGAAATAACCATTGATTGTTTACGACCATGTTTATCAGCAATTCGACCAAACAACCAGCTACCAATAGGTCGCATAAAGAAACTTGCTGCGAATACACCCCATACATAAACTCCCTGAGCAGTAGAATTCATATCTGGTGCTGTTAATGCATGCTGGAAATACATGGCAAATACAGCATAGATATAAAAATCGAACCATTCAACTAAGTTACCAGAGGATGCACCTACAATGCCCAATACACGTTTTTTCTTCTCTTCTTTGGTATAAACGACTTCGCTCATATAAATATCCTATGTCCATTTATTCCTAATATCATTTGCCTTGTTACCAAAGCCTTTGCCCTAAAAAACAAAAAAATTATAAGCCGTTATTAAGAATACTCCTGTTACAGAGTCACAATCTATAGTAATTAGTTACAGTTTAGGCGCGAGTTGAAAAAATTATAGAAATAGTTGTAAAAATAATCCTTAAATAACAATGTATTAAATTTTTTCATGCACCTTTAGTTTAATGTAAAATTGTTTGAATAATAAAACATCATTTTGATAGTTGAAATCAAAATTCGCTAAAGGTTTAGGTAATGAAAAATAAATTTCAATAAAAAATGCAAACGAAATATTTTGTTTTATCAGTTTTTAAGATATTTTAAGCCGATGAAGAAATTTTCGAATTTCCTGACTAAATTTCTTGGGTTCGGTTAGTAAAGGGGTATGTCCTGAACGTTTAAAATAAATGGGGCGTGATCTTTTAACACTTTTCGCTACAATGGTTTGACCCGTTTCAGGATAAAGCGTGGAGTTTTGACCAATAAAAAATGTAGTTGGACACTCAAGTTGAGTTAATGCCTGACGATAATCTTCCTGATGATTTAAATAGTTTTTTACATACCAGTGTAGATAATCAATACGCTGAATGGGGAGTAGATATTTTTGTAGTGGTGGTTTATTTAAAGCAACTTTAAAAACAATCGAACTATACTTGTTACTACTTTGAAGCTCAATAAACTCTGCCCAGAGTTGGACTAATTGTTGACGGTCTGCAAAAGGTAAATCACTTAGATAAACCGCATTTGGATAGCCATTTAATAAATCATCTAAATCTGTTAATAGGGTTTTAAAAGCATCATGCTTAGAGCCAAAAAGGCCAAATTGCCAAGATTCGTCAACGGTAATTTTAGGTGTTTGATCAATATGCAAATAAGCTTTTAATTGTTGTGCCAAATGGCCATGTTGCATCCCATGCATTGCTGTTGTTGCGCCCATGGAATAACCCATTAGGATAAAATTTTGAAGATTCAATTGCTCAATTAAGGTTTCGATATCACGCCAGTGACTCGAAATGGCATCTAAATCCTGAGGAATAGCGCAGTTTTTAGAATGACCGAAGCCACGCCAATCAGGAATAATAAATTCGTATTTATTTAAATGGGTAAAGATAAAAGGCAACCATTGCCAGCTCACCATGCCAAGTCCTGATAAAACTAAAACAGGTTCACCACGTCCGATACGACGTACAAATAATTGTTCCTGATCAGGCATGGTATAAAAAGGCATGTCATATTCCTCGTAGTGAAAAACCAGATTTAAGTATTTTCAAATTGTTTAAGTTGTGGAATTACATCTTTTAGCCAGTCAATCCAGCCTTTTTCTAAGTTTATACCAAGTTCAAGAATTTTTTTGTGAATAAATAACACTCGATCTGGTTTGTTAGACGCTTTGAAGTCCTTATCATACATATTTTGGTAAATTTCCAGTTTATTTTTATGCAAGGATAGATGTCTTTCTAATTCCAAGATGATTTGATTTCCTCCCAATTGTGCTTCAGCACGTAGTCGGACCATTAAATCTTCGCGTAATTGAGCAGGTTCGCTTTTTTGGATCAGCCAGTCCGCAAGCTCAATACGTCCGGGTTGTTCAACCTGATACGTTTTTTTACGGCTTTGTTCGTTTTCTTCTTCGATAGTCGAAATCCAGCCTTTCCCTAACATATTATTAAGTTCACGATAAATTTGCTGATGACTTGCATTCCAGAAAAAACCCATGGAACGATCAAAACGGCGTGCCAACTCAAAACCTGTACTTGGTTTTTCCAATAAGCTGGTGAGTAAAACGTGAGACAGTGACATGGCAATCCAAAACATTTTGTGACTGATCAGATTATGCAATATGTTGCATAAAAAATAAAATTTGATTATATATTTATGCAACAAGTTGCATTAAGCAAGCAGATGCGAGCCAAAGGAGAAAATATGTCAGCTTATCCACATTTATTAAAACCACTTGATTTGGGTTTTACGACTTTAAAAAACCGTGTGCTTATGGGATCTATGCATATTGGTTTGGAAGAAGCACCGAAAGGCTATGAACGTATGGCTGCTTTTTATGCTGAACGCGCAAAAGGTGATGTTGGATTAATCGTGACTGGCGGTGTCTCTCCCAATGATGATGGTGTAGTGTTTTCTCATGGTACCAAGCTAGATACGATTGAAGAAGCGGAAAAGCACAAAGTCATTACCCAAGCTGTACACGAAGCTGGTGGTAAAATTGCAATGCAAATTTTGCACACTGGACGTTATTCTTATCAGGCAAATAATGTCGCTCCATCTGCAATTCAAGCCCCGATTAACCCAATTAAGCCTAAAGCACTTAGTTCAAGTGAAGTTCAACAAACGATTGATGACTTTGCCAATTGCGCCAAATTGGCTCAATATGCGGGTTACGATGGTGTTGAAATCATGGGGTCAGAAGGCTATTTGATCAATGAATTCATTGCTGCGCGTACCAATCATCGTGATGATGAATGGGGCGGGAGTTATGAAAATCGTATTCGATTCCCGATTGAGATTGTGAAGCGTACTCGTGCTTTAGTCGGTGAAAATTTTATTATTATTTATCGTTTATCTATGTTGGACTTGGTCGAAGGCGGCTCAACGCTAGACGAAGTGATTCAACTTGCTAAAGCCATTGAAAAAGCGGGTGCAACGATTATTAATACAGGGATTGGCTGGCACGAGGCACGTATTCCAACGATTGCAACCAAAGTACCACGTGCTGCATTTACATGGGTGACTGAAAAATTAAAAGGTGAAGTTTCAGTTCCATTAATTACGTCTAACCGTATCAACACTCCCGAAATGGCAGAACGTGTTTTGGCTCAAGGTCAGGCAGATATGATTTCTATGGCTCGTCCTATGTTGGCGGATGCAGATTTTGTATTAAAAGCCAGCGAAGGTCGTAGTGATGAAATCAATACATGTATTGGTTGTAATCAGGCATGTTTAGATCATATCTTTTCGATGAAAATTGCAACATGTTTGGTTAATCCTCGTGCATGTTATGAAACCGAATTGATTTTTAAAGAAACCACTGCAAGCAAAAATATTGCGGTAATTGGTGCTGGTCCAGCAGGTTTAAGCTTTGCAACTTATGCTGCAAGTCGTGGTCATCAAGTTAAAATATTTGACTCAAGTAATCAAATTGGCGGGCAGTTTAATATTGCTAAAACAATTCCTGGCAAAGAAGAGTTCTATGAAACTTTACGCTATTTCAAACGTAAAATTGAATTGCAACCGAATATTGAGCTGGTTCTAAATCATACCGTAACTTATGACGAGCTAAGCCAAGCCAATTATGATGAAATTGTAGTTGCAACGGGCGTAACACCACGTCAATTACAATTTGAAGGTATCGATCACCCGAAAGTTTTGAGCTATATCCAAGTATTAAAAGAGCATGTACCTGTCGGTCAGAAGGTTGCAATTATTGGGGCTGGTGGTATTGGATTTGATACGGCTGAATATCTAAGTCATGAGGGTGAAAGTGGTAGCTTAAATCCTGAAAAATTCTATGCAGAATGGGGTATTGATACAACTTATGCGCATGTGGGCGGTTTAAAACAGCCTGAACTTGAAAAGTCAGAGCGTGAAATCTATTTATTGCAGCGCAAAACGGCGGCGGTCGGTGCAGGTTTAGGTAAAACCACTGGCTGGATTCACCGCACAGGCTTGAAGCATCGTGATGTGAAGATGATTGCGGGTGCAAGCTATGACAAAGTGGATGATCAAGGTTTGCATATTACGGTCGATGGTCAAACCCGGATTTTGGAAGTCGATCATGTCGTGATCTGTGCAGGTCAGGAGTCTTATACTGCAATGTACGATCAATTAAAAGCTGATGGTAAAAATGTTCACTTGATTGGTGGAGCCAAAGAAGCAGGGGAGTTGGACGCCAAGCGTGCGATTCGTCAAGGTGCTGAATTAGCTGCAACTTTATAAACAAAATGGGGTATTTTTCTCAAAGAAGATACCCTTATTTCATAAATTAAATAAGTAAGGAAAATATAATGGCATTTGCAACTACAAAACAATCGTTAGAAAAATGGCATGACATGGTCAAATCAGGGAATTTGACAGATCTAAATGATTTATTGGCTGAAGATGTAGTTTTTCGCTCACCTGTTGCTTTTAAGCCTTATGAGGGAAAACATGTTGTCTATTTTATATTGACCAATGTGGTACAAATTTTTGAAAATTTTACTTACCATCGTGAGTTCTATACAGAAGATGGAGAAAATGTTGTACTTGAATTTGCTGCGAATGTAGGCGAAAAATCGTTGAAAGGTATTGATATGATCCGTTTTAATGAGCAAGGTAAAATTATCGATTTTGAAGTCATGATCCGTCCAATGAGTGGTTTGGCTGCTTTAGCTGAAAAAATGGGTGCAAGATTTGCAAAGTATCAACCAAACTAATAGATAGAAAATGACGTCAATATTTTTTGATTGATTCAATACGGTATTAAAATTTCTTAGGTGATATTTTTCGAGATGTTTAGTAATAGTTTCTATTCAAACAAAGAATTTTAGCTATTGATCTTTTCTCGTTGGGGAACGAATAGGTCGTCGCATTGAGGCGACAAATATTTAACTCATAGTCAGAGGTCGTTATTGGATATGGGCATACCCAGTTTAAACAGAATAAAGGTTTTGGGCTCTGAATTGTTTGATTCGGTTCTGGGCGCTGAACAGCCCAAAATCTATTATGATCCGAAAGGAAAAATTAAAGAGGTTCTGGAAAAGCTGCCTCAGTTAAAGCAGAAATATCGGCCAACACCTTGGCTTAGCAATACTCATGTTCATCTGCTTTATTTCGATATTATTCGTAAAAAAACTGTCAAACTTGAGTATGATCGTATTGAACAGCTTAAAATGCAGGATGGTGGAGTAACTGCTATCGCATGGTATGGCTATGATCTGCCGCCAGAAACTCCAACCGTGGTTATTATGCATACAATTACAGGAACTCCTGAAAGTATGCGAGAATTGGTGAAAGACTTAAACGAATATACAGGTTGGCGGATTGCACTGTGTCTGCGTCGAGGACATGCAGGTTTGCCAATGCCTGTACCACAGATTTCACTTTTTGGTTCGACTCATGATTTAAAAGAGCAACTTACGCATATCCAGAATTTATTTCCACACTCTGATTTATATGCTGTAGGTTCATCGGCAGGAACAGGACTTTTGGTACGTTATCTGGGAGAACAAGGCACAGATACGCCATTCAAAGCTGCTTTTGCAATGTGTCCCGGTTATAACACAGAAATTGGTTTTAAAAATGTTCATCCTTTTTATAGCAAAATGATGACCAAAAAATTGTTTAAGTACTTTATTTATCCCTATCAAAATACGTGGAGCCAAACAGCTTCACTCGGAAAGGTTTTGGCAACTACTAACCTTGAAGAGTTTGAAAAAGAATATTTTGAAATGGCTGGTTTTCAGGATTATCAAAGTTATTGCCAAGCGATCAATCCGATTTATGTATTTGAGAATGTGAAAATTCCACTGATCATTTTAAATGCTGAGGATGATCCTGTTTGTTCGATCAAAAATCTTGAACCCTATAAAGAGGTGATTCAACAAATGGATAATATTGCAGTGATAACAACAAAAAAGGGCAGCCATTGTGGTTTTTACGAAGGTTGGCGTAGTACGTCATGGGCAGCACGTCTGATGTCTAATTATTTTTTGATTAAAGACAAAAATGGATCATGATTAATTTTCTGATTTATAAATAAAGCCCAGACGATTGGGCTTTATTTATATGCTCTTAAGAAAAGAGTGCTGTATTGTCCGTAATTCCCCGCTTTTGTTTGGTTGCCGCCATCAAATTTCTTTCATCTGACTGGTGGGGATGAAAGTCAAAACGAGAATATTCAAGAAGTTTAGGAATTAGTGACTTATATTCTTTGCCTACAAAATTAAAAAATATTTTCCATAATTTAAACTTAGTAAGTTGCTTGTCGCATTTCATCAGCACAATTTGATAAATGCTTGAAAAACCAGCAATCAAAATTAAACACAATGTAAAAACTGAAAATACTACGGTTTTTTGCTGTTTTCATTTCTGTGCTTCACTCATCTTTGGTTTTAGTTCTAAAAAGGAACTTAATTTGAACGCTATAATTAGATAAATGAAGAGTCAATAATTTTTGAATGATTAAAAACAGAGTGTCCTGAAATGATAGACTGCGAAACCCTGAAAATAAGAAATAAAGAGATAAATGAATTTTATAATAAAAGAAGGTTTAATAAATGCCCAAATAAAACGAGTTTATTGGGGCATTTTTGTGTAGAAATTTAGTTCTTCAAAGCAGGTGTGGCAGCGGCAATTGCAGCGGCAACAGCATCATCTTCACTTTGCTCACTACTATTGCTACTACTTGCTTTAGCTGATGATGTTTGTTCGGTATTTGATTTAACCGATTCTGTTTTAGTTTCTTCCTTCTTTGGTTCTTCTTTCTTGGTTTCAGCAGGAGTAGAAGAAGGAATTTCACGACGCACTTCAGTTGTAGTATGCGGCGTTTCTTCGCGTTCTACTTCAACTTGAGCTGGAATTTCCTGCTGAGTTTCTGCGCTATCGAGAGATTTAAATTCGGTAGGTTGCTGAGTTTGCTCTTGGGTCGTGGTCTCAACCTTTTCTTGCTCTTCTTCTTTGGGAGGCTCTTTTTTAACACATGCAGTTAAAAGCAGACCCGTAGCAATTACGCCACAAATTAAAAGTTTCTTATTCATACTTGCACAAATCTATGCTTAATCGAGGTGCAACCATTATAACAGCAAATATAAGATTGAAAATCCTGCTGATGAGACCTAATTTTTTATCGAAAATGCTGATAGAATAACCAATTGTTTATTGTTCTATGAATTGCGGCGGATTGACTTTGCTTTATAGGTACAGAGTAAAGTAAAATTGCCCAACATTGTAGGCCGATTTAGGCTCGATTGTACGAGAAACTCAATGACCCATTTTATTTTCGTGACTGGTGGTGTTGTTTCATCACTAGGTAAAGGTATTTCAGCTGCTTCAGTTGCTGCACTTTTAGAAGCCCGTGGTTTAAAAGTGACCATGGTAAAAATGGATCCATACATTAATGTCGATCCGGGAACAATGAGTCCCTTCCAGCATGGTGAGGTTTTTGTCACAGAGGATGGTGCCGAAACTGACCTAGATTTGGGTTATTACGAACGTTTCCTACGTCGTGCGAAAATGACCAAATTGAACAACTTTACTAGTGGCCGAGTCTATCAGGACGTTTTAAATAAAGAGCGTCGCGGAGACTATCTTGGTGGCACAGTACAAGTCATTCCTCATATTACCGACAATATTAAAGAGCGTGTATTAGCTGCTGGTGAAGGCTATGACGTAGCGATCGTTGAAATTGGCGGCACAGTAGGAGATATTGAATCTCTTCCTTTTATGGAATCTGTACGTCAGCTAATGGTAGAGCTGGGTCATAAGCGCACAATGCTCATGCATTTGACGTTGCTTCCTTATATTAAATCTGCTGCTGAACTTAAAACCAAACCGACACAGCATTCTGTAAAAGAGTTGTTGTCGATTGGTATTCAGCCAGACATTTTGATCTGTCGTACTGAACATGATGTTGATGCCGATACTAAACGTAAAATTGCATTGTTCACCAATGTTGAAGCTCGTGCAGTAGTGGTGTGTAAAGATGCAAAAACCATTTACCAGATTCCACGTGATTTCTATGAACAAAATGTTGATGATTTAATTTGTGAGCGTTTTGGCTTCAATGAATTACCTGAAGCAGATTTGTCTGATTGGGATCAGGTGTGTGAAGGCTTGTTTAATCCTGAATATACTGTGCGCGTTGCGATGGTGGGTAAATATGTCGAACTTCCAGATGCTTATAAATCTGTGAATGAAGCTTTATTGCATGCAGGTATCCAAAATCGTGTCAAAGTACAGATTGACTATGTTGATGCTGAAAAATTTGAAGAATTGGATGCTTCTGTATTGAATAATGCGGATGCGATTTTAGTGCCTGGCGGTTTTGGTGAGCGTGGTACTGAAGGTAAAATGAAAGCTATTCAGTATGCGCGTGAAAAACAGGTGCCGTTTTTGGGGATCTGTTTGGGTATGCAGCTTGCAGTGGTGGAATATGCTCGTAATGTTGCAGGCATGGCTGACGCAACTTCAACTGAGTTTAATCGTACCACCAAATTTCCTGTAATTGGTCTGATTACCGAATGGCTCGATGAACGTGGTGAATTGCAACAGCGTAGTCTTGAATCTGATTTGGGTGGAACGATGCGTTTAGGCGCACAAAAGTCTGAACTGGTTGAAGGTACCAAAACCCGTGACGTGTATGGTAAAGCTGAAATTACTGAACGTCATCGCCATCGTTATGAAATGAATAACCGTTTCATTGAACCACTTGAACAAGCAGGCATGAAAATTTCAGGTTATTCAACTGCACAACACTTGGTAGAAACTGTCGAAATTCCTGAACATCCGTGGTTTATTGCTGTACAATTCCATCCAGAATTTACAAGTTCACCTCGTGATGGACATCCATTATTTGCAAGCTTTATTGATGCGGCAAAAAAACAGTATCAAAAGAGCAAGTAATCGACGCATAAATCAGGAAGTTTAAATGTCACAATTAAAACCACAAGAAATTGTACGTTTAGGCGATATACAAATGGCAAATCATTTGCCATTTGTACTATTCGGCGGTATGAACGTATTAGAGTCTAAAGATTTAGCCTTTGAAATTGCAGAAACGTATATTGATATCTGCAAACGTCTTGATATTCCCTATGTCTTTAAAGCCAGCTTTGATAAAGCCAATCGTTCGAGCTTAAATTCGTTTCGTGGACCAGGTTTGGAAAAAGGCGTTGAATGGCTTGGCGAAATTAAAAAGCATTTTAATGTGCCTATTATTACGGATGTACATGAACCGTATCAGGCAGAACTTGTAGCTTCAGTGGCGGATATTATCCAGCTTCCAGCTTTTTTAAGTCGTCAAACTGATTTAGTCGTGGCGATGGCAAAAACTCAAGCGATTATTAATATCAAAAAAGCACAGTTCCTTGCCCCACATGAAATGCGACATATCCTGCATAAGTGTCTTGAAGCAGGCAATGATAAACTGATTTTATGTGAGCGTGGTTCTGCATTTGGTTATAACAATCTGGTCGTAGATATGCTGGGCTTCGATATCATGAAAGATATGAATGTTCCTGTATTCTTCGATGTGACACATGCTTTGCAAACTCCAGGTGGCCGTGCTGATTCGGCTGGTGGTCGCCGTGCACAAATTACAACTTTAGCACGTGCAGGTATGGCAACAGGCTTAGCTGGATTATTTTTGGAAGCTCATCCTGATCCAGATACTGCTAAATGTGATGGACCATCTGCTTTACGTTTATCACAGTTAGAACCATTTTTGGCACAAATTAAAGAATTGGATACCTTAGTAAAAGGATTCAAAGCGTTAGACACCCATTGAGTTTTTGTACATTTTGATCACTAACGACAATAAAGGGTTTTATTGTCGGGCAAAATAGTAAAAGACTTATTTAATATTCATTTAACCGAGGAATTGTTCATGAGCCAAATCGTTGACATTCGTGCACGTGAAATTTTGGACTCTCGTGGTAACCCAACCATCGAGGCTGATGTCATTTTAGAATCTGGCGTTGTTGGCCGTGCATGTGCACCATCTGGTGCTTCAACTGGTTCTCGTGAAGCTTTAGAACTTCGTGACGGTGACAAATCACGTTACTTGGGTAAAGGTGTTCGCACTGCAGTACAAAATGTAAATGGTCAAATCAAGGATCTATTAAAAGGTCAAAATGTATTTGAACAGAAAGCGCTTGATGAAAAAATGATTGCGCTGGATGGTACTGAAAACAAAGAAAAATTAGGTGCAAATGCAACATTGGCAGTATCTTTGGCTGCTGCACGTGCTGCTGCGTCTGAAAAGAAAACTGAATTGTTCCAGTACATCGCAGACTTACGTGGTCAAACCACTTTGTCTATGCCTGTACCAATGATGAATATCCTGAATGGTGGAGCACATGCTGACAACACCGTTGATATTCAGGAGTTTATGATTGAGCCAGTAGGTTTTACCTCATTTGCTGAAAGCCTGCGCGCTGGTGCAGAGATTTTCCATGCACTTAAATCGGTGTTGAAAAAACAAGGTTTAAATACTGCGGTAGGTGATGAAGGGGGCTTTGCGCCAAACTTACGTTCAAATGAAGAAGCGATCACTGTCATTCTTTCAGCTATTGAAACAACGGGCTACAAAGCAGGTTCAGATATTATGCTGGCTTTGGACTGCGCATCTTCTGAATTCTATAAAAATGGTCAGTATATTCTTGCAGGTGAAGGCAACAAAGCATTTACCAGCAATCAATTTGCAGACTATTTGGCTGGTTTAGTTAATCAATATCCAATTATCTCAATTGAAGATGGTTTGGATGAGTCAGATTGGGAAGGTTGGAGCTATTTAACTTCAATTCTGGGCGATAAAATCCAGTTAGTGGGTGATGATTTATTTGTGACCAATCCTAAGATTTTACAACGTGGTATTGATGAACACGTTGCAAACTCAATTTTGATCAAATACAACCAGATTGGTACATTGACTGAAACTCTAGATGCGATTTATCTTGCTAAAGCCAATGGGTATACGACTGTAATTTCACATCGTTCTGGCGAAACAGAAGATTCTACGATTGCAGATTTGGCAGTAGGCACAGCAGCAGGTCAAATTAAGACTGGTTCGCTATGCCGTTCTGATCGTGTAGCAAAATATAACCAATTACTTCGTATTGAAGAATTGACTCATGCTGCATATCGCGGTAAAGCTGAGTTCAAGGGTTTAAACTAATCTTTGGATGCTATGTTAGAAGTATTTAAATCGACTTCGAGCAAATTGATACTGTTACTCGTCATCGTTTTGGTGGCGGGTTTACAGTACAGTTTCTGGTGGGGTGAAGGTGGTTACTTTGCTCACCAGACTTTACGTCAGCAAATTACCCAACAAGCTGAAATAAACGAAGAATTGAAAGAACGTAACCGGATATTAGCGGCAGAAGTGTTTGATCTTAAAAATGGCAGCGAAGCCATTGAAGAACATGCACGTTTAGATCTAGGTCTGATTAAGCCTCGTGAAACTTTTGTACAAATGAGTACCATTAGTACCCATTACAAACCGATTTATATTGATCCAAATGCCAAAGTAGACTTGGAAACCAATGAAACCCCGCCAAACCCAGACGTCCCAGATTAAGTTGTGGGCAATTATTCCTGCTGCGGGGTCTGGAAGTCGTTTTTCTAAAACCCAGCTTAAACAATATCAAACTATCCAAGATAAAACGGTACTCGAATATACGATTGATCGGTTGAATACATTATCTTTAGAAGGGTATGTGTTGGCGGTCAATGAACAGGATAGTGTTGCCAGAACCCTAAATTTTACTGCGCTTGAAAAAATTCACTTTTGCCAAGGTGGAACTGAGCGTGTCCATTCCGTTTTAAATGCACTGTATTATTTAACAGATCTGGCATCGGATAATGATTATGTTCTGGTGCATGATGCTGCACGTCCGTGTGTCAGTGCGCAAAACCTCAAGGAGTTAGTAGATTATTGTATTAAAAAGGATACATCTGCTATTTTGGCGATTCCTGTACGGGATACATTGAAGTTTGCAACAGAACACCACATTCAACATACGGTGAGTCGTGATTATTTATGGCAAGCGCAAACACCACAAATGGCAAAACTGGGTGTACTTCGTGAGGCGATTGAAAAAGCGCTCAATGATAAAATTAATATCACGGATGAAGCGAGCGCATTGGAACATGCAGGTGTTGTTGTTGATGTAGTACAGGGACGTTCTGATAATATTAAGATCACCTACGCAGATGATTTGGAATTAGCACGCTTAATACTGGCAGCTCAACAGCGCCACTAACTCTTTTTAAGTGAATACAAATTTAATTGTAATTATGAGTGACAAGCATTCACATAACAATGCTTGTCATCACCTCTATTCAGAATTAATTTAAAAATGATCTATATTTTTAATTCTCATAACTGAATTTCTTTTTATTAAAAAATATAGCACTACATTTTTCATTTACTTCATAAAAACAGCAGGCCTTGTATGCATATTATCGTGTTAGGTGCAGGCGTTATTGGAACAACTTCAGCTTATTATTTAAGACAGGCAGGTCATGAAGTGACCGTGATTGATCGGCAGCCAGGAGTGGCATTGGAAACCAGTTTTGCCAATGCGGGGCAGATTTCGCCAGGATATGCTTCGCCATGGGCGGCACCCGGTGTACCGTTAAAAGCATTTAAGTGGATGTTTCAGCATCATGCGCCTTTAACTATTAAAATTACAGGGGATATGTATCAGTATCATTGGATGGTACGGATGTTGGCAGAGTGTAATATTCATCGTTATAAAATTAATAAGGAGCGGATGGTACGCATTTCAGAATATAGCCGTGATTGTCTGGATGAACTGCGTAAAGACACAGGAATTCACTTTGATGAACGTCAGCTCGGAACTTTACAGCTTTTTAGGAAACAGCAGCAACTTGATGCTGCCGAAAAAGATACGGTTGTACTTCAGGAAGAAGGAGTTCCTTACCAGCTTCTGGATAAAGATGGTGTCATTCAGGCTGAACCTGCGTTAGCCAAAGCAACGGTTGATTTTGTTGGGGGGCTGCGTTTGCCTAATGATCAAACTGGAGATTGTCAAAAATTCACAGTTGAACTGGCAGAGCTGGCTGCAAAGCAAGGTGTACATTTTATGTTTAATACCACGATTAGTCATCTTGAAAAAGATGCTGATCAAATCAGTTCTGTCGTCTTGCAAGATGGAAAAAAACTCAAAGCCGATGCTTATGTGATGGCGCTGGGTAGTTATAGCCATGAAACACTTAAACAAATCGGGATTTTTGCGCCAGTTTATCCACTCAAGGGGTATTCGATTACGACTCCTATTATTGATACTGCTATGTCGCCTGTGTCAACCATTTTAGATGAAAGTTATAAGATCGCCCTCACTCGTTTTGATAACCGTATTCGTGTAGGCGGAATGGCGGAAATTAATGGTTTTGATCGTTCACTCGATACCAGCCGTGAAGATACTCTAAAAATGGTATTAGACCAGTTATTTCCCTTTGCCAGTGATTTAAATCAAGCCAGTTTTTGGACAGGGCTACGACCTGCAACCCCCGATGGTACACCAATCGTAGGGAAAACAAAGTATTCAAATTTATTTACCAATACAGGGCATGGCACATTGGGTTGGACGATGTCATGTGGTTCTGCCAAATTATTAGCAGATTTGGTGTCCAATCAGACTCCACAGATTGAGGCGGATGATTTAAGTATTGATCGCTATGGAAAGCATACGCATATTTAGATTATTTAAATTTTAATTAGATTATTAATAGTCAAACAATTTGTAGTCTATATTGAAAGATTTAGTTTTATGATGTCCCTCGTAGTCGGGGGGGAGCGCATTGCGAATCTAAAGTAAAAAATAATGAGTGGGTTTGAGGGGGTGGCATGAATGGCGCGATAATTAAAATACTTGGAATGAGTTTTTTAACGTCGATGCTTATGCTTTCAGGATGCCAACTCGTTCAGTTACATGAAAATCAATTGAGTCAGTCTTTAAATAACAAAGTCACGAATATATTAACCAGTCAGCACTTAAGTTCGGCAACTGCGAATATTATTTATTTGACCAATTTTACTCAAAAATCCTGTTTGGCAAAATTTGATCAATGTTTAAAAGCTTTTGATGATATCCATTCTACTGATAAAGATGCTTATCATGCGGCTTTAAGTGAACTTTATCTAGCAAAAGCACTTGAGTTAGAACAGAAATGCCATGTCGTCTCAGCTTCCAATTGTAGTGACATGGAACTTAAATACTTGGATCTAAGTTTAAGACATAGTTATTATTATTTATTTGAATCTAAAAATACACCTTCACATCGGGCCTTTGATTTTCGTCAAAATCAGGTACGTATATTTTACAATGTCGCGATTTCAAAGCTAATTAGTCGATATTATGAGCTTCATCACCACACACATTTGCCAGATACAATTTTAATTGCAGGACATACATATAAAGTTGATTCTTCACAATTTCCGCATCTAAACGAGCGCATGATTGTAGATATTAAATCAAGTTATAACATGAACTTTTCTGGCTTTCATACGGTGAATCGAACGGATGGTTTGGGCGCTGAATTTGTAGTGGAATTTACTGAAAATTATAAAAATAATGGTTTTATTTTAGATCCTGTACAGTTTTATCAAAATTTACTCTCTCCGAATATTCATGAGCCCAAAGTATTACCATTAACTGCACTTATGGTTCCAGAGGATCCTAGTGTGCCGTTTGATGTTGAGACAAGTAATTTTAAAATTCGTTTAATAGATCCTTATCTTTATCAGCAAGTTGACGTTAATCAGGCGGATTACACTTTAACTGCGAATTATTCAGCACCTTATGGTTACTGGTTATCCCAGAATAAATTGGGTCAGGCAGGTTACTGGACATTATTAAATAAAGAAAATGACTTATTAATGCCACATTTATATATGCTGGAACCTTATAATCCAAATAAGAAAGTGATTGTCTTTATCCATGGTTTGGCCAGCAGTCCAGAGGCGTGGGTATCTTTAACTAATGATATTATGGGGGATCAGCAACTACGTGATCATTATCAGGTTTGGCAGGTTTTTTACTCAACCAATATGCCAATTTTTGAAAGTCGCTATCAGATTTACACTTTATTGACTCAAATCTTTAAGAATATTCAAACAAAAAATCCACCTGTGAAAAATGCGGTTTTGATTGGGCATAGCATGGGAGGCGTGATTAGTCGGTTATTGGTCAGCCATCAGGATATTTCTGAAGCTGCCATTAAAAAAATGACGAAATCACAATATGACATGTTGCTACAACATCCAGTAATTTATGAGCGATTTCAATTCAAACCCATTCCAAATTTTTCTCGTGCCATTTTTATTGCTGCGCCGCATCGTGGAACAATGTATGCAGATCGTTGGTTTACACGCTTGGCAAGGAATATCATTAAGCTTCCAAATGAATTTTATAATAGTGTTCAATCCACTTCTTTACTGGATAAAACCAACCCATCGCCACATCATGGGTTAATTGAAAATGGTGCAAGTAACTTGAGTGAAAGTTCTGATTTTATGCTTTTGACCAAAGATGTAATACCTGTTCGAGCCATCAAATACCACTCGATTATGGGTAATTCAGTGGATTCAGAGCAGCCTACGTTTATGAGTGATGGTATTGTGCCGTATCAAAGTTCCCATTTAGAGGGAGCTCAATCAGAAAAAATTATTCGTAGTGATCATTATGTACAGATGACGACATCGGCAATCAATGAGATGCGACGAATTTTATTAGTTCATCTTGAGGAAACTGAGCCTCAAACAACATCCAATCATCCATAAATATCATATTGATTCAATTAAGTATTTTTTGTAATTCACATTTTAAAACCAAAAAAAGCCATTTTGTATAGGAGAAATGACTAGAATGTAAAAGCAATAAAAACGAGTTTTTGTTTTTATTATTTATCATTTTTGTGTCTAAAGTCTCTATATTGTGTGTTTAAAGCTAGATCTACAGACAATTACAAAATGATTAGAAACTAGAAAAACTATTGAAATGAACAAAAAGGTTAATGAATTATGCAGTTACCTCTTATTACTCCAGATGAATGTGTATTGGTACTCGTTGATCATCAGGCGGGTTTAGCCTTCGGTGTAGGCTCTAAAGACCGGCAGGTTTTGCTTAATAATGCGATTGCATTAGCGCGTACGGCTAAAGTTTTTAATATTCCTATCATTGCATCTACTTCGGCCAGTAAGGTCTATAGTGGCCCAATGCTTCCGGCTTTACATCGTGAAATTCCGGAAGTTCAGCCAATTGAACGACGAAATATGAATGCTTGGGAAGATGACACTGTACGTCAGGCCATTTTGGACACAGGCCGTAAACATATTTTGCTTTCAGGCATGCTAACTGAAGCCTGTGTGAGTTTTCTTGCTTTGTCTGCGGCTGCTTCGGGTTTGAATGTCTCTGTGGTTGCGGATACTTGTGGCGGGTTGACGCTGGAAAGTCACGAGTTGGCTCTGCAAAGAATGCAGTCGAAGAATATTCAAATGGTTAGCTGGATTCAAATCTTGCTTGAATTACAACGTGACTGGACACGTAAAGATACCTATGACGGGGCACGTGCCATCGTTGAAGGATTCGCAGGAGGATATGGAATTGGTCTGGCCTATGCGAGAGATATGATCAAACCCACTTAAGCGTACTATCAAAAATGGGCAATAATTTTGTCACTTTGTAAGGAGTAATCAGCACTTTTTGATTACTCCTTTAGTTATCTAACTTTTTCTCGTGCAGCCAGATAAGTAGCTGTATGAATACAAGAATTGCTTAATTGTTCAATATTATTTTGAACAATTTCAATATTTTCCCATTTTTGCATCTGTTCAAATAACCAGACAAAATGTTCAACATCTGGAACCGCTGAATCATCCACAAAATGTCGAATAATCGATTCAATGGCATAATATTTTTTTACGTGAACTTGGGGCGAACATTCAAAACGAATAATATTGAATTCAGATAATATTTGCCAAACGGGTTCAAAGTTTTGCAACGTTTCTAATTCTTTTTGCGCTTTAATTACGGCTGCGGTAAGTGCAATTAATGTATTGGGATGTTGAGAGGCCCATTCACTTGTGACCGCTAAAACTTTATCGGCAATAGCCGGAATAATATCGCGACTGGAAGCGACGATTTGGCTGACACCTTCAATTTCTCCCTGTGTATTCCACGGTTCTCCAACGCAGAAACCATCGATAAGACCTGATGAGAGTGCTTCTACCAAGTATGGAGGGGGCAGCGTTTTCAATACAATGTTCTGTGCTAAGTTTTGATTGGCCAAAGCCAGCCATTCCCGAAGGCAATAATGATGAATAGAATGTTTAAATACATGCGCTAAAGCAACTGGATGGCCTTGATTTATGTGATCTACTAATTTTTGTGCCGCCATTTGCGCAGAGTCTGTTGTCTCAATAGCAAGTGTATAGCTTAAATGTTGATTCAAACTGATATAAGCGCGATTAATACTTAAAACCAAAGGGGTTTTTAGTTGAATACCAATTTGGTCATCAGCCACTGCAGCAGCAGGTAACATGGCAGACAAACAGTGCGCTGCGTCTAGTACACCAAATGCCAATCGGTCTCTTAAACTTGCCCATGAGGCTTCTTTTACCAAAGTAACATCTAAACCAAACTCTTCAAAGAAACCACGTCTCTTAGCCCAAAGTAGTGCAATACAATCTAACAGAGGGATATAACCGAGCTGGATTTTGGTTTTTTCAAGTGAGCTCATTTAATCCTCCTTAATAGGGTGGTTCAGTAATTGTTGTGCATCAATCATTCTCCGGGCCATTTCACCCATCGTGATACGGTGGCTCATCGCATTTTTTCTTAATAGTTGAAAAGCCGTATCTTCAGAGAGGTGATGTAGTTGCATTAATAACACCTTCGCTTTTTCAATGTCTTTACGATCAGCCAATTTAAGTTTTGTTTCTTTAAGATCACTTTCAAGCTGTTTATGTTTCTTATACTGCTCGATTGAGATTTCCAAAATTGTGTCTAAACGAGCGGGATCAATACCATCTACAATATACGCAGTTACACCCGCAGCAATCGCCTGTTTAATGGTCTCTTTGTGGGTATTCTTGGTAAAGAGAACTGTCGGCAAATCAAAATGACTCACGCAACTTTCGATCAAGTCGCGATGTGGATGATCCATATCCAGAAGAATCACGTCTGCTTGTAAGTTCTCGAGTTGAAAGTCACCCAAATGTTCAAGTGTCAAACAGGCAACCACATCGAAATCATGAGCACGTAAATTTTGCTGAACAAATTCAGCACGTTCAAGATCATCATCAATCAGTGCAATTTTTAATTTTGGCATAAATAATAGAACATGAGTATTGATACGCTTGACATAGTTTAAGCGAAATAAATGAAAGGCATACTAGCAAAATTGATGCCACACAGAAAAATATCGATTTCTAACAATTTTATTAGAGTTTTGATTGGGTTTGACCCGTAATAGCGCAGCAGAGGATCATTTTGACGCAACTTTAAAACAGATCCTTATGAGGATGAAATTAAAGTATTTCAGAAATAAATTAAAGAAAAGCACTGTGATTTTGATATTTATTTTTATATTTCAAATATATAAAGTAATTTTAATAATGTCTGAGAAAGCTGGCACAACACTTGCATAATCTTATCTGAGTCAATGACGACTCAAATTGAAAATTTGTAAGACGGCCAACGATGTCCGTTCTGATCGATTGCCAATACAGCTTTGTGCTGTAAAGCCCATATTACGTTCAGTTCAGGAGAAGGCGATGTCTTCAAATTTAGATTTAAACGCTAAGAAAGCGACAAAAATAAATTTATTCAATTTTAGTGTTCCAGCGATGCGAGCCTTCCATATGAGTTGGCTCGCTTTTTTTGTCTGTTTTTTTGCATGGTTTGCATGCGCACCACTTATGCCTGTGATTGCTGGTGAGTTCCATTTAACCAAAGATCAAATTGCCAATATCAATATTGCAGCAGTCGCAATTACGATTTTGGTACGTCTTATTGTTGGGCCATTATGTGATAAATATGGGCCAAGGAAAACGTATACCGCTTTATTACTTATTGGCAGTATTCCTGTATTTGGAGTGGCTGCTGCCAATAGTTATGAATCCTTTCTTTTTTTTAGATTATTAATTGGTGCGATTGGGGCAAGCTTTGTCATCACTCAATATCACACCAGTATTATGTTTGCGCCTAATGTGGTCGGAACCGCCAATGCCGCTTCTGCGGGTTGGGGTAATGCTGGTGGTGGAGCAACTCAGGCAATTATGCCAGTGTTGTTATCCGCATTAGTCATGTTCGGTGTTGAACAGGCAATGGGCTGGAGAGTTGCACTTATTGTACCGGGCTTGATGATGGTGGTGGTTGGTATTCTCTATTGGAAATTGACCCAAGATACCCCTCAAGGAAATTATAAAGATCTACGTGCGCAAGGTATTCAAGTTGGGAGTGATAAAAAAGGTGGTGTAGCAATTTTGATGCATGCCGCACGTAACTATCGTGTCTGGATTCTATTCGGTGCGTATGCTGCCTGCTTTGGTATTGAAATTTTCATTCATAACATTATTGCAATGTATTACGTCAATAACTTTAACTTTGGATTAAAAGAAGCAGGTTTTGCTGCGGGGATTTTTGGTCTGCTTGCTTTATTTGCACGTGCTTTGGGCGGAATTGTTTCAGATAAAGTTGCCATCAAAAAAGGGCTGGATGGTCGTACTAAAGTGCTATTTGTGATGATTTTGGGGGAAGGGTTATTTCTCATTTTATTTTCTCAAATGAACAGTGCAATGCTGGCGATCATCAGTATGACTGTGTTTGCACTATTTACTCATATGGCGTGTGGTGCAACGTATGCTTTGGTGCCGTTTATTGATCGTGATGCTTTAGGTGGCGTTGCTGGCATTATTGGTGCTGGTGGAAATGTCGGTGCAGTCGCAGCAGGTTTCCTGCTTAAAGGAATGATGGACATTCAAACGTGTTTAATGGTGTTAGGTGGTTTGGTGGTGATTGCTGCAGGTTTTGTGATGCTGATTCGTTTCTCGGTTGAACATAAAGTCAAAGAACAGCGCCTATTTGAACAGGCAGTTCTTGAACGTAACAACCTTGTTTAGACAGATCTAACATCATTCAGAGGAGAACACCCATGAAACTCATCATGATTGGCCATGGTATGGTCGGCCACAAATTTATCGAAGCCATCTTAGAAAAAGCAGATGATGAACTGGAAATTACCATCCTTGCTGAAGAGCCGCGTATTGCCTATGACCGCGTACATTTAACCGAATATTTTTCAGGAAAATCAGTAAAAGATTTATCATTGGCGCGTTTTGACTTTGCTGATGCACATGGTATTGATCTACGACTAAATACCAGAGCGATTGCAATCGATGCTGCTGAACAAACGGTTACCACCAATTTTGGTGATGTTATTCACTACGATAAATTGGTTTTAGCAACCGGCTCATATGCTTTTGTTCCTCCTATCTCCGGCAATGATCGTGAAAACTGTTTTGTCTATCGTACTATTGAAGATTTAGATGCGATTCGTGCAGCAAGCTTAAATGCCAAATCAGGTGTGGTAATTGGTGGCGGTTTGCTCGGTTTGGAGGCTGCTAAAGCCTTGCGTGATTTGAATCTGGAAACTCATGTGGTCGAGTTTGCACCGCGTTTGATGGCAGTACAGATTGATGATTTAGGCGGTAAAGTTTTACGCCGTAAGATTGAAAATCTTGGGGTAAACGTTCATACCCAGAAAGCCACACACTGTATTGAAGCAGGTCAAACTACTACTCATGTTATGAAGTTTGCGGATGGTAGCGAGCTTGAAACTGACATTATTCTATTCTCAGCGGGGATCCGTCCGCGTGATGAATTAGCACGTGTGAGTGGTTTAGCACTTGGCGAACGAGGGGGTATTAAAATCAATGATTATTGCCAAACCTCAGATGATAATATTTATGCGATTGGTGAATGCGCACTTTGGGATAATAAAATCTATGGTTTAGTCGCACCAGGCTATGACATGGCACGAATTGCTGCAAAACATATTCTTGCTGAAGAAACCCATTGTTTTGCAGGTGCAGATATGAGCACCAAGCTAAAACTGATGGGTGTGGATGTCGCTTCGGTGGGTGATGCACATGGCATGACCCCAAACTCAGTTAGCTATTTCTATGCTGATGAAGATGCATTGGTTTATAAAAAAATTGTGGTTGATGCCGACAAAACTAAATTGCTTGGTGCAGTACTCGTAGGTGATGCCAAAGAATATAATGATCTTTTGCAAATGATGTTGAATGGACTCTCGCTTCCAGAAACTCCTGAAAGTTTGATCATGCCTGGTTTTGCCGATGTAGGTGCAAAAACGGGTGGCAGTGGTGTCGATTTGTTACCGGATAGTGCAATCATCTGTTCATGTAACAATGTCTCTAAAGCGGATATTTGCCAAGCCATCAGTGAGGGTTCAACTTCTTTAGGCGCTTTGAAAAAATGTACTAAAGCTGCAACGGCGTGTGGTGGTTGTGCGCCCCTTGTGACTCAAGTCTTAAAATCTGAATTGCAACGTCAGGGTGTAACGGTCAATAACCATATTTGTGAGCATTTTCCATACTCACGCCAAGAGTTGTATCACTTGGTTCGTGTCAATGAAATCAAAAGCTTTGATGATTTAATTCAACACTATGGTCATGGTTTAGGTTGTGATATTTGCAAACCTACAGCTGCAAATATATTGGCATCATGCTGGAATGATTTTGTTTTAAAACCAAATCATGCAGGTCTACAAGACAGTAACGATTACTACTTGGGCAATATACAAAAAGATGGTTCTTACTCTGTCGTGCCGCGGATGGCAGGAGGTGAAGTTACACCTGATGGTTTGATTGCTGTAGGACAAATTGCTAAAAAATACAATCTTTATACCAAAATCACAGGCGGACAACGTGTCGACTTATTTGGCGCACAAATTCATCAATTGCCTTTCATTTGGGAAGAACTCAACGCAGCAGGTTTTGAGTCTGGGCATGCTTACGGTAAATCATTGCGTACCGTGAAATCATGTGTAGGAAGTACATGGTGTCGTTATGGTGTAGATGATTCTGTCGGTTTAGCGATTGAGCTGGAAAACCGTTATAAAGGTCTGCGTTCGCCGCATAAATTGAAAATGGCAGTATCAGGTTGTACCCGTGAATGTGCTGAAGCGCAGAGTAAAGATGTGGGTGTGATCGCGACTGAAAAAGGCTGGAACTTATATGTTTGCGGTAATGGTGGTATGAAACCAAGGCATGCAGAGTTACTGGCTTCCGACCTTGATACCAAAACCCTGATTCGTTATATCGACCGTTTTTTCATGTTTTATATCCAAACAGCAGATCGTTTACAACGCACAAGTGTGTGGCGTGACAATATGGAAGGTGGGTTGGACTATCTGAAATCAGTTATCGTCAATGATTCATTGGGTTTAGCTGAAGAACTTGAGCGCCGTATGAGTCACGTCGTGGGTACATATCAAGATGAATGGCGCACAGCGGTTGAAGATCCAGAAATTCGCAAACGCTTTCAAACCTATATTAATGCAAGTTCAGATCAACAAGCTGATCCGCATATTCAATTTACTAAAGTTCGGAATCAGATTCGTCCTTTGAATCAGGCTGAACGTTCAGAAGACCGTATACCTATGGTTGAAGCATAAGGAAATAGAGATGACCAGTTTAAAGAACATCAATATGCTACCAGAAAGTCACTGGGTGGATGTATGTAACTTAGACGATATTACGCCTAATACAGGTGTGGGCGCGCTCATTGAAGGTCAGTCAGTCGCATTATTTCGTGTAGGTTACGAGAAACGCATTTATGCGCTTAGTAATAAAGACCCATTCAGCCAAGCCAATGTAATGTGTCGTGGCATTATTGGAGATTTACAAGGGGAACGTGTCATCGCATCGCCAATTTACAAGCAACATTTTAGTTTGGCAACTGGACGTTGTCTGGAAGATAAAGACCAAAAATTATTGGTTTTCCCGACTAAAATTGAGAATGGCCGGGTTTGGGTGGGTACAGTTCCACAAAAAACGTATATTACTAATAATGGCATTTCACAAGAAAAGCTGAAACTGGTGCTGATTGGTAATGGTTTAGCGGGTATGCGTTGTTTAGAAGACCTACTTGACATGGCACCAGATCGTTATGAGGTGACCGTTATTGGGGAAGAACCTTGGGGTAATTACAACCGTATTATGCTATCACCCGTTTTGTCAGGCGAAAAAACCATTGATGACATTATGTTACATCCACATGTGTGGTATAGCGAAAAAGGCATTAAATTGATTGCCGATGATCCTGCTGTAAAGATTGATCGTACCCGGAAAGTCGTACACACAGAGAAAGGTGAACATGTAGATTATGATCGATTGATCATTGCAACAGGCTCGAAGCCTTTTATTCCTCCAGTGCAAGGTTCCGATTTGAATGGAGTGATTAGTTTTCGTGATATTTATGACGTGAATACTATGCTCAAATATTGTGAAACCAAGAAAAATGCAGTGGTAATCGGTGGCGGTTTATTGGGACTGGAAGCAGCTTATGGTCTCAAACAACGAGGCATGAATGTGACAGTGCTGCATTTGATGAACCGAATTATGGATCGTCAACTGGATAAACGTGCCAGCGCGATGTTACGCCATAGCATTGAGAAAAAAGGCATTAATATTATTACTGAAGCGAATACAGAGGCTTTAATTGGTAATGACGGTCATGTCAGCCAAGTTCGGCTTAAGGATGGAACGTTGCTTGAAGCTGATTTAGTCATCTTCGCAGTCGGTATTCGTCCAAATATTCGCTTGGCTCATAATGCAGGATTACGATGTAATCGCGGTATTTTAGTCAATGACACGATGCAAACCTTTGACCCAAGTATCTATGCAGTGGGCGAATGTATCGAGCATCGTAATCAAACTTTTGGTTTGGTTGAGCCACTTTGGGGACAAGCATTTATTTGTGCAACGCACTTGGCTGAACATGGAAGTTTGACATTTAAATCACCTACAGTTCCAACTCAGTTAAAAGTCAGTGGTGTGGATGTTTTCTCTGCTGGTCGAATTGATTTAGAAAATAGCGAAACAAAAGAAGATTATGAAGACATCATTTTAAATGACGATAAACGTCAAATTTACAAACGTATTATTATCCAAAAAGACAAAGTGATTGGCGCAGTTTTGTTCGGGGATACTGAAGATGGAATGTGGTATGCCGAGTTGATCGCAGATCAAACACCCGTTTCAACATTTAGAAATAAATTGTTATTTGGTAAGGATTTTGCAATGAAAAAGGCAGGGTAATATTTCTAAGAGGTTAAATTCCTGAAAATAAGATGAAAACTCAGCAAGACTCTTGAGAGTAAGCATCTTTAGAGAGATTAACGAGTTAAAGGGGCAGTTATGAACAGTATTCAACCTTTAGAACACAGTCGCTCCGAGCAAGCAGGAACCATCGTTACAAAAACAACGTGTCCTTACTGTGGTGTTGGATGTGGGGTAGATGTCAGTGTCCAACATAAAGCACAGGGCGCTATAGTAAAAGTTGCGGGTGATATGAATCATCCTTCAAATTTTGGACGGTTGTGTATTAAAGGTAGCAATCTGGCTGATACTTTGGGACTGGAAACCCGTGTATTACATCCGATGTTTGGTCGTAAAAACCATCGTACAGTCACTACATGGAATCAAGCTATTGAAAAAATTGCAGTTAAGTTTCAAGCCTGTATTGACCAATACGGACGCGATAGTATTGCATTTTATGTCTCAGGTCAGTTGTTGACTGAAGACTATTATGTAGTCAATAAATTCGTTAAAGGCTATTTGGGCACTGCTAATATTGATACTAATTCGCGCTTATGTATGTCATCTGCGGTTGCGGCACATAAACGCGCCTTTGGGGAAGATATTGTTCCTGCCAGTTATGAAGACTTTGAACATACGGACATGGTGGTTTTAGTTGGTTCTAACACCGCATGGTGCCATCCAGTTTTGTATCAACGCATTATGCAAGCCAAGACCAAGAATCCAGATTTATTTGTGGTGGTGGTGGATCCTCGTTTTACCAGTACCTGTGAGCAAGCAGATCTACATTTGCCTATTTTACCTGGTCAGGATGTGGCTTTATTCAATGGTTTATTTCAGCACTTATATAACCATAATCATGTCGATCATCATTTTGTTGAAACATACACAGAAGGTTTACAGGCTTTATTAGATGTTAGTAAAAGTGAATCTGATTTCAATAAGCTAGAGAAACGCACAGGAATTTCAGCAGAAAAATTACAACTGTTTTTTAATAAATTTGCGCACACCAAGAAAGTAATGACGTTATTTTCAATGGGGGTGAATCAATCTTCACAGGGGGTGAATAAAGCCAATAGTATTATCAATTGTCATTTATTGACTGGAAAAATTGGGAAATTAGGAGCAGCGCCGTTTTCAATGACAGGGCAACCGAATGCTATGGGCGGTCGTGAGGTGGGTGGGCTTGCCAATATGTTGGCAGCTCATTTGGATTTAGATAATCCCTCACACCAAAATCTGGTACAAGATTTCTGGAATAGTCCTTTGATTGCCAAACAAGCAGGTTTAAAAGCTGTTGATCTGTTCCAAACCATAGAAAGCGGCAAAATTAAAGCAATCTGGATTATGGCCACCAATCCTGTAGTGAGCTTACCAGATGCAGATCAAGTTAAACGCGCATTGGAAAAATGTGAGTTTGTAGTGGTTTCAGATATTTGCGCAGATACGGATACTACGGCCTATGCTGATGTGCTCTTGCCTGCATTAGGTTGGGGTGAAAAAAATGGAACGGTCACCAATTCTGAGCGCCGCATTTCACGGCAACGCGCATTTCTGGCTCCTCCTAAGCAAGCCAAAGCAGATTGGTGGGCAGTGTGTGAAGTTGCAAAAAAACTGGGATTTGCAGGTTTTGATTTTAATCAGGCTTGTGACATTTTCAATGAACATGCTGCTTTATCTGCTTATCAAAATGTAAGTGTAGAACAACGTGATCACGTCGAAAATTTTCGCTATTTCAATTTAAAAGGCTTAATGAATTTAAGTGTAGAAGAATATGACCATCTTCGCCCCACGCAATGGCCTGTGTGGGGAAAAGATCAAAATATAAGCGTTGAGCAATTGTTCGATCAAGGAAGTTTTAGCCATAAAAATAAAAGAGCCAAGCTAATTGCGACCGTTGCGATTGATCCTGTCCATGCTCTTTCCACAGATTATCCATTAATTTTGAATACAGGTCGTATTCGTGATCAATGGCATACTATGACCCGCACTGGTTTATCGGCAAATCTAACCACCCATAGAGCCGAGCCGTTTTGTGAGATACATCCCAATGATGCATTAAAATTTGGTATTCGAGATAGAGCTTTAGTTGAAGTGCGTTCAGAATGGGGCAGTTGTGTATTACGGGTAACACTCGCTCAAGGCATACGCCGTGGACAAATTTTTGCCCCAATTCACTGGACGGAGCAAGTGGCATCAGATGCCCGGATTGGCAAAGTGGTCAATCCCGTGGTGGATGTAATCTCAGGGGAGCCAGAGTTTAAACACACGCCAGTTGCTATTCAGCCATTTCATACTACGTGGCAAGGGGTTTTATATGTGCGTGATGGCTTTGAACATTACATCAAGTCATCATTGCAAAATTGCGCATGGTGGACCAAGATTAAGACGGCGAAGGCAATACGTTATGAGATAGCGGATCGTCAAAGTTTTCATCAAATTCAGAAAAATCTAAAAAACTTTTTACCTTTTGTCGATGAGACTTATGAATGGTTAAGCCTGGAAGATATTTCATCGCAACTCAGTCATAGTATTATTTTGCAAAATGGCATTTTGATTGCAAGTTTGTATATTGCACCTTCTGATTTATTGCCTGATCGGGATTGGGTCGCAAGTCTATTTAAGCGTGAGCGTTTGAGCGCCTTGCATCGTAAAGCATTGCTTGCAGGGACTCCAATGTCTGCCTCGAATAATGATGGACCATTGGTCTGCAGTTGCTTTAAAGTAGGAAAAAATAAGATTATTGAAACCATTAAAATGCAAAATATCACGCATGAAAAACAAGTCACTGCATGCTTAAAAGCGGGTGGAAACTGTGGTTCATGTTTACCTGAAATTCGTGGTCTTATTAAAGCTTGTCAGCAGGAGGCTGAAGTATGAAGAAATATCCTCATACAGATTTGGTCATTTTAGCCGGTGGCCAGGCGCGACGTATGAATGGCGTAAATAAATTATTACAAACCTTTGATGATCAAATTCAACTTTTAAAGATTTACAATACATTCAAAGATCAGGTTGGAAAGATTTGGATCAATAGTCACCGCGATAGTGGGCTTTATCAGCAAATTATTCCTGATATTCAATGTTATGCAGATGATCAGGCTGGCTTTTTAGGGCCATTGATGGGGATGAAAAGTGCATGGGCACATGTTCAGGCCGATTATGTCTTATTTATTCCTTGTGATGTCACTTATATTCCTAATAAGGTCATCCAAACTTTGTATGAGACTTTACTTCAGGATCAACACGCAATGATGTCTTATGTGAATATAAATGGAGATGCACTCTATCCATTTTGTTTGATGAAGCGAACCAGTTGCACAGTTTTACAACAACATTTGCAGGAAAAGCAATTAAGCTTAAATAAATGCAGAAAAGATTTGCATGCACAGGTTGCATATTTTCGTAAACATCGATTATTTTTTCATAGTATTAATTCACTGGATGAACTTCAGCAGTATAAACAATTGAATTATCTTACATGACCCGATGATAAATATATATGCAGCATGAAACGAGTTTAAATGCATGAATGGAATTGCTTCGATAACCCCATCGATTTTTCAGGATCAATATGGGCGTAATAAACGGAAACTAAGAATTTCCGTAACGGATCGGTGCAATTTCAAATGTGTGTATTGTATGCCAGAACATCCTGAATGGATGAAGAAACAAGACTTACTGAGCTTTGAAGCACTTTATCAGTTTTGTGATTTTATGGTGCAAAATGGAATTGAAAAAATCCGTATTACGGGTGGTGAACCCCTCATGCGTTTAGGGGTTGTTCATTTTATTAGGGATTTGCAAAAATTGCGGCATAAAGGCCTCAAACGTATTTCAATCACGACCAATGCCCATTATCTGGCTAAATATGCACATGATTTGAAACTGGCGGGTCTGGATGATCTGAATATTAGCTTGGACAGCTTAGATCCTGAACAATTTTTATCATTAACTAAAAAAAAATTAAAACCCGTTTTGGATGGAATTGCTGCCGTTCAAGCAGTGGACTTGCCGTTTAAAATTAATACTGTTTTGATGAAAGGTAAAAATGATGACCAGATTTTACCTATGGTGAACTGGGCAAACCAGCATAATATTTCATTACGATTTATTGAATTTATGCCGCTAGATGGAGATCAAAAGTGGACGCAGGCAGATGTAGTTACAGAGCAGGATATTTTAAAGACTTTATCTAACCAATTTCACATCCAAGAACTCAAACAAGAACATGAACCTGCCCGATTGTATCGTTTAAATGGTGAATATGAGGTGGGGATTATCTCGACGATTAGCCATTCATTTTGTGGTGAATGTGATCGTATTCGTTTAACCGCACAAGGCGAACTTTATAACTGCTTATTTGCAACACAAGGGCTTATGCTTAAGCCATTACTTAATCAATTGGTGTCAGAAAAAGATGAGAAGATTCGTCAGTTTGTCCAGCAAACTCTCTATCAGCAAACCTCTGCGTATATCTGGCGCAAAGCAAAAGGTTTTCATAGCCTGAACCAACAATCCCGAAAAATTAGTATGCATATGTTAGGAGGGTAAACATGTCCACTATTCAGGTCAAAATAGAAGCCTATGGTGCCATAGAACGACAGCTTCCTCCTCAATTGGCTTTGGATTATCCCAGTGCAATTTTGGTCGGTGATGTACTGCATCAAATTACTGAACAATTCCCTCAGGCAGAAAAAGCATTAGAACGCTGTGCCTGTGCGATAGGTGAAGATATCGTGTCGCGTCAAGCCACTTTAAAGCATGATTGTACGTTAGTACTTTTGTCACCTGTAGCAGGAGGGTGATATGAAAGAATTTCAACGAATACAAGCACAAGATTTACGTCTGGAAACTTTTGACTCTATCAGTGAATTTCCAGAATGTGGTGGTATTGGTATTTTTCAGGGAACTGTGCGCAATCATCATGAAGGACGTGCAGTAAAAGCTTTAAAGTACACCTCTTATACACCTGTAGCTGAAAAAATGATTCGTCAGATTGAACAGGAGATTACCCAAAAATATGGGGTTTCCTATGTGCGTGTTATTCATCGGATTGGTGCTTTGGATATTGGAGGAATGGCGATTATTGCAGTGGCCTATGCAGCGCATCGCCGTGAAGCTTTTCAGGCGTGTGAAGAAGCGGTTGAGCGCGTCAAACATGAAGTTCCGATCTGGAAAGAAGAATTTTATATGGATGGAACCAGTCAATTTGTAGAAGGTTGTTGTATTCGTAAAGATCATGACTCTATCGAACATCATCACCATTCACATCAACATCAGCACTAATTTTATTTACGGATCAATGAATGAAAAATGTAGGCATGAAACCTGAAAGTTATCGGATTGCCGAAGCTCAAGCTATTTTATATGCGCCGCCCCATTGTATTGAATTATTGCGTCAAGGGAATACTGAAAAAGGCGATGCACTGAAAACTGGTCGTATCGCTGGTATTTTGGCGGCAAAACGTACTGATGAGTTAATCCCACTTTGCCATCCGTTGCCTATTTATCGTGCTGAAGTTGATTATGAACTGCATGAGAACTCTGTAGAAATTTTAACAACTGTTGAAACTATTGGGCCAACAGGAGTAGAAATGGAGGCGCTAACTGCTGCGAGTATTGCCGGATTAACGCTTTATGACATGCTAAAACCGCATTGTGAACCTGAAGACTTGGTGCTGGATCAATGTAAGTTATTGAAGAAAAAGGGGGGTAAATCGCACTTTAAACGTACCCTACGTCAGCCTGTTTCAGCTGCTGTGATTGTACTTTCCGATACTGTAGCCGCGGGGAAAAAGCCAGATACTGCTGGGAAGTCAGTCTTAGAGACTTTAACGGAGGCAGGTTTTACGCCTATCCATTATCAAATCTTGCCAGATGACGCAGAGCAGATTAAAGAACTGGTATTAGAACTGACCAAATCTTATGCCTGTATTATTACTGTAGGGGGTACAGGAATTGGCAACCGAGATGTTACCGTCGACACACTCGAACCACTGCTTGAACGTAAACTGGATGGGCTGATGGAAGCAGCCCGTGCTTTTGGTCAGCGCCGTACCCCTTATGCTGCTATGTCTCGTGGTGTTGCTGGTTTTATCGATCGTTCTTTGGTCATGACTTTACCAGGAAGCCGCGGTGGCGCTTCTGAATCAATGGCTGCACTTTTGCCTGCAATTGTGCATATTTTCGATGTCTGCCGTGATTTACCACATCCGGGAGGGTATGAATAATGTCTGCCTGTGGTTTTGAACATGGACTAATTAGTATTGATGAGGCAATTCAATATATTTTGAGCACACCAAAAGCATTGGCGACAGAGTCTATTCCATTAAAAAATAGCCTAAGCAGATATGTGGCTGAACCTGTGTATTCTCCAGTAAATTTACCCGGCTTTGATCAAAGTGCTGTAGATGGTTATGCTTTATGCTCAAATCAAACCGAGATCAAAGATCAAGAGTTTAAATTAATCGGTGAAATTCGAGCGGGTGAGGAAAGTACGTTACGTTTAATTGCGGGTGAGGCAATTCGTATTTTTACGGGTGGAAAAATCCCTGAAGGAACCACCACCGTTGCAAGACAGGAAATCGTAAAAAAGATTGATAATCAGAATATCCAGATAACTGAACATTTAAATATTTCTGCTGATATTCGAAGGCAAGGTGAGGAAGTAACGCAAGGACAATGTTTAGCAAATGCAGGACAATATATGAATATTGGAAGTCTTGCTGCGCTAAGTATGGCTGGCGTTGACATCGTTACTGTATTTAAATTGCCTAAGGTTGCTGTAGTCGTAACAGGCGATGAAGTTAATCAATCACAAAATAGCCTAAGCAATGCACACGTTTTTGATGCCAATGGTCCTTTATTAGAAAATTGGCTTCAACAATATGGAATTCATGCCAATGTGCTTCATATAGAAGATCAGGCAAAGGCAGTAACAGAGCTATTTGACTGCTTAAAGTCAGAATATGATGTGATCATTACAACCGGTGGAGTTTCTGTTGGAGATTATGATTTTGTACGCCCATGCTCAATGACGGTCGGTTTTGAACAGATGTTTTGGAAAGTTAAACAGAAACCGGGTAAACCGCTTTATTTTGCCAAGTATGAAAAACAACAAAGAAGTTGCTATTTACTGGGTTTGCCGGGAAATCCAGCTGCAGTATATGTCTGCATGCAAATTTATGGCAAATTATTATTAGATGCTTTACAAAATAAACGTGAGCCACAGCTATGGTTTAAAGCGCGCCTCACCCAAGAACTTAAAGCGGATAACCGTGAACGTTTTTTACGGATGGTTGCAACTTTTAATCAAAGCACACTTGAAGTGAGTGCTTTAGCTAGGCAACAATCTCATATGTTAAGCAACCTGATGCAAACCAATTGTTTAGTACGCATACCAGCAGCTAAACAAATGAACATAGGTGAGCTGGTAGAAGGTCTATTTATCTAAAAATAAAAGGTTCATAATGTTAAAACAGTTTGGTTTATTTTCCTGTTTATGCATCACCACATGCGTTGTTTCGGCGGGGGAAGTACGAGTTTACGCGGCACCAAGTTTAGCCAATGCTTTAACTGACATTGTAAAACTTTATCAACAGCAACATAGTGAGAGTAAAGTTATTACTGTATTTGCAGATCCAATGGCTATGCTAAAACAAACGCAACAGGGAACAAATGCTGATATTTATTTATCAACAGACAAAACACAGTTACCGTCTCTTAGCCAAAAGAAATTGATCAGTAAAAACCGCGCCAAATATTTAATCAGTGATCAATTGGTCGCGATTACATCAGTGAATATGGATATTCCATTTGGTCAATCAAAACAGTTTAATTTTGCTCAGGCTTTTAAGGGAAATCTATGCACTGCTCAACTCGATTCGAGCGCTTTGGGAGTTTATACCAAACAAAGCTTAACTCATTTGGGTTGGTTATCAAATATACAGTCGCGTATCACACAACATGATGATACAACTAGCATTTTAAATTCCGTTCAAAATGGAAAATGTGACGTTGGAATCACGTTCCAAACCGATGCCTTAACAAGCAAGAAAGTCAAAATGATGGGTTTCTTTCCCTCAAATACGCATGATCCTATTGATTACTATATGAGTTTAACTTCGCAAGGCAAAACCAACAAAACTGCAATCCAGTTTGAGCGATTTATTTTAACCAATCCTAAAGTGAGCTCTTTGTTATTAAACTATGGCTTTACCCATAAAAAATAGTCTTATTTGAGTGTTTAAATGATGAGTACGGCTAGATATTTTTATGCAATGAAAAGTATGATTAAGGCGTAGCTAAATAAAATCGGGAACAGTGATGAAATGGGATGATATTGGTGAACAGCCATGCTCAATCGCTCGGACATTATCCATTATGGGTGATCGCTGGACGATGCTTATTTTGCGTAACTGCTTTTTAGATACTCGACGCTTTGATGATTTTCAGTCACACCTAGGAGTCACCCGTCATGTATTATCAGAACGTTTAAAACGCCTGGTTGAACATGGAATATTGGTGAAAACCCCTTATGTTGATCGACAGGAACGCTTTGAATATCGTTTAACTGAAAAAGGCTTAGAGCTTTATCCTGTTCTTTTGTCTATGGCGAATTGGGCGGATAAATGGATGGATGGTGGAAATGGCGCGCCGATGTTATATCAGCATAAGCTTTGTGGGCATATATTTAAACCCGTTTTAGCCTGTTCAGAGTGTGGTGAGGCAATACATCCTAAACAGGTCTTAGCTAAACCAAGTCCTGCTTACTCGATTTATATGCAACAGATTCAAAAGAAAAAGGCTTAAAATTAAATCTACGAACGCCGTGCGTAATGCATGGCCTTTTGTAGAATTGCATAAACGTCTCGATGCATGCATTGTGCGACATTAAACCTTAAAAATTGCTGGAATTTATCTGATTGACTAAATGAGTTTCCTAGAGCCAAGATCACACCTTTTTCAGCACAATACTGCACCATTTTTTCAATATCAATGTCTGCTGGCAGTTCACACCAAAGGAAAATACCAGCTTTAGGCAAAATCCAGAGTTTTATTCCTAATTTTTCAAGCATTTGAGCAGAAAATTGCCTTGCCTCAGCTAATCGACTTTTGAGTTGCTCCATATGTTTACGATAGCCACCTTCAGTCAATGTCTTGTACAAAATCTGAGCCGATAAATTGCTATGACTAAAACTGGTTGCAACTTTTAGATCGACTAAATGATCAATCCATTCAGCTTTTGCCACAATATAGCCACAACGCACTGAAGCTGAAAGCGTTTTAGAAAAGCTACCAATATAAATACTATGTTTAAGACCATCTAAAGCGCTAAAACGTGGAGAATGTGTCGTTTCAAAATCTGAAAATATATCATCTTCGATTACCACCATATTGGCTTCTTCAATGAGAGAAACCAATTGATGTGCTGTAGGCTGTGAAAGGGTCGCACCAGTGGGATTGTGAATACCCGAATTGGTGATATACATTCGTGGACGATGTTCCTCAATGGCGTGTTTAAATGCATCAATATCTGGGCCTTGTGCAGTATACAGAATCCCAATAATCTTGACTTGATGAACTTTAAGCAAAGCACGAAAATTAAAATAACAAGGGTCATCAACCAATACGACATCATTAGGTTTTAATAAAAAACGACAAATTAAATCAATTGAATAAGAACCCGAATCAGTCAATAAAATTTGCTGGGGTGTCACTTCTATCCCCTTAGTATATAAACGCCTTGCCAATAGTTCACGTAAACCTAATAAACCTAAAGGTGGAGAATAATTCACTAATTCAAAGACTGAACCCTTAGATACATCTCGAATCGCTTTACGCAAAGTTTCATGCGGCATCCAGTCATCAGGAAGCCAGCCACAGCCCAATTTGATCAATTGCGGTGGTGCTTCCAGAAGCTGACGTGAAATCCATAGAGGATCCAGATTTTTTTCACGAATTGGATCTATATGAGAAAGAATTAGGGGTTCAAGTGGCGCACAGACAAAGAAACCAGCACCTGCCCGTGATTCAATAATCCCTAGGGAAGCCATACGTTCATACGCTTCTACAATAGTAGCAACTGAAAAATTGAGTTCTTTGGCTAAAGCTCTGACTGAAGCTAAACGCATGCCTGGAGTCAGTCGACGACTTTTTAACAGTTCATCGATGTGGTGAATCACTTGCTCAATTTTAGTCATGATGATCAAATTTTGCTGTACTGGTCATTGTTACAGTACAGTTCTTTGAAATTGTACTGGATTGTCTCTGTTAAAAAACATAACACAGAATTATAAAAATAGTAATGAAATAAGAGTAATACCGATATGAATCCACAGATTTTGGCATGGTGCAGTGGTTTAATTGGAGTGATCATTTTTTCTGGTTCACTCCCTGCTACACGTATAGCGGTCATGGATATGAGCCCGTGGTTATTGACAGGAAGCCGTGCAGTGATTGCAGGAATGATTGCCCTGATTTTATTAAAATTATTAAAAGTCAAAAGACCCGATGCACAGGATCGAGTTGGACTAATCTACGTGGCTTTAGGCGTAGTGATTGGTTTCCCTCTCTTTACTGCATTGGCCTTGCAGTATATGACTGCTGCTTATTCAATCGTATTTGTCGGGTTATTACCTTTAAGTACAGCCGTTTTCGCGGTTATACGGGGCGGTGAACACCCTAAACCGATTTTTTGGATATTTGCACTTTTAGGTAGTGCTCTGGTGCTGCTATATATTTTTTTGGAAAGGACGCCTAGTGCTACACATATGTTAGGTATTTTGTATATGTTGGCAGCAATTATTGTCTGTGGCTTAGGTTATGCAGAAGGGGGAAAATTATCACGAAAAATAGGCGGATGGCAGGTAATCTGCTGGGCACTCGTGATCTCTTTACCTGTGATGTTGATGATCACTATTCTTAATTACTCGACTCTAACCATAAGCCATTTATCTTTCTCGGCGTTACTTGCATTGCTGTATGTTTCTTTGTTTAGCATGCTCATTGGTTTTTTCTTTTGGTATAATGGTTTGGCACAAGGCGGAATCGCAACGGTAGGTCAATTACAATTATTACAACCTTTATTTGGATTGGCATTAGCAGCATTGCTATTACATGAATCGATCAGCTGGATCATGTTACTTATACTTTTAGGAATCATTATATGTGTAGCATTTGCCAAAAAATTTGCCTAAATTTATAGACAATTTGCAGGTTTGGGCACGCCAGCTAAACGGCTTAAATGTCGAGCGACCAGACCTGTATTAAATCTTTGCTGAAGTATAGCGTTATCAATTTCTGGACTAACAGTTTTCATTAAATATTTAATTAGAGGGCGGGTTGCAGGTGAATGGCCAAATTGCTGATAAAATTGGCGAACGGCATGCAAAATTTCAAAATGCCAATTTGTTAACTCTAAATCCAAAGATCTTGCGAGCTCTTGAGCAACCTGATTATTCCAGATTGTATAATCCACAAGATGTCCATCATGATCGAGTTCTAACTGCATAAAATAGCCTAAGCAACACATAAAAATTATTTTAACGAAATACAACGTTCAAATTGTAAAACCAAATCTGCAAACTGAGTAGAGTTTAATAGGGTAAAAGATGGGATTAAATTCAAATCCAACAAAACCTGTTCAGATTCAAGACAATAGCATTGAGCAAAATAGTCTAAATCTGCTTGAGTGAGCAAAGAAAGAGCCTCACCAAAAAAAATAACCTGATCTTGCTGATCATAGATTTGTTTGAGTTTGGCTAAAACGCTTTGTGTAGCAGAGGAGGAAGATTGAATCAAATAAAGTGAAGAATTCATTGCCTTGTTTCCTTACCAATACAAAACATAGTTAAAAGATTGAATGAATTTTGCATCCAATTCAATAAATTCAATTTCTTGTTGGCTATCGCGTACAAAAGCATGATCTTGAAATCTGGATTCAACTAGAATGGGGCTAAGATCATAAAATTCAAAGCTTTCGATCATATTTGAGGCGGGTTTAAATGCATGCTTAATCTGCTCAAATGTGACTTCTGATTTGAGCAGACTCAGGGCAGCATCTTGTAATAGTACTTTTATTGGAGTACCAAACGTCGCTAAAACCATGGTGGCTGCAATGCTCTCATTGACTTGCAGGGTACTTAAATTTGCCTGTGTTAAAATCACGAGTACAGTTTTCACACAATTTACCTTTTAAAAGCAACACTCTAACCATATAAAACGTGTTTAAAATTGAACAATACGTGCAGATGATTGCAAGGCATCCGCCAGTTCTCCAAGCCCAACGAGTTCAAAACCATGAGCTAGATTGGAATCTGACAGATGATGCCGCTTAGCATTTTCTTCATCAGTTATGCCGCGATTTAAGGCAGCACTTACACAAACTGGTAAACGGATGGAAAGTTTTCGCCATTCGTTTGTTAAATGGCGTTGATCATCGGGAAACCACTGCAAACCATTTGCAACTTGCACGCCATCTTGGTAAAAGAAAACATGAAGTGTTTCACCTTTTTTGTGAAGTGCTTGAGCTAATTCAAAAGCATGCCATGCATGAACAGATGTAGGAGCAGAAGTAACTAACAGTAATGTACTCATTGAAATTTCACTTTGGTCATGAGTCTGGTCAGTGATGGGTCATACACATCGTATTAAGTAGGTAAGTATACAATGATTTTGGTGACAGGTGGTTTAGGCTTTCTCGGTTCACATATTGCTTTGAGTCTTATGGCTCAAGGTCAAGAAGTTATATTAGTCGATAATCTGGCAAATGCATCATTACAAACACTAGAACGTCTTGAATATATCTCAGGAATGTATGTTCCTTTTGTTAAAGTGGATGTCCGCAATACACCTGCGCTAAATAAAGTGTTTGAGCAATATTCGATAGATGCTGTAATTCATACGGCTGGCTTTAAATCTTTAGAAGAATCCAGATTAAAGCCACTTGAATACTATAACGATAATGTTAGCTGTATCATGAGTTTATTACGTTCTATGCAGCGTACAGGTGTACGCAGACTTGTCCATCTGTCTAGTTTGGCCATATATGGGAAGAGTGGAATCGCACTGAGCGAAGAAGAGTCTTTTGATTTCAGCTATGATAATCCCTACATCAAATCGCAACAGATGGTTGAAGAAATCATTCGGGATACTGTGAAGACGGATAATGAGTGGCAAGTTGCCATACTTCGTCTTTCAAATGTTGTAGGGGCCTTTGAACACGGCGTTCTAGGCGAAAATGTTGCTCAGCTACCAAAGAATATTGTGCCTTTAGCTTTACAAGTGGCTGCGATGCAACGTGATTCTCTAGAACTACAAAAAAATGTGGACACCACTGACAAAACTGTCGAACGTAGTTTTATCCATGTCCTTGATGTCTGTGAAGCAGTATTTGCGAGTTTATACTGGTTAAACAATCAGCATCATTGTTGTGAAAGTTTTAATATCGCTCAAGATAATTTAACCTCAATCGGCTCTTTGATTAAAGTTATAAGCGAAGTAACAAACGCACCTATTGAAACGCATGATGCCTTATATACTCATAATGAAATTGCACAATTGGGTGCCGATATTTCCAAAGCAGAACAATTATTGAACTGGAAGCCAAAACGTAGTTTAGAAAAAATGATCGAAGACGAATGGCGTTTCTATCAAAATACATTAAAAGGTCAATAAGAAAATGATTCTTATTTACAAAAATGGACAGGTTGATTAGTATCTTGCCACTAGCCAAGCAATTTGATTGCTCCAGCCCGTATTGTCTTAAACAACATGAATAGAGGTTTTTATGCAAACTCGAATTGAACATGACACCATGGGTGAAGTTGAAGTCCCAAATGATGCACTTTGGGGTGCCCAGACGCAACGTAGTTTGCAAAACTTTAAGATAGGTCAGGAACGGTTACCTCGCCCAATGATCCGTGCAATGGGTTTGGTTAAGAAAGCTGCAGCAATCACCAACGCTGAATTAGCTCAGTTACCTTCGGATTTGAGTCAATATATTGTCGGGGCGGCTGAAGAAGTCATTGCAGGGCAATGGGACTCTCAGTTTCCATTGGTTGTTTGGCAAACAGGTTCTGGTACTCAAAGTAATATGAACTGTAATGAAGTCATTGCCAATATTGCCAATCAAAAGCTAGGTAATGCTTTAGGTTCACAGTCACCTGTGCATCCGAATGATCATGTCAATCGTGCGCAGTCTACAAACGATTCATTCCCGACAGCTATTCATGTTGCTGCTTCACTACAGATTAATGAATTATTGATTCCTGCTGTGCAAAGTCTACGCGATACCTTACAAAAGAAATCAGATGAGTTTGCTGATATTGTAAAAATCGGTCGGACTCATTTACAAGATGCAACGCCTTTGACTTTAGGTCAGGAATTTAGTGGTTATGTTTCACAGCTTGATCATGGCTTAAAACGCTTACAACAAGCGCTTGAGGGGCTTTATGAGTTGCCACTTGGTGGTACGGCTGTTGGTACAGGTCTAAATGCTCATCCTGATTATGCGGTCAAAGCTGCACAGCAACTGGCAAATTTAACAGGATTGCCATTTATAACTGCTCCAAACAAATTTGAAGCGTTAGCAGGGCGTGATGCTGCTGTATTTGCCTCAGGTGCACTGAAAACTTTGGCAGCAAGTTTAAACAAAATTGCCAATGATATTCGTTGGTTAGCGAGTGGGCCACGTTGTGGTTTTGGTGAAATCAGAATTCCTGAAAATGAACCAGGCTCAAGTATCATGCCAGGTAAAGTCAATCCAACTCAAAGCGAAGCAATGACGATGGTGGTGGCTCAAGTGTTAGGGAATGACACCACCATTAATGTTGCGGGTGCATCGGGGAACTTTGAGCTAAACGTATTTATGCCTGTGATCGCATTTAATCTCTTACAATCGATTCAATTATTGGGAGATGCGTGTAATAGTTTCAATGAACATTGTGCAGTGGGTATCGAGCCAAACAAAGATAAAATCGATTATTTCTTACATAACTCATTGATGCTGGTAACTGCGTTAAATCCTGTTATTGGTTATGAAAATTCTGCCAAAGTAGCTAAAACTGCTTATAAGGAAAATAAGACCTTAAAACAGGTTGCTGTAGAGTTAGGATTGGTAACCGCTGAACAGTTTGATGAAGTGGTCAAACCTGAAAAAATGGTCTTTCCTAACGCGAAATAAGCCAAAATAAACACATCAGCAGTTTGTATCTAGTCTGGATGTGCGTACAATATATGCCTCTTAATACCGACTGCTGATGAAATTTACTATGCTTGATGTTTATTTGACAGATGTTCAAAAACATATTCAATTCAATGATTATCCCAGTGAACAACCTGTTAAATTTCTAATTAATCTAAAAAAAATATTTCCAAGTACGGCTGAGTTATTGCTTCCTGTATTGCCTGAAGACAATAATCTGGAAAATGTGACATGGGAATCGACTTCAGCAGATTTTGAAATCTTTAAAAAATTGTTGGAAGCATGGGGCATTATTGAATTACGTCTGAATGCCATGACTGCATTTAAGGATAAAGAGTTTGCCAATCAAATCGTCAAAAAAGCTCAAATTAAACGTAAGCAGCTCTCTATAAAACACTCCCAGCTTTCATTGGTTGATTTGGATTATATCTTTATACATGAAGTACATAGCCTGCTAGATGCAGAACTTATTGAAATTGGCGAAAGTTTTTATTTACCGACATTACGCCAAATCTGGAAAAATGAAGTTTCTGAACAAGTTTTATTTAGTAATTTTTAATTATCATTAATAATTCAAAGTATTATTGTATTTTTTCTAATGAAACAATACGACAAAATGGCATAAAAAGTGCTATAAAAGAAAATGAAACATCGTTTTCATTTTCTTTAAAATTTTGTTGCAAATCATCAGGAAAAATACAATGTCGAACACTTTTCTTCCGCTCTTGCAAAATCGTCGTACCATTTATGCTATTGGTAAAAAACTCTCTCAAACTCCTGAACAGCTCACTGATTTAATTCAGGAAGCAATCCGTCAAAGCCCATCGTCTTTTAACTCACAGTCTTCACGTGCGGTTATTTTATTAAATGCTGAACACGAAAAATTTTGGAACTTTGTAAAAGAAAAATTACGTGAATATGCAACTGATGATGCAGCCGCTGCTAAAACCAGTGCAAAAATGGATAGCTTTGCTGCTGGAGTGGGTACGGTTTTATTTTTTGAAGATCAGGATGTGATCAAAGGTTTACAAGAACAATTTACGTCATATGCAGATAATTTCCCAATATGGGCAGAGCATTCAACTGCAATGGCACAACTCGCGGTTTGGACAGCATTGGCAGCAGAAAATGTGGGTGCTTCTTTACAGCATTATAATCCGATTGTAGATGATAAAGTGCACGCAGAATGGGAAATTCCAAGCAGTTGGAAACTACGTGCCCAACTCGTATTTGGGTCAATTGAAGCGCCAGCAGGTGAAAAAGCCTATATTGATGATGCAGTCCGTTTTAAAGTATTTAAATAAAACTCAGCTTCAAAAAACCGAATTTAGCGTATGTTAAATTCGGTTTTTTTATGAGCTACTTTAATCCAGTACAGTTTGGCATTGGTTCAATATATTCAATTGGGCATTGATTACACTGCTTTGAATATCTAAAAGTGAAAGTAAAGTTGGAAATAAATTATCCTGACTCAACACTTGATTTTGTTTCGATTTTAAACATTCGATGTGAGCATCATGTTGCATTTTCCAATCATTTGAAAACCACATCAACATAGGAATATGCGTTTGCTGGGAAGGGGCTAGTGCGTAAACCGTGCCATGTAGATAGATACCATTTTCACCCGTAGATTCGCCATGATCTGATAAATACCAAAGTGCAGATTGATAATGTTTGTTTTTATCAATACTTTGAATAATCTCACTTAAAATATGGTCGGTATAAACGATCGTATTATCGTAACTATTAATCAATTTTTGACGATCACAGGTTTGAATTGCACTGGTTTTACAGGTTGGCTGAAACGGAGAAAAATCAGTGGTTGTTCGATTATAATAGGCGGGACCATGACTCCCTCGTTGATGAAGTACAATCAGTTGCGGTGTTTTATCTTTATGTGGGATAGAAGCCAAATAGCGCTGTAAACTGACTAATAAGACATCATCTAGACAAAAGCCATCATCACGACAATATTGTTTTTTCAGCGCCTTACTAATTTTAATATTATTAACTCGATCGCAAGCACCTTTACAGCCTGAGTCGTTATCGATCCATGTGACTTTATAACCTGCGCGTTGCGCTATATCGAGTAAGCCCTCGCGATGTGCAGCCAGATTTGCGTCATATTGCTCTCTTGTCATGCCCGAAAACATGCAAGGTACGGATACAGCCGTTGCTGTACCGCAGGAAGTCACTTGACTAAAATTAATCAGATTTTCAATTTGACTAAGCTTTGGATTGGTATTCCGCGAATAACCATTTAATGAAAAACTCTCTGCTCGTGCTGCTTCACCTACCACCAATACCATAAGTTTTGGCTTTGATTGATCTGATTGAGGCAAGAGCATCTTTGCATCTTTGCCAAAAATAACCAGTGGTTCATGCTTCTCATGCAAATGATGGAAATATTTATAGCTTGAAGTTAATACATTGTCAGGTGAAATAAGTTGTCGTATATCTTTATGCTGTCGAAATATATTCGTAAAGTTTAAATAATTACTTAATACGAGGATAAGTAAAATAATAAAAGAAATAATAATATAGACTGCTTTTTGAAGTAGGTTTTTTTTAATAAGGGGATATTCAATTTGAATCAAACAAACAAATATAATAGGTAAAACGACCATTCCCATACACCACAGCGAAAAAGGAATAGTCATCAGTTGCTTGGTCTCTGCCAGATCGGTTTGTACAACGTTCTGAATTTGTTCAGGCGAGATATATGCACCTAATTGATTGGTAAAATAAGCAGTCGTACCACCTAAAAAAATTAACACAATGGAAATAGGTTTTGCTGTCCATTTCCAATTTAAAACTTGTAAATATAGATTGTAGTAAGCGACCAAAGAGATAGCGACAATTGCTAACCAGATCCATTCAAACCAACCTTGAAATCCTGACAAAGACTGAACATGTCTAAAAAAACAAAAATTCAAGGCAAGCGCTAGCCATAACGCAATGATTAAATTAAAACAAGCAAGTGAAACTTTGGGTAGAGATGCTCTGACTTGACGTAGAAAATGCAACATAAATCAGCACCTGATGGGAAGCAAGCAATTTAAGAAATACATCTTAAATCTATCTTAAACTGAACTTCTTATCATGAATATGGCAGCTTGAACCATGAAGCAAAAACAAAATAGCCTAAGCAAATAAAGCAATTATTTCTTTCTTTAAAAATTGATATCTTAAATTTTCATTCAAATCACTATGATAAAACATCCCGATATTAATGGGAGGAAACTGAAAAGGTAATTCATGAATCTTTAAATGTTCCGCATAAAAAAGATGTTCTAAAATAGTTTTAGGCAGCGTTAGCATGGCCAGAGGGTTTTGCTCAATAATTTGTAACGCAGTGGAGTAATGTTGACATCTCAGAAATATATGCCTAGATATATTGTTATGATTTAAATAAATATCTTCAAGTAAAATACCAGTACGTCGTGATGAAACTCCAATATGAGGGGCGGATTGATAAGATTCCTGTGTGATTTCATTTTGTTGGGTACAGATTACATAGCGGTCAGAAACCAAGGGGTTAAAACCAATGTTTCCACCCATGTTATTTTCAAGATCAATGACAAAGTCCAATTGTTGGGTATTCAGGTCATTTTGAATAGTTTTTCGGTTCAGCTTAATGCTACTAAACTGAATGTCTGGATCAATTTGCTGGAAATGTTGAATTACTTTAGGAAAAATTAAGGGTTCAATTTCATCATGAATTGCAATTCTTAAAGTTTTAATCAGACTCGGATCAAAATTTTGCTTTTGTTGACTAATACTTTGAATCGAAAGCAAGGCTGTTCTGACAATAGGATAAATGCGTTCAGCAAACGGCGTGGGTAGCATTTTATTGCCATGACGCACAAATACTTCATCATTGAGTTGCACCCTTAATCTTTGTAAGGCATGACTGGCAGCAGACTGGCTAATCGATTGACTCAATGCTGCACTAGAAATACTTTTTTGTTCAAAAATTGCAACAAACAGTGGATATAAATTGATATCAATGCGATGAAATAAGCCTAATTCCAAAGAATGATTAAGGTGGACTTGGTCATGAATATTATTCATAGTTTTCTATTCAATAAAATCATTTCATGCATAATAAATTTGAGCGTATGTTCAAGTAAAGTAAAATGACACATCTATTGAAGGAATTATCATGTTTGAGCTTTCCGAACGCGCACAGGATTTTATTTCAAGAACAAAAGCGTTTATAGACAATGAAATTGAGCCGATTGAAGCCGACTTTTGGCATGAAGTTCACTTGCTTAACCCAGATGGAAACTGGAAAAATTGGACTTGGCCCGCGCAGCTTGAAACTTTAAAAGACAAAGCAAAGCAGGCTGGGCTTTGGAATATGTTCTTGCCCGATGCTGAATTAGGGGCGGGTTTATCCGTTCAGGAATATGCTCATATTGCAGAGCTTTCAGGACGTAGTTTAGTGGCACCGACCGTATTTAATTGTAACGCGCCAGATAGTGGCAATATGGAAGTCCTTTGGCGTTATGGTTCTGAGCAACAAAAACAGCAATGGTTAAAACCTTTATTAGAAGGAAAAATTCGGTCAGTATTTTGTATGACAGAACCTGCGGTTGCTTCTAGTGATGCTACCAATATGCAAGCTACAGCTGTAGTGGAAGGAAATGAAATTGTTCTAAATGGGCGTAAATGGTGGTCATCAGGTCTAGGTGATCCAAATGCTAAAATCATCATTTTTATGGCACATACTCCTGACGAAACTAAAGATCGTCATCATCAACATTCCATGGTACTTGTACCTATTGATACAAAAGGGGTAACGATTGAACGTATGTTACCTGTATTTGGCGATTATGATGCGCCACATGGTCACGGCGAAATCAGTTTTGATCATGTTCGCGTACCTTTAGAGAGTTTTATTGGTGGAGCAGGTCAAGGGTTTGAAATTGCTCAAGGTCGGCTGGGGCCAGGCCGCATCCATCATTGTATGCGTTGTATAGGTGCTGCGGAAAAATCACTCGAACTAATGATTGATCGAGGTATGTCTCGTAAAGCTTTTGGCAAAGAACTGTTAAAACTCGGAGGTAATCTGGAACGTGTAGCCGAGGCAAGAGTTGCGATTGATCAGGCACGGCTTTTAACCTTATATGCGGCCTATAAAATGGATACTTTTGGTAATATGGCTGCTCTCACTGAAATTTCAGCGATTAAAGTGGTTGCACCAAGTGTACTGGAAAAAGTAGTCGATATGGCGATACAGCTACATGGCGGTGCAGGGGTTTCTAAAGATACCCCTTTAACAGGATTTTTTGCACAGGCCCGTAGTTTACGTCTGGCCGATGGTCCTGATGAGGTGCATAAAGGCATGATTGCTAAACTCGAATTGGCAAAACGTGGTTATAGTACAAAAAAGAACTCCTAAGATTAGACTTAAAGCATTAAAGGAAAATATATGTCGATCATCGATATTGGCAGTCAGGTTCGGGAAGGTGAAGAGCTAGATGTCGTGGCAGTAGAAAACTGGCTTAAACAACAAGGCATTGCTTTACATGGCGAAGTAAAGGTGACTCAATATACAGGTGGAGCATCAAATTGGACTTATCGCTTACAATATGACAATGCTGACTTAATTTTACGCCGACCACCTGTAGGAACCAAAGCGAAGTCGGCCCATGACATGGCGCGTGAATATTTAGTACAGAAGAATCTTGCACAATCTTATCCCGTTGTGCCAGAAATGGTGGCTTTGTGTCAGGATGAATCTATCATTGGCTGTGACTTCTATGTCATGAAACGTATTGAGGGTATTATTCCTCGAGCCAAACTTCCTCCTGAGCTCAATTTTACAGAGCAGGATGTCCATGAATTATGTGTAAATGTGCTCGATAAATTAATCGAACTGCATCAAGTGCCTTATCAAGACACGCCGCTTACTCATATTGGTAAGGGTGAAGGCTATTGCCGTCGACAAGTGGAAGGTTGGGATAAACGCTATGAAAAAGCCAAGACCATCAATGTTCCATCTTTTCATTATGTCAGGACGTGGTTACTTGACAATATTCCGAACGACTCAACCACCTGTATTATTCATAATGACTGGCGTTTTGATAATGTAATTTTAAATCCTGAACAACCGACTCAGGTCATTGGGGTACTGGATTGGGAAATGGCAACACTAGGCGATCCATTGATGGATTTAGGTAGTGCCTTAGCCTATTGGGTAGAAGATACAGATAACATGATTTTTAAATCTACTCGCAGACAACCTACCAATTTAAAAGGCATGTTTAACCGTAAACAAGTAGTAAATTATTATCTGGAAAAAACAGGTCTAAGCACCGAAAATTGGACCTTTTACGAAGTCTTTGGTGTATTTCGTCTGGCTGTCATTGCTCAGCAAATTTATTATCGCTACTTTCATAAACAAACTAAAAATCCAGCGTTTAAAGACTTCTGGATTGTTATTCATGCCTTGCATGTGCGTGCTTTGAAATTGATTGCACAGAAAAAATTACAGGATTCAGAGATTGCTCAAAAATATCTAACCCAAGTGAAGCGAGTGCTAAAACAATGACCACGATCTATTTAGTCCGTCATGGTCAGGCGTCTTTTGGCAAAAGTAATTATGATGAGCTTTCTCCAAACGGTGAAGCTCAGGCCACATTATTAGGGCAATATTTTAAGGATATTTTGAAGGAACAGCCTTATATAGTAGCGGGTACAATGCAACGTCATTTACAAACTGCACAAGGCGCATTAAATGAATGTTTTCCTGAAGCTGTCATTTATACCGATGCGGGTTGGAATGAGTTTAATCATCAACAAGTTTTTGCCCATTATGAACCTCGATTTAAACAACCAGAGCTTCTTAAGGAAGATGTAGCGAAAGAAGAAAACCCTCGTGCTTATTTGGCTAAAATTTTTGAAGGTGCAATCTCACGCTGGACAGATGGTGAATTCCATCATGAATATGAAGAGTCATGGCCACACTTCAAGCAGCGCGTAGAAACAACTTTACAGGATTTATGCGACGAACTAGCGCAAACTAAACCGCGCTACGCGGTGGTTTTCACTTCGGGTGGCGTAATTTCTGTTGTTGCAGGAAAGATTCTGGAACTGAATCCTAATCGTACTTTTGCATTAAATTGGGCAATTGCCAATACCAGTTTGACGACTCTGCGATTAGTTGGAAATGAACCACAGCTTTTGAGTTTAAACGAACATCATTTTATCAAAGCAGCAAATCCTGACTTGCTTACATGGATATAAAAGGATTTTATTATGAGAAAAACAATTTTAATTACGGGTGCTAGCTCTGGATTGGGAGCGGGCATGGCAAGAGAGTTTGCAAAAAAAGGCTACAACTTAGCCATTTGTGCTAGACGTTTGGAACGTTTGGAGGAGCTGCAAACGGAGTTGCAAAACCAATATGGCATAAAAGTGATTGCAAAAGTGCTGGACGTCACTGATTACGATCAAGTATTTGAGGTATTTAAAGCTTTTAAACATGAGTTTGGAAGAATTGATCGTATTATTGTCAATGCCGGTGTGGGTAACGGTCGTCGTATTGGTAAAGGTAATTTTGAAATTAATCGCGCCACTGCAGAAACCAATTTTATTTCTGCATTAGCTCAATGTGAAGCTGCTGTTGAAATTTTTCGTGAACAAAATGCTGGGCATTTGGTGGTTATTTCATCAATGAGTGCAATGCGTGGATTACCAAAACATCTTTCAACTTATGCTGCAAGTAAAGCTGCTGTTGCCCACTTAGCTGAAGGTATTCGAGCTGAATTGATTGATACACCCATCAAAGTTTCTACCATTTTTCCAGGTTATATTCGTACCGAATTAAATGAAGGGGCTAAACATTTACCGTTTGAAGTGGATGAAAAAACTGGATCGCGTCTTTTGGTTAAAGCGATTGAGAAAGAACCAGTAAAAGCTTATGTACCACAATGGCCGTGGCTTCCAATGGGAATTGCCATGAAAGTTTTACCGCTTAGACTGGTCAATAAATTAGGCTAGTTTTTATTTTATGAGATAGTGTTTAATTTAATGCTATCTCATTTTTACGTTATTTGAGTAATTTTCGATATTGAATAAAGCCTGACTGATCTGCAACACGATCGTACAGCATACGTGCCTGAGCATTATTCTCCTGCGTTAGCCAATACACGCGTGAGCAATTATTTTGCTTCGCTTCCACATACACAGCTTCTATAAGCTTGCGTCCGAAACCATAACTCGTCGCTGTGGACTAACAAATAAATCCTGTAAATAACAATAATTTTCGATCGTCCATGTACTTCGATGAAAGATATAATGCACGAATCCTACAAGCTCATGCGCTTCATCTTCTATAACCAAACAATAAATGGGTTCATGGGCATTGTTAAATCGAGCAAAAGTGGTTTTAGTTATCTCATCGCTTATGATGGTCTTATAAAATGCTTGATAACCATTCCCATAATGGAAGCCATTGATTGAAATCATTTTCGTTAACTGGACGTATATTCATCTTGACTCTCGCCAAATGTTATTGAGTTAATTTACATGTTAAAAATACAGTGTTGGCTCACCAAAATAAAGCAGATAACTTCATTATTTTATTTGAAAAATCAATCAAATAATCGAACTAAAAATCTCGTGATGGTCTTTGAAATTCTACAATATTTTTGAATGTAGTTTATACACTGGAAAGAACTAAAAATTTATCAAAGGGTATAATAAAAACAATAGGCTAATGCAAAAATAAGGACTATACTGGGGATAATTATAAACAACATGAGATCATAAAATGCTTTTAAAATTTGCAATTCGATTCATGGCTGTATTGTTAGCCGTATTAATTTTGGCTGCTATCATCATTCACTTCTCCTTCTCAAGTAAGTTAACGACTGATCTTTGGATTATCATCGTACCTATAATTCTTGCGGCACCAATTTTAACCTCCGTAGTTCTTGCTAAAGACGATGAGTTAAATGGTTTGCGTTAATCCGTGATAAGACGGTTTAAACAATAAAAAGCTTGCCCAAAAGGTGGGCTTTTTTCATAGGGTTATATATGATTAGTCTAATAGGGACTACTTAACAATTTTTTATATTTAAACGATTTAAATTTCATTAAGATAGATGCAATGAATAATAATGAGCTAATCATAGAATCTCACCCACTTGAACCTTTTTTACCAGCCAATGCACGTTTGCTGATGTTAGGCAGTTTTCCCCCTCCTAAAGAGCGCTGGAAAATGGATTTTTATTATCCAAATTTTCAGAACGATATGTGGCGAATTTTTGGTTATGTTTTTTTTAATGACAAAAACCATTTTCTGAATTTAGCTGATAAAAATTTTAAAGAACAACAAATACGCGAGTTTTTAATCGAAAAAGGGATAGCTATTTTTGATACAGCATTACAAATCCAACGTTTAAAAGGCAGCGCCTCAGATAAATTTCTGGAAATCATTACGCCGACCAATCTACAGGATTTGCTTGAACAAATTCCCTACTGTAATACAGTAATGACGACAGGAGATAAAGCCACGGATACACTGATGTTATCCTTACCAGAAAATACTGAAAAACCACAGATTGGACATTCAACTCACGCCTATTTTTTAGAACGAAAACTTTCTTTATATCGTATGCCATCTTCTTCCAGAGCTTATCCTTTATCTCTTGAAAAAAAAGCAGAGGCTTATCGTCCACTATTTGAAAATATTGGTTTAGTTTAAGAAGTGAAGATATAAATGTTGATATTCCACTGGAAATTCTAGGATTATGTTTATTTAAGTGTAAAGTCTAATCACATCATCCATTCAATAGGTAAGTAAGCCACGATTTTCATCATAAAACGCTGAAATTTTGTGGTTCCAGGATCCTGATCATACGTCATAGTTTTTCCATCGCTCTTATACTCTATCCAGTTGATATTTCCTTGATCATTGAGTTTCAGTTCATAGGCAACTTGGGGTAAATATTGATCTAATACTTCTGTAATTTCATTTTGTAATGCATCAGATTCAACCACCAAACCCACTTCAGTATTTAAATGTGCCGATCTTGGATCAAAATTGAATGAGCCAATAAAGACCTTTCCATCAATATCAAAAAACTTCGCGTGTAAACTGGAACTACTCTTTCCCTTGGCAGGAATGACTCGCCCAGTCACTTTTTCATACCATGTAGGTTTTGTTCGCTCTAATAAGGGTTTAAACTCATAAAGTTTGACGCCATTTTGCAATAGTCTTTTTCGGTACTGGCAATAGAAAGCATGAACAATAGCCACATCATTGGCGGCAAATGAATTGGTTAAAACCCGAACTTTTGTTCCCTGTCGACTTAATTGGGAAAGATATTCTGCCCCTTTTTCAGTAGGAACAAAATAAGCTGAAACCAGTTCAATATGCTGTTGAGGATAGCCCATAATTTTTATCATTTGATTATAAATCAGCTCTTGATCACGCGCCTGTCCAAGAATCTTATGGGGACGATCTGCGACAAAATACGCTTTGGCCCACTGTACAGAACGTAATTGCAAGGCTTCATTCAGTTCATTTTGTGCATCATTGATACGATTTTCAGTCGGTGTATAGCTATTACCAATTTTTTCATAAACTTTTCTAAGTGCGACAAGCTGTTTGGCGGTTCCATTTCCGACCAATTGATTGGCGGGAATACTCAGTTCATTATTCCAAAACTCATTAAAGAGATTTTCGGCTTGATCTGCAGCCGTGCCAAAAAATAAAATGTCCAGATCAGTAAACTGAAACTTATAACTGGCATCAAAGTATTCACTACTAATATTACGGCCACCCGTGACCGCGATTGTATCATCTGCAATAATGAGTTTATTGTGCATACGATGATTAATCTGCTTGAACCTAAACAAGTAGTCTATGACTTTAAAATGCCTAAACTGATAAGGATTAAACAGCTTGATTTGAAAATTGGGATGTTGAGATAAAGCGCGCAGTGTTGGATCAAGTTTATTACCATTTTGGTCATCAATCATCAGGCGAATTTTTATCCCACGATCTGCTGCTTTTACTAATTCTTTGAGCATAAGCTGGCCAACATAATCGTTCTGCCAAATATAATATTGTAAATCAATGGTATGTTGAGCTTTCCGAATAAGATGGATACGTGAAGCAATGCTGGCAAAAGCATCATCTAGAGGAATAAATGCAGTTCGTCCTTTTTCAAGGTTTTCTTTGGTAGATGGGTCATTTAACCAATTACTTTTATTCAAAATATTATTTCCTTGAGAGGCGTAACTAGATTGGGGGAACCAAGTCGTCATCACTATAAAAAACATACATGTCAGACATATTCTTATTATTGGTTCAAAGCATTTACTCCAAATTTTTTGCATACACCCATTCCTTAAAACATGAGAAAAGTAAAAATTATTTTCAAGCTAGTTATTTGAATTGTATCAATTATCTCAAATATGAATTGTTGATATTTAGCTAATAAAATTTTAATAGAAAAAGGTGACGACATCATGTAGCCAGATACTTAAATCTATTTTTGATAAAAGTATATTCACATTGGTACTATACTGGGGTATAGTATGAAAAGATATAAATGGAACTGCTTATGCCAAAGCAAATCGAAGATAAAAAGAAAATTATCCTTCGCCTACGTAAAATAAAGGGACAAGTTCAAGCCATCGAACGCGCGCTGGAAGGAGACAGTTCATGTACCGCAATTCTTCAACAAATTTGCGCTACTCGTGGAGCGATGAATGGTTTAATGAATGAAGTGCTAGAGATTCACCTCAAAGACACTTTGGTGGTTGGAGAAACCACGGAACAACAGCGTCATGAAGAATTGGCAGATATTGCCAAAATTTTGAAATCGTACTTAAAGTAAAGATAAGAAGGAGAGAACGCATGAAATCACGTGCTGCTGTTGCATTTGGTCCTGGTCAGCCCTTACAGATTGTAGAGGTTGAAGTAGCTCCGCCAAAGGCGGGTGAAGTTCTTATTAAAGTTACCCATACTGGGGTTTGTCATACTGATGCTTTTACACTTTCGGGTGATGACCCAGAAGGTGTTTTTCCTGCCATTTTAGGCCATGAAGGGGCTGGAGTTGTGGTTGAGGTTGGAGAAGGGGTGACCAGTGTAAAGCCGGGTGATCACGTAATTCCACTTTATACAGCTGAATGTGGAGAATGTTTATTCTGTAAATCTGGGAAAACCAATCTATGCGTCGCTGTTCGGGCTACACAGGGTAAAGGTGTTATGCCAGATGGAACGACGCGTTTTTCTTATAATGGCGAACCAATTTATCACTATATGGGATGTTCAACCTTTAGTGAATATACAGTCGTTGCCGAAGTTTCTTTGGCAAAAATTAATCCAGAAGCCAATCACGAACAAGTCTGCTTACTCGGTTGTGGTGTGACTACAGGAATAGGTGCAGTACATAACACAGCCAAAGTTCAAGAGGGTGACAGTGTTGCTGTATTTGGTCTAGGTGGTATTGGATTAGCGGTTGTACAAGGTGCCCGTCAAGCTAAAGCAGGCCGAATTATCGTGATTGATATGAATCCAGATAAGTTTGAATTGGCTAAACAATTTGGCGCTACAGATTTCTTAAATCCTAAAGACTATGACAAACCTATTCAACAAGTGATTGTAGAAATGACAGGTTGGGGCGTAGATCATTCTTTTGAATGCATCGGAAATGTTAATGTAATGCGTTCAGCACTGGAATGTGCACATCGTGGTTGGGGGCAGTCAGTCATTATTGGTGTTGCAGGGGCTGGCCAAGAAATTTCAACACGACCATTTCAGTTAGTAACCGGTCGGAAATGGTTGGGAACCGCTTTTGGTGGTGTGAAAGGACGTAGTCAATTGCCTGGTATGGTAGAAGACGCCATGAAAGGTGAGATCCAACTTGAACCATTCGTGACCCATACTATGCCATTAGATGATATTAATCATGCCTTTGATTTGATGCACGAAGGGAAATCGATTCGTAGTGTAATTCACTTCTAAACGCCCTATTTTTGTTTTAGCTACATATATGCCTCAGGAATGAATTTTCCTGAGGCAGAGGATTGGCCATTCATAAAAATGTTCTCCATTACCATTTCCTGCCAGATGAAGATAAATATCTCGATGTCTTTTTGATAAAAGTTTACAGATAAAACCTACTAATAAGGTGACAGTGAAAACATTTAAAATGTGTATATTGTTCTGCCCAATTATATAAAGTAGATAGGGGTCTAAACAGTATTGATGATTTTTTCCACATGCTTCAATCAGATAAAATGAGTAAAAATAGATAACAAACACTTGTCAAATCCCTAAACACAGAGTATGTTGGACACCAAGATATGTTTTATTTAACTGAAATAGAAATGTTAAAACAACCTGTGATCAACAACGCTTATTATTACTTTTGGCAATTTAAATAGTTGCCTGATTGCATTCGGGCAGCAAAAATGGTTGCCCTTCAAGTTAATACCTGATCGGCAACCCCGGTCAGGTTTTTTTATATCTATTTCAAACCATTATTTATTTTGGAGATGTGCCATGTATAACTTTATGACTTCATATTTTAGCAATGTTTATTGGTTTTACTTTAGCCAGAACCCGCAACTAAATAGACCCACATCGCTTAGATAAATGCTCGGACTGAAAATGAAATCAGTCCAAAGGAAAAATTAAATGAACGCACTCAATAAAACTTTAATAGCACAAAATACTTCAAAAGAAATTTCACTGAGCTTACCCTCTGAATTAAAAGCGGCATATCCGCTATCTCCTTTTTTTACAAAACAAGTTAATGAACATCGTCAAACGATTCAAAATATACTTTCAGGTAAAGACTCACGATTAATGGTGATCACAGGCCCATGTTCCATTCATGATCCAGTTTCTGCACTAGAATACGCAACAAAATTAGTTGAATTACAAGAACAAGTGAAAGATCAAATTTTTCTGGTTATGCGTACTTATATTGAGAAACCACGTACGACTATAGGCTGGAAAGGCTTTTTATATGATCCACATCTGGATGGTTCATCTGATTTGCAATTGGGGCTGGAGAAATCACGTGCTTTGTATTTACAGATAGTGGAAATGGGTTTGCCGATTTCCAGCGAAATTCTAAGTCCAATGGCAACAGGTTATTTTGATGATCTTTTAGCATGGGGCGCAATTGGTGCGCGTACGAGTGAATCTCAGATTCATCGTGAAATTTCCAGCCACATGCCCTATGCGATCGGTTTTAAAAATGGTACAGATGGCTCAATCCAGATTGCTTTGGATGCTATTCAATCTGCTAAGAATCAACATCAATTTTTAGGTATGAATCAGCACGGCTTGCCTGCGATTTTACATAGTGAGGGTAACCCATTCCCTCATTTGATTCTACGTGGTGCCAATCATGGTCCCAATTACGATTTAGCTTCAATTGATCAGATCAAAACAAAGCACAACGGCGAATTTCCTGCGCTGGTAATTGACTGTAGTCATGGCAACAGTTCTAAAGATCCAATGAAACAACCCGAAGTTCTGAAGCAAATTCTCGCTGAGCGACAACAAAGTCATGTACGTGGAGTAATGTTAGAGAGCCACTTGATAGATGGTAATCAGAAAATATCCAGTGATATGAACTATGGTCAGTCAGTTACTGATGGATGCTTGGGGTGGGATAAAACTCAACGTTTATTATTGGATATGTCTAGTCAACTTAGTCAAAATCCATTACGCCAATCAGCTTAAGTTTTAAAACCTCTCCTTCATTGTTGTCAGGAGAGGTTTTTTATTTATAGTCCAGCTTCATATGCAGTATTTGAAAGTAACTGATCAACATCCGCAATATTGTCTGGTTTAATTTTGTAGATCCAGCCTTTACCATATGGATCCTCATTAATAAAATCAGGGTCATCTTCAAGTGCTGTATTGACTTCAACTACCGTGCCTGACACTGGAGCATGAATATCTGATGCTGTTTTAACAGATTCCACTACACCCGCTTGAGCACCCGCAGTTACACGGCTACCTACTTCAGGGGTTTCAACATATACTAAATCCCCAAGAGCATCTTGTGCATGGTCGCTAATACCAGTGACGACAAGATCACCTTCAATTTTTGCCCATTCATGGGTACTTGCATATTTCAATTCAGAAGGATGATTCATTGCAGCTCCTCGACATCCAAAGTTCGCTTATTTTAAAAGTGGTTATACATGTTTTTAAATAGAAATAAAAGCTTATAAATACGGGTCTTTACGCCAATTACTTGGGCTACGACCACTCCAGCGTTTAAAGGCGCGGCTAAAATTAGCAACGTCAGAATAACCGAGTTCATCCGCAATTTGTTCAAGACTATAATCGGTTCTTGAAAGCAAAGAGGTTGCATGTCGATAACGAACTTCATCGACCAATGTTGAAAAAGAGGTTCCTTCCGCTGCAAGCTGACGTTTTAAAGTACGATCAGACATATGTAAGCGTTCAGCAACGCTTTCGATACTTAGATAATGTTGCTCTGAATGGGTCAAAATATCACGCACACGCATGGCAAGTCGGCGACGCTCACCTAAAGCAGATAATTCGGATTCACATTGATTAATGGCAATTTGACTGGCAATGGGGTCAGCATTCACCATTTTTAATCCCAAATAGTGTTTGTCAAAACTTGAAATTAAATGCGGTTGACCAAAACGCATATCTAAAGACATTTTACTTAAATATTTATCGAAGCCTTCTGGCTTTTCAAAATCCAGATCAACTTCACCTATTAGCTCATCATTACCTGTCAATGCTTTAGCCATACTCATAATGCCAATAGTCAAAGCTAAAATAATCTCGGTTCGCAAGGGTTCCAGATCAAAATCACATTGCAACTGTAATGTCGCTTTAGGGCCAAAGGTCGAGAAGTAAAGCTGTAAAAAGGGCATACGCAATTGAATAAAACGCGTGGCTAAAGCCAAAGCATCCGTAATGTCGTGCGCAGTCATGATGGCATAACCAATAAAACCATGAATGGAAATGCGCATCTGGTTACCTAAATGATACCCCAATGTACTTTCCCCAGTTAAACGTAAAGCATGTTTAACCAGTTCATTGGCAACATGAATGGGAATTCGATATTCAGGATCGGCCAATTGCTCACTAGTTAAATGAAATGGAGCAAATAAGGTCTGATCGTTATACCCCCAACGGGATACAACGTCTAATAGCAATAAGCCATAAACCCCTGGTATTCCTTGTTCTTGACGAGCTGAATTAATTTTCATTCGCTATCCGTGGCTTAACATTTGCTTCGTATAAACTGTTACATCTTGGCATGAAATTTAAAATAAAAATATAGAAATTGTTGGACAAAATTTCATGCATACAATTTATATTTTTTTCCTAAAAACTACAATTTTAGTCGTTGATATCAATAAAACATCCCCATTTTGATTCAATGCTTGTGTGATATAGCTCACAATACCACGATCATTTTTAGTTTTTGAGGGTGTAATCGATGCGATTTCAACTTCCACATGAATTTTATCTCCAGGACGTGTAGGGCGTGGCCAACGTAAACTGGACTCAGATCCAATTAAACCGCCTTGAATGGGGAAGCATTCTGTCCATAATCGCATAGTCACAGCAGCCGTATGCCAACCACTGGCAGCTAATCCTTGAAAAATTGAACTTTTTTCTGCGGCTTCCTCATCCAGATGGAAAGGTTGGGGATCATACTGGCCAGCAAATTGTTTAATTTCTTCCACCGTCATTTCATATTCACGACTAATAAAACGATCCCCAACGTTTAAATCTTCCAGATACAGCATTATTCCTTGTCCTCAACTTCATGTTGTTCTACTAAAAAGCCACCCGTTTGACGTTTCCATAATTGGGCATATAAACCATTTTTTTCAATGAGTTCTTCATGTGTACCTTGTTCCACAATACGACCTTCATCTAAAACAACCAAACGATCCATTTGCGCAATAGTTGAAAGTCGATGGGCGATCGCGATTACAGTTTTATCTTGCATCAATGCATCAAGGCTAGATTGGATAGCTGCTTCAACCTCAGAATCCAGAGCACTCGTGGCTTCATCCAATATTAAAATAGGCGCGTCCTTTAAAAATACCCGAGCGATTGCGATACGCTGGCGTTGACCACCTGAAAGTTTGACGCCACGTTCGCCCACATAGGCTTCATAACCTTTACGGCCGCGCATATCAGTCAATTGCGGAATAAATTCTTCTGCCTGTGCCTTTTTGACTGCTTCATAGATTTCGTCCCATGTTGCATCTGGTTTACCATATTTAATATTCTCAGCAACGGTACGATGCAAAAGAGAAGTATCTTGTGTGACTAATGCAATATTGGCTCGTAAAGTGTCCTGAGTAACATCTTCTATGTTTTGACCATCAATCGAAATACGACCTTGGTTAAGGGTATAAAAATGCAAAAGCAATTGAATCAGTGTCGATTTGCCAGCCCCCGAACGACCAACCACTCCTATTTTTTCGCCAGAACGAATATCAAGATTAAAATGGTCAATCACATTTTTTTTATTATAAGCAAAACAGACATCTTCAAATTTGATTTGTCCTTGGGTCACGACTAAGGCCTTGGCATCAGGTTTATCTTGAATAGTGACTGGTCTGCCAAGTGTATGCATACCATCCTGAATAGTTCCGACATTTTCAAAAAGCATTGACATTTGCCACATCATAAATTCTGACATGCTATTTAATTTTAAAATCATGGCGGTTGTTGCCGCAATAACACCTAAACCAGCCTGACCATTAAGCCATAACCAGACTGCTGTACCAATAACACCAATAAATAATACAGCACTTAGTAAGGTGGTACTGACTTCAAATAAAGTCCCTAAACGCATTTGTTTAAACACAGTCTCCATGAATTCCTTCATAGATTCCTTGGCATATTTGCTTTCGCGGCCAGCATGTGCAAAGAGTTTAACCGTCTGAATATTGGTATAGGCATCGGTTACCCGTCCTGTCATAACCGCACGTGCATCAGCTTGTTCTTTGGACACTTTACTGAGTCGAGGAATAAAAAACCAAGCACTTAAAATAAACAAGCCCAGCCATACAGCCAGAGGTATTAATAGGATCGGTGAGACTGCACCTAGGACTGCGCTTATAGTAATGAAATAGACAATTACATAAACCAGCATGTCACCTAGAATCATCCAGAACTCGCGCACAGCCAATGCGGTTTGCATAACTTTAGCTGATAAACGTCCTGCAAAGTCATTATGGAAAAAATCCAAACCTTGCTGTAATAACAAATTATGAAAACGCCAGCGTAGACGCATTGGAAAACTACTAAATAACACTTGGTGTTTCACAATAGATTGCAAACAAATAAACAGAATATTTCCAAAAAGAATAAATGTTAAAATAATCAAATGCTGAGTATGATTTTCAAGAAAATTACTTGGTTTACTTTGACTTAACCAGTCCACCAAATGGCCAATTTGTGAAAATAATAAAGCTTCAAAACTAGCTGCACCTGCTGTACAAAGCATTAATAAAATCAGAAAAGGGCGTACGCCTTTTGTGGATTGCCATACGAATGCAAAAAAAGAAGTAGGCAATGGTTCATTTAAATTTGTTTCGGGATAGGGGTTAACCAGTTTTTCGAACCATTGCAGCAGCATAATTTTCTCTTAGTCTTTTTGCGTAAAATTCTCAACGATTATACCTGATGATAAAGATTTCACATCTGCTCCCGAAGGTGCTTGATAAATTCTTAACCCAAATTCAGGAATAATTGCAAGTAAATGATCAAAGATATCTGATTGTATCGCTTCATAAGCAGTCCATACAGTGGTATTTGTGAATGCATAGATTTCAAGAGGTAAACCATTACTGGTGGGCTGTAATTGACGTACCATTAGAGACTGATTTTGAGCAATACCAGAATGTTGTTTTAAATAAAACTCAATATAGGCGCGGAATGTTCCCAGATTAGTTAAACGGCGTTGATTATATACCGTCTGATTACTGAGCTGATGATTAAAAGTTTCTAGTTCAGATTGTTTGGTATCAAGATATTGATCGAGTAATAAAAAGTTTTTCAGCTTCTCTTGTTCATGTTCAGCCATAAAGTGAACACTACTCTGATCAATAAATAGTGAACGTTTGATGCGTCTTGCACCCGCTTGGCTCATTCCACGCCAATTTTTAAAGGTGTCAGTAATAAGCTTATTGGTTGGAATGGTGGTAAAAGTCTTATCAAAATTCTGTACAGTCACCGTATGTAATGACATATCAATGACGTCGCCATCCGCATTAAGTGAAGGCATTTCAATCCAGTCACCAATACGAACCATATCGTAAGATGAAATTTGGACACTGGCGACTAAGGAAAGGATGGTATTCTGAAAAACCAGCATTAACACGGTAGCCATTGCACCGAAACCAGCAAGTAAAGTAAAAACATCTTTTTTCAGGAAAGTACCAAGAACCATTAAAGCACAAACGATGAAAATCATCAGTTTGACCAGTTGTAGATACCCTTTGATCGGCTTATTTTTAGAATTTGGATTACGTTGATAAACTAGATTAAAAATGTTCAGCATTTCGCTGATCGCAAGAGCGATTGTCAAAAAGATAAAGGCTTGCGAAGCCATTTGTACAAAAATAATCACTTTCTCGGATAAGTGTGGAACAGTAGTAATCCCGTTCATAATCACAATAGCCGGGACAATGCTAGCGATACGACGAATTACACTATGTTGCGCAAAAATAGATTGATTGGCGAATTTAATTTTGCTAATTATCTTACGAATACCGCGAACAACAATCTGTTTTGCGATGAAATTTGCGATAATTGCTAGAAGGATGAGAACGCTTAATGAGGTCAACATCTCAAGCCATGGATATTGATCAATCCAGTTTTCAACATCATGGAAAAGTTTTAAAAAATCCAAGCCTTTACACCTTTGCACAAATTAATAATGGGCTAAAGTGTAAAGGTTGAGCTTTATAACATTGTATAAAGCTACTTTTCTTATACGATTTGAAAAAGACTTTTTACAATAATAAAATCAATTATTTAAATAAAATTAAATTACCACATTAAATCATCTGGAATCGCGTATGCAGCATATGGATCCTCTTCATCTGTCGTTTGCTCATTTTTCTGAGCATTGTTGACTAATATGAAGCCTTCCATTTTCTGATTAATTTTATCAGCCAATGCTTTAGGCAAATAAGCATAATTTTCCTGATCCTTTGCGATTACCAGACTGCCAGACACCAGAGCATTATAAACGGTCTGAGAGATATAGACTTTTTTGACTTTATTTTCGTCAATAAATTGGTAAGCAATATCACCCTCAACATCTTTAATCTTATGTTGAGAAATCATTTGAATGATTGCTGCTTTTAGTGCTTTTTCTTCAAGCTGACGTTGCTTTTCCTGATTCAGTGCCTGATCTTTTTCAAGCTTTTCTAGTTTGCTCTTTTCAATATTCGCTTTTAATTCAGCTTCATTGTTTTGACCTGTGCGTTGCTCATGTTGGGTCTGTTTATTGAGCTTCTTAGCCTTTTTATTATCAACTAACCCAGCTTTAAGCAGTTGAGCCTGTAATGCATTTTTAACCATAACTAAATCCAAATTATTGATGCAAAGAAGAATGACGAAGGTAAATGATCCAGTATGCAATACTCAGAATCAAACTTAAAATCGCAGGAACTAGGAACGCTTGAATAGAGAGAAAAGGATGGATAACTGCGGCAATAATTCCACCCAGAAAAAAGCCAATTAAAATTAATAAATGTAAAGTAATACGACGTTTATCCAATGGTAAGCCACGTGCTTTATACCCAAGCGCTAGACCGATATCTGTCAGAACACCAGATAAATGGGTAGTACGAATGATTGTACCTTTGTAGTGGCTGACCATTGCATTTTGTATCCCCATTGCGGCACAGGCCCAGAGTAAACCATAACGAGGAAAGTAGGGAAGTAGCAGCCAGGAAATAAAAATAAATAAAGCCACCAAACTCAATGGAACTCCGTAACGGCGACCCAATAGGAACTGGCTATTTCCCAAAATAAACCCACTATAAAATGAACCAATTACAAAGCAAATGACGACTAAAAATAAATAGAGAACATTACTAAATCTAAAGTCAACCAGATCCATTGCTAACATACTGACATTGCCTGTCATATGTGAAATAGATTGATGCAGCACCGTAATGAGTGACAGGACATTAATCATACCCGCGTTCATAGCCAGTAAAAATGCTGCAAATTGCACCCAGTTTGGTAGACTTTGAAAAGGCATAAGACCTCAACTTTAATTATGACTATTTGCGCGATGCAATATCAACTGCCGCTGTAAATATGACATCTGTAGATGAGTTTAGCGCAGTTTCTGTAGAATCTTGTAAAACACTAATGACCATTCCAATTGCAACAACCTGCATTGCGATCTCAGATGGAATACCAAACAAACCGCATGCCACTGGAATTAATAATAAAGAACCACCTGCGACGCCTGAAGCACCACATGCTGAGACTGTAGCAACAATCGATAAAATAATCATGGTTACAAAGTCAACTTCAATGCCCAGAGTATGCACAGCAGCAAGAGTTAATACAGTGATGGTCACTGCCGCACCAGACATATTAATGGTTGCTCCAAGTGGAATGGAAACACTTGCTGTCGCTTCATTTACACCTAAGCGTTTAGCTAAATCCAGATTGACTGGAATATTAGCTGCCGAGCTACGGGTAAAAAATGCAGTGATTCCACTTTCTCTTAAACACTTTAAAACCAGAGGATATGGATTTGAGCGAATAACCAATGCGACTAAAATAGGGTTAATAACTAAGGCCACAAATAACATAGTTCCTAACAGAACCGCGATTAATTGAGCATAATTTTTTAAAGTAGCCAAGCCTGCATCAGCAAATGTCACGGCTACTAACCCAAAAATACCCAACGGAGCAAAATTGATAACAACACGAATGATATGATTTATCGCATGAGATGTATCCGTCAACATTTGTTTAGTTGTATTTGAACTATGACGTAAAGCTATACCTAAACCAGCTGCCCAACCCAAAATTCCAATAAAATTAGCTTCCACAAGTGCCTGAACTGGGTTAGTCACAAAGCTAAGTAAAAGGTTTTTTAAAATTTCGGTAAGGCTACCTGCTGGTTGTAAGTCACTCTGAGAACTGACATTTAAATATAAAAAACTTGGGAAAAAATGACTTGCGACAATAGCACTTAATGCAGCCAAAACCATACCCGTGACATACAGCAAAAGAATAGGTCTAAAGTTAGCATTGTGACCTACTTTAAAATTGGCAATTGAACTCATCACTAAGATGAACACTAAAATTGGAGCAACAGACTTCAATGCCTTAATAAAAAGCTCACCGAGTAAACTCAAATAAGGAGTAAAACTAGGGAAAAGCAGAGCAACAAAAAAACCTAAAATAATTGCAATAAATATTTTAGTAACAAGACTTAAGCGAGATAAAATTGAAAACATAAATAAGCCTTAGCGATATACTGCTAAATGAGCAAAAAAAGTATTTTATACATAATGACTTTGAAACTTAAATTTTTTTTAAAGCAATTCAAGAACAAATTGAAAAATATGGATAAAAAGATAGATAAAATGAAAAATTAAAGTGACTGCGGACAGTAAAGGCGATAAAGCGTTGCTAAAACATCTATTAGTTTTTGATCTTTTATTGAATAAAAAATTTGTTTGCCTGCACGACGGGTATGAACGACTTCACTTTTGCGCAACATCATGAGTTGCTGGGAAAGGGTAGGCTGACTAATTTGTGTTCTTTCTTCAATTTGAGACACGTTTAGTTCTTCTTGGGCAAGATGACATAAAATAAGTAGGCGGTCTGTATTGGCCAAAGATTTTAACGTTGTAACCACACTCTCCGCGGAATTTCGCATCTCCTCGATTTTAAACTCTGCTTGCATCTTTTTACCCTCAAATTTACAGCGGGCATAAGTATAGAACGAATGCATTCAAATGACTTGAATTAAATAAATACAAGATCACTTCTAATCAAATTTTATACGAGTTATAAGGATAAAAGAAGAAAACCAAGCCAAATAATTTGATAAACCTAAACAGGTAAAATTGCATAATCTAAAAAAAAAGTTGTGCTTTTCTAGAACTTATTTATAATGATATTTATCCATACAGACTTGTATGTATATTTATAATAATTTTAGAGTATTCCGTTCGTTATAACAAAGAGAGGATAGCGCAGAGCAAAACGATGACAGTATGTTTTCGGAGATTAGTACATAAGCCTCCACGTGCATGTACTAATGTATAAGAAGGCATAATCTTAATTATGCACATTCAGCTTTTTAAATAAATTTATTTTTATTCAAAAAGTTGCTTAGGTTTCAGACGCAAGCGTGAAATAATATAATGATAACGATAAAAAAATAATAATCACTCACGCTTTATTTCTTTATAGCTTTTGTTCAAACTCTATCAAGCGTTCAACTCTTGCCCAGTATTCATCAATTTTGACTGAATTTTTATCAATCTGAGCTTGCATAGTCATGCCATCCAGAATGCTTACTAACAAATTTGTAAGAGAAACTGGATTTTTAATTTGAAGTTGGCTTAGTAACCCAAGGATAATATTGGTTAGCCATTCTTTGTATTCAAGTGCAGGTCGAATAGTCGAAGGATAGATTTTAAAAACTTCTTCCACTGCTTTTTGAAACATACAACCGTTAAAATCAGCCGTATGAAACCAAGCGGAATACCAGAAATAAATAGCTTTAATGCGACCTAAATAGTCGTGTTCATCGCAAGCTGCTAAAGAAGCTGTTAAAGATTCTTGTAAGTTTATATTACGTTGATCCAGACATTCTTCTATCAACTTGGCTTTTGAAGGAAAGTATTTGTAAAAAGTCATTTTCGCTACGCCTGACTCTTGAATAATTCGATCCACGCCAACAGAATTATAACTATTGGCGTTAAAGAGTCGTAAGGCTGTATGAATAATGTCATCTTTTTTCGACATATTTTTAGATTCCTGCTAAATACATCATTTGGCGTACAGCGGCGATAACTAGATAATTTAGTTTAAATAATTTCGACAGTATAACATTTAAGTTTAAGCTTAAATGAAAATGTGATAAAAATTTAATCACTTAGCTTGTTCTGGGGGCTTATCAAAACACAAGTCTAGTGATGATACAAGAATGACTTTCTATATAAACAGGTATTTTTTATAACTAATTTATTCCTAAAAGTTTTTTTTACGATTCCTCTCTCTTCTCTATAGATTGGTTATTTCTTTTTTTATATACTGAATGCTCTGTATGTGAAAGAAAAATCTATGATTCACAATCTGTCATTTACGCAATCTGAACACTCACGCGCTGAGGCCATGGCTTTTATTAAAAATGCCATTCCTACGGATTTGTGGACATTTAATACAGAACTGGTTAGGCGTCTGAAAGTGGACATAGATGATCATGCTTTATTTGAACATCCGATTTTAAGCGATCTAAAAAGTCAAAAAATAAATTTTGAGCAATTAAAGATTATACATATCAATTACTTGAATTGTATTGTAAAAATTTTTACTGATGCATTAAGTATGCTGATCTTTCAAGCTCAACAGTTAGAAAGCAATACGAATATTCATCTTCATAATCGAATTTTATCAAAGATCTATGCACGTTATTTACTTTCACTCAATTTATTGGATGAGTTAGGTTTTGATACTGCTGATCTTCAGCAAAGTTCACCAGCAAAATCGCATCTTGCGTACTATCTAAAAATACTGGAAACCTTTGAAGTAGATCCTCTTTCACAAAACAGCATTGAACCTGAAGCTCTAGAGCTACAAAATTTTATTCGTGGGCACTATGATAGTTACATAGCATTATTGCTTATTTTGTCAATTACTGAAAAACAAGTTATCGTCTTTAGCGAAGCGTTGCATCTAAATTTGAAAAAATTTGGTGATATTTTTGATCAAGGTTATTACGCGTGTCATGGCTTAGCCAATGATGAGGATAATTTAGCCAATGATGATAATCATGCCAATGATCTCTGGATGCTTTGCATTCAGGCTATTAGCCCTGAAAGTGAAACTATTTTACGTGAAACCACACAAAATTATTTATCACTCTGGCAGGATTTCTGGACAAAAATGTATCAGATAACCTTAAACTCGATATAGATATAAATCGGGAAAGGGGTTTTATTAAGGAATTTTTTCAGCACATATAGAGCTATGCCAAGTTAAATCTGGCCCCCATGTTCGAAAGCCCTTGGTATCAATATGGATTTGTCCAGTACTGTATACGCCTAAACCCATATTATATTTTTGTCCTTCGGTTTGCCAAAATTTACATAATTTAAGCTTACTGTTGGTTATTTCAAGAGCCTCATTCGTATCAGGATTTTCTGAGCCTATCCGAAAATCAATTGCTGCATTTTGCATATGACTGGACGTTTTTGCTCCATTCACGCAGCTATTTAAAACTGGTGAGCGATAACTTGAGGTTAATTCAAAATTTTGCAAGACGTCACTTTTGATTAAAGTCGATAATAAGTTGAGCGTAGGAACAATATTTGCCCAAACGCTTTGTTCTGGCACGTCATATTGCTCATAATTGCAGTCTTGCCAGCCACGCGCTGAACGTAAGAATTCAAAATCAGGAACAACCAATTGTACGCCTTGCTGTTGTAAAAAGTTTTTATAGTTTTTGACTCTTTCAGCATTGTGTGGGTGTGCAATCCAGACAAAATAAGAAACGGGCGTTCTTTTATGAGTTTTTTGAGCTTCTGCTGGAATAGGCAATGGTTTTTTAGGAGATGAAAGTTGTGGAGACTGCTGGGTACAAGCTGTCAATCCAAGTATTAAAACACTAAGCCAAGATAGATATTTAGCAAGAATCATGGATACATCTTAAATTTTAATTAATGTTATAATATAACATTAATTGATTTGATGAAAGGTATAAAAATGATATTCATCATGCGAGCAATTTATAAAGATATCAGGTCAGTACATTATACTTCCCTGATTATCAATTAGTTTAATTCAAGTACAATTTTACCAATATGATCACTTTGCTCCATCAATGCATGGGCTTTAGCAACATCTTCAAATGCAAATTGTTTATGGATGATCGGCAAACTTTTACCTTGTTCCAATAAAGGCCAAACATTTTGTTTTAACGATTGAGTAATTTCAGCTTTTTCCTGATCAGTTCGGGCGCGCATGGTTGAACCTGTAACCTTTGCGCGTTTTAAAATAAGTTGTTGTAAATCAAATTCTTTTGCTATACGACCGCCCATAAACCCAAGAATAACTAAACGTCCATCTCGTTTTAGTAAATTCATATTTTGAGTAAAGTATTTTGCACCAACAATATCTAAAATGACATCGACACCTTTTTGATTGGTTTTTTCTCGAATAACGCTTTCAAAATCATCTTTTTTATAATTGATTGCGGTGGTCATGCCTTGGAGTTGGTTGACTTTATCATCATTACCAACCGTACAAAAAGTTGGAATGCCCAATGCGTGACAGAGCGATAAAGCTGTCGTTCCTATACCGCTTGCTCCGCCATGAATCAATGCAGTTTCACCTGTTTTTAGCTGACCAATGTCAAATAAATTTGCCCAAACCGTATAATATGTTTCAGGTATAGCTGCTGCCTGAACAAAGTTCAGATTTTCTGGGATAACAAGTGTTTGGCTTGCAGGGACTACACAGTATTCTGCATACCCCCCACCATTGGTGAGGGCACAAACTCTATCGCCAATTTTAAAATTCTGAACATCCTTACCGATTGCTACGACAATACCCGCAACTTCAAGTCCCGGAATAGGGGTAACACCTTTGGGCATAGGATATAAACCTTTACGTTGCAATACGTCAGGTCTATTAATGCCAGCAGCTTTAACCTGAATTAAGATTTCTCTGGATTCGGGTTGAGGAATTTCTGCTTCAGCAATTTTTAAAACCTCTGGTTCGCCTGATTCTGTAATTTCAATATGTCGCATGCGATTAGGCAATGTGGTCATGAAGATTCCTTTACGGTTTAAAAATTGATAAATATTGAATCGTTATAGATTAAGTATATGATTTAAATGCGTTAAGTAGAGATAAAAAATAATCTAGAGCCTTTAAAATAATATATTAAGGTGTCTATGCGAATGATAAGAGAAGTTTTTGTTATTGAATTATTGCTGTTCCTGTTTTATTGCAGATCATTTTATTGAGAAAATGGATTTAAAGAAGAAGAGAAAAAGCTTTTAAATGATAATAATTATCATTACAATTAATTATTGAATAATTTAATGATCAATCACAATTAAAGATAGAGCAGGTAAAAATGAATAATATTAAAGTGTTATTTTTAAGTTATATGTTGCTACAAATGGCATTTATGATGATTCTTCCTGTGATTGGGCCTGTAATCAGAACGCAAGGTTTACAAGAGTGGCATGCGGGTTTGATTGTTAGCCTTTCAGGTTTTTTCTGGATGTTAAGTGCAAAATTTTGGGGGCAGCGGAGTGATGAAATAGGCCGTAAGAAAGTTTTATTGCCGCTCACATTGGGATTTTTTATCTTTTATATGATTTGGGCTGTTTTTATTGGTTACACACTTCAACATCCTCTTAGTATTTTGACCATGTTACTGGTTATGTTGATTTTACGCTGTATTATTGCTTCGTTTTTCTCAGGTATTAATCCAGTGATGGTAGGCTATATTGCAGATCATTATGAGCCAGCAGAACGTGCTTCAAAGATTGCTATGTTGGGTGCAGCAGCAGGTATTGCTATTTTTCTTGGGCCTTTTGTCGGTGGACTACTTTCTAGTTTTGACTTAAGTTTCGCTTTTTATTTTGCAGCTATCCTCCCTTTATTTGCCCTTATGTTGACTCATTTTAAAGTGCAAGAAAGTGACAAACTTATTTCAAATGTTACTGAAAAAACCAGCTTAAAGATGAGCGATTCGCGGATATGGTTTGAAGTATTGGTGATGTTTTTGACTATGAACTGTATTTTTACCTTCAATATGTGTATCGGTTTCTTTAGCAAAGACCACTTACATCTGGCAACGCAGCAACAAAGTGCAGCTGTTGCAGGCATGACCTTGAGCGCGGTTGGTTTGACTTTAATTATTGTACAAGTGCTGATTTCTAAATTAAAACCCAATCGACATCTATTTTTATTGGGCATAGGGATGCTATGCATGGCATTGGGCACAATTATGTTTACCCTTACCCATGGATTATTCTTCTTTATTCTCAGTGCTGTGATTATGGGTGTTGGTGGCGGTTTAATTATGCCTATGGTCAATACGATCACTTCGCTAGCGGTCGACGCGCATGAACAGGGAGCTGCATCAGGCTTAATTTCTGCTGCCCAAGGAATGTCGATGCTGGTTTCACCCTTCATTGCAACTCTGCTTTATCACTATAAAAATGAACTACCTTACTGGATTGCAGCAGTTTTACTCTTGTTGTCGCTCATTTTTATCCCTAAGCGTATCAATATTCAAACTAAATGGATTGCATCGAATCAATAGAAATCCCTGATCGTTTTCAATAAAAACAAAAGAATTTATCGGATTCTTAGTTTTTATTGAAAAAATTAAGCTGTTTTTAATAATAATGAGAATCATTTTTAAAAATAATATACAATTCCTTACAAGAAGATTGATCCTTTTTCTCTGATTCAAACGTCTTAGTTAATACAAATGCAGTTTTCATCCTATTAAGCATGCTTTAAAGGGGAAGCGGGATGAAAATTATTTGATCAATATTGATACCGATTTAAGTGAATGTAATGATAGAACAACCGTTAAATGTTGAAAAAAAATCTCGAACTCTCCCAAAAAATACGAAATGGTTTGTGCTACTCCTTGTGGTTATATTGGCGATCGCATTGGCAGTTTATTGGTGGAAATCCAGTCAGGTTCCTGTACAAGAATACAGTCAATGGAGCAAGCCAGTTCCAGTCAGAGTGATACCTGTACAGCAGACTGACATGCAGCTAGAAATTAAAGCCATAGGCACAGTTGTCCCAACACATTTGGTTAAAGTTCAAAGTCAGGTGTCAGGTGTTCTACAAAAGATCTATTTTAAAGATGGGCAATATGTAACCAAGGGTCAGCTTTTAGCGCAAATTGATCCAGCGCCATTTCAAGTTGCTTTAGCGCAAGCACAAGGCACACAACAGCAAAATCTTGCTCAATTACGTAATGCTGAAAGTGAACTTACGCGTTATCAATTACTATTTAAACAAGATTCTATCGCCAGACAACAAGTTGAACAACAACAAGCCTTGGTCAATCAGCTTAAAGGTCAGATTCAGGCGAATCAGGCGCAAGTTGATGCAGCAAAATTGCAACTCGCCTATACCAGAATTTATGCACCAATTGAAGGGCGAGTGGGCTTTAAACAAAAGGATGCGGGAAACTTAATTCAAGCCAATGAAGAAGCAGGATTGGTGAGTATTACGCAGGTACATCCGATTTATGTACAATTTTCAGTTGCGGAAAATTATTTGGATACTTTACGCGCAAGTATACAAAAAAACCAACACGTTCAAGTAACTGCTTGGGATCGCTCGGAAAAACAACAACTTGCTATTGGTCATGTAGAAGCACTTGATAATCAAATTGATACAAATACAGGCACTTTAAAAATCAAAGCTGTGTTTGAAAATCGTGATGATGCCTTATTCCCAAATCAGTTTGTCAATGTGCGCTTAAATGCGCAGACCATTCAAAATGCAGTCAATATTCCAACAGATGCGATTCAAAACGGTGCTAAAGGTACATATGTCTATATTATTAATCAGGATAATAAAGCTGAAATCCGTATGCTTAAATTAGGCATTACTTCTAATGGACAGACGGAAATTTTAGACGGATTAAAAGGCAATGAACGGGTGGTTTTAGAGGGTATAGATCGTCTTTCTGAAGGAAAAGAAGCTCAAATTGTTCAAGATGGAATGATTTCATCCAAAACAGCAAAAACAGGACGTGGTTAAGTCCAATGAATATTTCCCGTTTCTTTATTCTGCGACCTGTTGCCACCACTTTATTGATGCTGGCCCTTTTATTTAGCGGCTTGCTTATTTGGCGTTTTTTACCTGTTTCGGCATTACCGCAAGTCGATTATCCTATTATTCAGGTCTATACTTTTCAACCAGGTGCTAATCCAGATACGGTTCAAAGAACGATTACAGCACCACTCGAACGTGAAATGGGCAAAATTGCTGGACTCAAGCAGATGTCCTCAAACAGTTCTGTCGGTGCGTCTGTCATTACTTTACAGTTTGAATTGAGTGCTGAGTTAGGTGTAGTTGAACAAGAAGTTCAGTCGGCATTGAGTACCGCAAGTAGTAAATTGCCCAATGATCTACCGACGCCACCTGTCTACCGAAAAGTAAACCCGGCCGATGTGCCTGTGATTACTTTAGCAATTAGTTCAGACACACTACCTTTAACTACTGTTTATGACATGGTAGATACCCGAATTGCACAGAAATTGTCGCAGTTGTCAGGGGTAGGCATGGTGAGTCTTGCAGGTGGGCAGCGTCCTGCTATACGTGTTCAAATGAACCCAACAGCATTGGCAGCTTATAAAATGAGTGCTGAAGACGTTCGTTCAGCGATTAATTCTGCTAATGCTAACCAGCCTAAAGGCAGTTTTGATGGTCCATATCGAACTACGATGCTGGATGCAAATGACCAGATTCGATCGATTGCTGACTATGAAAATTTGATTTTGCGCTGGAATAATGGTGCTCCAATCCGCCTCAAAGATGTTGCTCAGATTCAGGAAGGAAGCGAAGACCGTTATATGGCAGCTTGGGCAGATAGCCAGTCTGCTATTTTAGTGAATGTACAACGCCAGCCTAATGCCAATGTGATTCAGGTTGCAGATCAAATCAAGAAAATTTTGCCTGAACTGCAAAAGAATCTACCTGAAAATGTGAAAATTCGAGTTTTGACTGATCGTACTGAAAGCATTCGTAGTTCAATTCGTGATGTGCAAAAGGAACTGGTTTTTGCAGTGTGCCTCGTGGTGATGGTGACTTTCCTTTTCTTAAGGAATTTGTCAGCTACCATCATTCCAAGTATTGCGGTGCCACTCTCAATTATTGGTACTTTTGTACTGATGTATTTCCTGGGTTTTTCTGTAAACAACTTGACACTGATGGCGCTGACCATTGCTACTGGTTTTGTGGTCGATGATGCGATTGTAATGCTAGAAAATATTACAAGGCATCGGGAGGCAGGTGAGAATTTACTACAAGCAGCACTCAAAGGTTCTAAAGAAATTGGATTTACCCTTATTTCCTTAACCATCTCCTTAATTGCAGTATTGATTCCATTACTATTTATGGGAGATGTTGTTGGACGGTTATTTCATGAGTTTGCAGTCACTTTAGCCGCAGCGATTGCACTTTCTTTAGTGGTGTCTTTAACTCTGACGCCAATGATGTGTGCCTATTTGCTCAAAGAAAATAAACACATTCAAACGAATAGTCGCTGGAGTCTGGATCATATTATTAATCGCTATGCACGCGCTTTAGAATGGGTGTTTAAACATCAGCGCTTGATGCTTGCGGTTATGCTAAGTACGGTGATTTTGGCTGGAGTTTTGTATTGGGTTATTCCCAAAGGCTTTTTCCCTGTACAGGATAGCGGCGTGATTCAAGTGGTCACTGAAGCACCAGATGATATTTCTTTTCAGGCTATGAGTGAACGTCAGCAAAATTTAGCAGCACAGATTTTAAAAGATCCAGCAGTTGCAAGTTTGTCCTCATTTATTGGTATAGATGCCAATAATCCTAAATTGAGTAATGGACGTATTTTAATTAATTTAAAACCTCATGCTGAACGAGATTCAGCACAGCAGGTGATAGATCGCTTACGAAATCAACTTGTACAGGTACATGGGATTCATGGCTGGATGCAACCTGTTCAGGAACTTAGTATTGAAGATAAAATTAGTCGTACACAATATCAACTTAGTCTGAGTGCGGCGAAAACGTTAGATCTGCAACAATGGACCCCTATGTTGGTGGAGGCTTTAAGACAGCAACCTGAATTTTCAGATGTGACCAGTGAAGATGGTGGGCAAGCCTTACAAGCATATATTGATATAGATCGAGATACAGCAGCACGTTTAGGACTTTCTGTTGAAGACATTAGTTTGGCATTGCAGAATTTATTTGCACAGCGTCAGATTGCTACTTTATATACGCAATCAAATCAATATCGAATTGTACTTGAACTTAATCCAACGCTCACTCAAGGTCTCGATGCTTTAAACCAGACATATATTCACAATGCCAACGGTGAAGCCATACAACTCAGTGCTATCGCAAGTATTGAACAGAAAAGAGTCGCCAGTGTTTTACAACAACAATCGCAATTTCCTGCAACTACCATTTCTTTTAATTTGGCTCAAGGCGTTTCACTAGGTGCAGCAATACAGGCCATTGATCGGGTGGAACGGGAGTTAAAATTGCCTGCTGAAATTAATCTTAATTTACAAGGCGCTGCTGCGGCTTTTGAAAATTCACTGCAACATACATTGTGGTTGGTGATTGCGGCTATTGTAACGATGTACATTGTACTGGGAATATTGTATGAGAGCTTTATTCACCCCATTACAATTTTGTCCACGCTGCCTTCTGCTGCTATTGGTGCATTATTAGCGCTCTTTATGGTGAATCAGCCCCTCGATATGATTGCGCTAATCGGGATTATTTTACTGATTGGTTTGGTCAAAAAAAATGGCATCATGATGGTGGATTTTGCATTGGCAGCACAACGTAATGAAGGTTTAACTCCTGAACAAGCGATTTATCAGGCTGCCTTAATGCGTTTTAGACCTATTCTGATGACCACGCTGGCAGCTCTTGTCGGTGCAATTCCTTTAATGCTGGCCTCTGGTTCAGGTGCTGAATTACGTCAACCGTTAGGAATAGTTATGGTTGGGGGGCTAATCCTGAGTCAAGTCCTCACTTTATTTACCACACCTGTCGTTTATCTATTCTTTGATCGATTACAACGACTGTATTCGCAGCAGAAAAAAACGATTGAACCGATTGATAAGTCGGGAGCAATCCATTGAATATTTTTGCTTTATTTGTTCATCGTCCGGTTGCGAGTGTACTACTGGCGATTGCGATTAGCTTATTGGGTATATTGGCATATTTTCGTTTACCTGTGGCAGCTTTGCCTCAAGCGGATATTCCAACCATCGTAGTACGTGCAAGTTTACCCGGGGCTAGCCCTGAAAGTATGTCTGCTACAGTCGCGACCCCCTTGGAGCGTGCCATGATGGGGGTGTCTGGAGTCAAAGCAATTAATTCATCGAGTAGTCAAAACTCGACACAGGTGATTCTGCATTTTGATCTGGATACAGATATTAATGAAGCTGCGCGAGAAGTGCAGGCAGCTATTAATGCAGCGATATCTCAGTTGCCATCAGGTATGCCTAGTCCTCCCGAATACTTCAAGATTAACCCGAGTCAAAGTCCAATTTTTTATCTTGCACTTAGTTCCAAGTATTTATCTGCAGGTAAACTTTATGAATTGGCAACTCACCAATTGCAACCCAATCTAGCCCAAGTCAGTGGTGTGGGAGAAGTTGAAATTGATGGTGCTTCATTGCCTGCGGTTCGTGTGGTGTTAAATCCAAATGCTTTGATGTCTCAAGGGATATCTTTGGAACAAGTGCGAGAGGCTGTTGAAAAAAGTAACGTTGTTCAGTCGCTAGGAGTAATTGAGAATAAAAAAAATCGCTGGCAAGTGGCACTTTCAAGCCATTTAAAGGATGCTCAAGATTTTGCAAATTTAATTATCCATCAAACACCGCAAGGTATCGTTAGACTTAAAGATGTCGCCGAAGTGGAGGATTCTGTTGAAAATCGGTATGTCAGCGGTTTTCATAATGGTGAGCCTGCGGTAATTATTAAAATTAGCCGACAACCTAATGCTAATACCATCGCAACGATTGAAAAAATTAAAGCAAGGCTACCCGAATTAAACGCTCTGATACCTGCGGATGCTCAGTTGACAACGGTTATGGACGGTTCAAAAATTATTCATGCAGGGTTAAAAGAAGCGCGTGATACGTTACTTTTTTCCATAATGTTAGTCGTAATCGTAGTCGCACTTATGTTGGGACGATTACAAAGTGCGATTGTGCCGACAATTGCTATGTTAGTTACGTTAATTGGTGCAACAAGCTTAGTTTATCTGGCGGGTTTTTCTCTTAATAATTTATCCATTATGGCAGTCATTGTGGCAATTGGACTCGTAGTAGATGATGCCATCGTGGTACTTGAAAATATTGAACGACACATCGAACAGGGACAAAGTCCATTTAATGCGGCTATACAAGGAGTCCGGGAGGTTGGATTCACGTTAGTCGCCATGAATTTAGCGCTCATTGTTATTTTTATTTCAGTGCTATTTATGGGAGGAGTGATTGAACGGCTATTTCGTGAATTTTCTCTGACACTGGTTTTTATTGTTATTCTTTCTGTTTTTGTTTCTCTGGTTTTGACCCCCAGTTTATCGGCACGCTGTCTGAAACCTTTAAATACACAGAACGATCAAGCGTTCTATCGCTATAGCCAGCAGATGATGCAAAGTTTAACTCATCATTATATCCAATCACTGCAATGGATCATACGTCATGCATATTTGGTGATATTGCTTTGGCTAGGTGCGATAGCAGGCTCTGTTTATTTATATCAGAATTTGCCTAAACGGGTTTTACCTGAACAAGATACAGGGCGTATTGAATCTTTTATCCGGGGGGATGATGGTTTCTCTTTTCAAATTATGCAACCCAAGATTACGACATTTAGCCAAAGTTTATTAGCGGATCCCGCAATAAAAGATGTAATTGGAACCTCTGGGGGCGCGGGTGGAACGACTAACTCTTTCTTTATGGTTAGCTTAAAGCCAAAAGCAGAGCGCGAAGGAAAAACTACACATGAAATTGCTGAACGAATTCGCCAGAATGCTCCGTGGTTAGCAGGCGCTATTTTTTCGGCAAGAGTACAGCAAGACCTAGAGCTGGATGATCCATTTTCTGGAAATAGTGGTCAGGATTATATGCTGTTATTACAATCAGATGATGTTGCATTACTTCGAAAATGGGCACCTAAAGTTGCACAAGCAATGCAAAAATTACCCGAACTTGAAGAAGTGGAAACGCTTGGCGATGAAGGGGCACAACACGTCACGCTAGATATTGATCGTGAAGCAGCACGGCGACTAGGCGTTAATATCGAAAGTATTTCAAGCGTGCTGAACAATTCATTTTCGCAACGACAAATTTCGACTATTTATGATCAGACTAATCAATTTCATGTAGTCATGGAAGTTGATAAACGTTTTACAGAAAACCCTGAGTCACTGGCAAATGTAAAGGTTCCTAATCAAAATGGTGAATATGTTCCGTTGACTAATTTTGCTACATGGTCTTATGGGATCACCAATGATCGCGTATATCGACGCAATCAATATGCTGCAATGGGGATTGGTTATGTACTCAAACATGGCTATACCACTGAGCAAGCTAATACGGCAATTCGTGGTGTATTGCCACAAGTTATGCTTCCGAATCAAATTTTTGTCGCCACAGATAAAGATGTGGAGGCTGAAAGTTTACAAGCGGGTTTAAGTACACCTGTTTTGCTTGTAGCGGTCATTGTGCTGATTTTTATCGTCTTAGGTGTGACCTATGAAAGCCTGATTCATCCATTCACTATATTATCGACTGTTCCAGCTGTGGCTTTAGGGGGGGTATTAACGCTTTGGCTATTTAACTTTGAATTTACCCTGATTGCTTTACTCGGTATGTTTTTGCTGATCGGCATTGTAGTAAAAAATGCCATTTTAATGATCGATTTTACCTTGCAGCAACGTCGTTTGGGGAAAACAGCATTTGAATCAATTTTATCTGCTGCTGCATTACGTTTTCGTCCTATTTTAATGACGAATACCGCAGCTTTACTAGGAGCTATTCCATTGGCACTCAGTGCAAGTGAAGGTTCTGAATTGCGTCAGCCTTTAGGCGTGGTCATTGTGGGTGGTTTGGCCTTAGGTCAGCTATTAACCCTGTATACCACACCTGTGATGTATTTGCTTTTAGAGAGACTGACTCAGATGCTTAAACAATTCAACATTACCAAGGCCTTTGGCTATAAAAATAGATAGGAAAATAGAAACGTGATAATTTCAGTTTTATCTAAACATATAATAATTTTTGGCGGGGCATTGTTATTGATTGGGTGTGGCTCAAATACCGTGACACGTCCACCAGTGTATCATCAACCTCTGATTCAGGCAGATATACATTATAAATATGCAGATCTAGATTGGGTGCAAACTCAAAATTTGGTAATAAACAGATCTCAGTGGTGGCAACTTTATCATGATGCTCAACTGAATAGTTTGATTGAGCAACTGGATGCAGAAAACCTTACATTAAAGCAGGCTGAAGCACGTTATCGCAGTGCGAATGCTTTACTCGATGTACAACGTGCGGCACGGTTACCGACGTTAAGTATAGAAAGTGGAGCAAATCGTAACGGCAGTAAAAACAGTGAAGTGAATAATCAATTTAGCGCTGCTATACAAGCAAGCTGGGTACCGGATTTATGGGGGCGGGTTGCTAAGAGCATTGAAGCGCAACAAGCTAATCTCGACGCTTCACAGGCTGACTTAGCCGCGGTTAAACTCAACCAGCAGCTTTTAGCTGCCCAAAGTTACTGGAATATTCGACTACTGGATTTACAGCTTGATGTACTTAAGCAAACAGAACAAAGCTATGGACGATCTGTTCAGATTTTAAATAATCAATATCAGGCAGGCATGATTGCCCGTGCCGATGTCATTCAGGCAGAAACTCAGCTTAAACAAGTTGAAATTCAACGAATTGAACGACAACGTGAACGCAATTTACAAGAAAATATACTTGCTGTATTACTGGGTCAAACCGTCGCAAAGTTTCAACTCGCCAAGCAACCCTATCAATTTCATGTGCCTAGGATTCCTTTAGAGATACCAAGTCGTTTACTCGTACAACGACCAGATGTGATTCGTAGTGAACGAGAATTGGCTACCATGCATGCACAGCTTGGGCTGGCACAAACAGCATGGCTTCCTGATGTCAGTATTGGTTTAAACGCAAGCGCCAATAGCAATTTATTTTCACAGCTTTTTCAATCACCTAATTATCTTTGGTCGATGGGATTGAGTACCGTAGCGACAGTATTTGAAGGTGGAAAACGAAAAGCTGAAATAGATCAGGCACAGGCCAATTATGACGAAAAGTTAGCAGCTTATAAGCACGCAGTTTTAACAGGGTGGAAAGAGGTTGAGGATAGCTTGTTGCAATCCACAAGTTTAAGTCAACAAGCGATTCAACAAGTCCAATTACTCAATCTAGCCAGTGAAAATGAACGTGTCGTGACTCAGCGTTATAATTCGGGGCTGGTGAGTTATTTAGAAGTTGTCACGGCTCAAAACCTGCGTTTACAAGCTGAACAAGAACGACTTGAATTACAACAGCGGCAGTTAATGAATTCAATGCAATTAATTGCAGCATTAGGAACAGGATGGGACCTCGAATAGTGTAGTAAAAATTAATGTTAATTAAAATTGATAGTAATTCTCATTACTGATACATTAGCCACATTTCTGACGATGTGGCGTTACTCTCATGACGGCAAATCAACAAATTATCACCCACTATATAGCAGAGCTATATAAAGCTCACTATGGCTGGTTATATGGTTGGTTGTATAAAAAACTAGGCTCGGCTGAAAATGCCGAAGATGTCTTGCAGGATACATTTACTAAACTGATCCGTAGTCAGGGATTACTAGAAATTCAACAGCCCAAGGCATATTTAACCACCACGGCAAAACGAATTTTAATTGATCGGGCGCGGCATCAAAAAATAGAACAGGCATATCTGGAATATTTAACTCAGCAAAATTTAACCTACGATATTAGTCCAGAACAAACGATACTCGCGATTGATATACTGAATACACTTGCACAAGTTCTGGATGGGTTGGCTGAACGACAACAACTTGCATTTCTCATGCATTATATTGATGACTTAAGTCTAGTCGATATTGCACATCAATTAAACGTCAGTACTAAAACCGTTCACCATGATTTAGTTAAAGCATTAAGCCATTGTTATGCTGTGTTAAAATCAGATCTATAAATCTATCCTTATAATAAGACGAATTTTCATGTCAAAACTTGACCAACAACTTGTAGATGAAGCAGCAGAATGGTTGATCACATTAAGTTCAGGACATTATTCTCAGGATGATTTGGCCCAATTAGAAAGCTGGAAACAACAAAGTCCTGAACACTTAAAAACCTTTGAAGAGCTACAACAATTTTTAAATCAAATGGATGTACTCAAGGCGCAAAGTGTTCGATCCCAACATCCAATTATTCAAAATAATATTTTAAGAAAAAGAAGCACCAAGAAGAAATCAGCAAGTTTGTTGTGGGGAAGCAGTTTAATCATTGCTGTGATCACTGCTTGGATTGTTTCGCAACTGCCTTATCAGCGCTGGAATGCAGATCATTCTACTCAAGCACAGCAATGGCAGAATAATATTCTGTCTGATCAAAGCTCAATTCAGATGGCAGGACAAACGGCTTATAATCTGCAATACAACCTTGATCAACGAAAGATACATTTGTTTGAAGGTAATATTCTGGTTAATGTTGCCAAAGATCATGCACGGCCTTTCGTGGTTGATTTAGGTGATATTCAAGTACAGGCACTTGGGACAAAATTTATTGTCAACTACGATCATAATCAGGTTCGTGTTAGCATGATTGAATCAAAAACCAAGATTTATTCATTGCATCATCACTTTGAACCTATTGTGCTTGAAACTGGTCAAAGATTTAATTTCAATGGTGAGCAAATTCAAATAGAAAGCATTCATCCAGATGTTTTACAAAAATCTTGGCAAAGTAAAAAATTAGTTGTGAATGATATGGCGCTAGATCAGGTATTAGACATGCTGGAAAGCTACCAATCTAGTAAATACATTTATAGTCGCAAAATATTAAGCCAATACCGAGTTAATGCGGTATTACCTCTGGATGATCCTGATTCAGCCATGCAATTATTGAAAGATCAACTTCGTCTAGATACTTATGCTGTTGGTGGTTTATTCACTGTAATTAAAAAAAATTAAAAACAATATCAAATTTTTTTCCTGTTTTAATTTCTGAAACGTCTTAGTTAATAGGCAAATATAAATGATGTAAGGAAATTAAAATGGGGTCTATTCGTCGTCCATTTCTCAATCCAAAACCTTTGGTTTTAGCGATTCATATAGCGACTTTCTCAATTGCTGCATTGCCACTGCTTGCTCATGCAGCTCCAACACAGGTCAATATACCCGCTGGAAATCTGGCGCAGGTACTTAACCGTTATGCGTTGGAACAAGGGGTTAATATTATTTTTGACAGTACCTTGCTGTCTGGTATTAAAAGTCAGGGAATACAAGGTAGTTATGAAATTAATGACGGTTTTACAGAGTTATTAAAGAATACCAATTATCAAATAAAACAAACATCAAACGGTTATCGTTTAGAAAAAAGGGCAGTGAATGCCAAAAAAGAAGAAGTTGTTAAATTAACTCCATTACAGTCCAAGGCAAATCAGCTTAAACGCACTGGCTTGGCGGGAACTTCAGGGTCTGTATTACCCACGATTACTTTAGAGGCCGAAAATCAGGATGCGCCATTAAAGCGTATCAATACCGTTGGGGTATTAGGCAATAAAAGTGTAATTGATACACCCTACTCAATTACCACGAAGACAGCAGAAGAGATTGAAACCAGACAAACAAACTCTTTAGGTAAAATTTTTGTAGGTGATCCAAGTATTGTCACAGAAGTTAATTCATATAGCAGTGGATGGAGCACACCAGTTTCAATTCGTGGTTTAAAGCTTGATGAAACGAATGGTTATAAAGTGAATGGTTATTCGGTCAGTGCATGGGGAGGAGAATTCCCTGTTGAGCTTGCCCAGAATGTAATGGCTTTAAAAGGTTTATCAGGCTTAATGTATGGTTTTGCAACACCTGGTGGGATTATCAATTATCAAACGAAACAACCTACTGAAGAAAACCTTCTAAGTACAAAAATAGGTTATCGAAGCGCTGGTATCTTATCTGCGAGTTTGGATGCAGGTGGCCGAGTCGGAGAGGATAAACAATTTGGCTATCGGTTCAATATCGTTAAGGAAAAAGGTGAGACTTATAATGGTTCAGATGCTGACAATTTAGCAACGGCATTAGCACTTGATTATCGTATTTTGCCAAATTTAGTGTGGAAAGGGGAGATTCTTTATCAAGATCGACATTTAGATAATGAAGCCTCAATGTTTTCATGGTGGGGGTTTGAAGGTAATAAGCTTCCAAAACCTATTGATGGTAGTGATAAACATATCGTAAAAGGTGCATTTTATACGATTCATTCTGCACTTGCACAGACGGGATTGTATTGGCAAATTAATGATGACTGGAAAGCTGAAATTACTCAGGCAAGAACTAGAAATCGTAATTTTGTGAATAAGACTTTTGCCTATATTTTGAATGAACAAGGTGATTATTCAATAAACATGTACCAATTAGGCGGGGAAAGCGTTCGTGATACCAGTCAATTAATGATAAGTGGTTTATTTAATACAGGTTTTATCAAGCATGATTTAGTTTTTGGTGGATCTTTTGAAAAAAAAGAAATGCGTGATGGAAACTATAACTGGGACGCGAATGTTGCTACAGGCAATATTTATCAACCACAAACCACTTACTATGATAAACCGATGGACTTTACTCAAACAGATTCGGGAAATATTTATCAAAAACAAGTTTTTGCAAGTGATACGTTAAGTCTTAATGACCATTGGCAAGCAATTATCGCTGGACGTTATATCAACTATAATAATCAGGCGAATACCTATCAAAAAGAAGTCGTTACACCAACCTATGCTTTAATTTATAAACCAATTGAAGATTGGTCATTTTATGCAAGTTATTCAGAAGCATTGGAAGAAGGTAAAAAAGTCACAAGTGGTTCTGGTCAGCAATATGCAAATGAAGGTCAATATTTAGATCCAACCATTAGTAAACAGTATGAAATTGGAACGAAATATCAACAAGATCGATGGCATGCATCCGCTGCTTTATACCGGTTAGAACGTATGGCGACAATCGATGAAACGGTAAATGGTCAGCTTTACCTTACTCAAAATGGTGAAACTGTTTATCAAGGGTTTGAATTGATGGGGGGATATAAATTTACCCCAGATTTAACTATAAATGCGGGGATCAACTTAAATGATCCTAGTATTGAAAAAGTAAGTGAGGCCAATGCAGCCATTAAAGGTAAACGCCCATCAGGAGCTTCAAAGATCCAAGCCGTAGTTCAGGCTGATTGGAACATCCCTTATATGGAAGGCTTAAGTGTACATGGCGATGTACGTCATTATGGTGATACTTGGTATGATGATGAAAATACCATTAAATTTGATGATTACACCTTGGTTAATATTGGTGGTGGCTACCAGACCCGTATTTCAAATAAACCAGTAACTTTCAGAGCTGATATTAATAATTTACTTAATAAAAAATACTGGATGAACTCAGGGGCAGGTGAACCTATTACTTTTGTTTTAAGTGCTAAAGTGGACTGGTAAATGAACATATTGTGGATTAATTTACTATTATTGGCTCATTGGCTTTAAAATTAACGTGGTAAATTAATCTTAGGTAAAAACGAAGGAGCTTTACTAGCTCCTTTGTTTTTTATATTTATCAATTTAAGCTGCGTCTTTTGGCTTAACCATATTATCAATCGCTAATATCTCAGCAATCACTTCATCCGATAAAAGTTGTTCTTCACGAATTAAACTAAGAACACTTAAACCCGATTCGTTGGCAGTTTTGGCGATGCGAGTGGTGGTTTCATAACCTAAATAAGGGTTTAATGCAGTCACGATCCCAATCGAGTTTTCAACTTGTTCTTTGCAGTGTTCAGCATTAGCAGTCACAGTATCAATACATTTGGTTTTAAACATAACCAATGCACGCGATAAGAGCTCAATTGATTCAAACAATTTAAACGCAATTAAAGGTTCCATTGCGTTCAACTGTAACTGGCCAGCTTCAGCAGCCAACGTGACCGCTAGATCATTGGCAATGATCTGGAAACAGACTAAGTTCATTGCTTCAGGAATGACTGGATTGACTTTACCTGGCATAATTGAACTACCTGGTTGGCGTGGTTCCAGATTAATTTCATTAATGCCAGTGCGTGGACCACTGGACAATAAACGTAAGTCATTTGCAATCTTGGAAAGTTTGGTAGCAGTACGTTTAAGTAAACCAGATAAAAGTACAAAATCGCCCATATCTGAGGTAGCTTCAATCAAATCAGGTGCAGATTTAATATCTTTTTGACTAATTTCAGACAACGCCTGAATTGCAAGTTGGGTATAACGATATTCAGTATTAATGCCTGTACCAATCGCTGTACCACCTAAATTCATATAGTTTAGTGTGTCTGGGGCAATACTATTAATCTTGGCTAAATCTTTTTCAAGGGTTGCAGCAAAGGCATGGAATTCCTGACCTAATGTCATGGGTACTGCATCCTGAAGTTGGGTACGTCCCATTTTCAAAATATGAGAAAACTCCTGACCTTTAGCACGTAAACTTACAATAATATCTTCAAATGGTTTATTTAGATCATCTAAACTAAAAAGTAATCCTAAACGAATTGCAGTAGGGTAGACATCATTCGTTGATTGCGACATATTTACATCGTTATTTGGATGCAAATATTGATATTCACCCTTTTTATGATTTAAAGATTCCAGTCCTATATTTGCAATTACTTCATTGGCATTCATATTGGTTGAAGTACCTGCACCACCTTGAATCATATCAATAGGGAATTGCTCGTGAAATGACCCATTTATAAGACGTTCACAAGCATATTTAATGGCTTCAAGTTTTGTATTATCTAATTTACCCAATTGATTATTTGCCTGCGCACAAGCGAATTTAACCATTGCTAAAGATTTAATTAAATGAGGGAACTGTTCGATTTTATTTGAACTTAAGTTAAAGTTTTCTATGGCTCTTAAAGTTTGAATTCCAAAATAACATTGAGTGGGTACTTCACGAAAACCTAAAAGATCTTTTTCTGTACGTGTTAAAATTTCGGCGTTCATTTTTTGGTCTATCTAGAGGAGATAATTCATCATAAAATTGGTAAGAAATAATTTCTAATGCATAGATTAAATTTACTATGCAAATTTTGCATACTGTGATTATAATCTTGCGATCTTACATTAAGACCATACAAATGAGCCTAGAAATTCGTTGGATTGAAGATCTATTAACCCTTGAACAAGAGCGCTCCATTTCTAAAGCAGCAGAACGTCGATTTGTTAGTCAATCTGCATTTACGAGAAGAATTCAACAGCTCGAACAAGCTTTAGGGTTTCCTATTTTAGATAGAGATAGCAGACATCTTGAGTTTACCGATGCTGGCCAAATCTTGCTCGCAACCGCTAAAAGTATTGAAGATCAATTACAAGCAACATTAGCTTTATTAAATAATTTAAACAAAACAAAAGAAGTTACTGTTCGTTTTGCTGTGGTTCACTCTCTTAGTTCTACTTTTTTTTCAAATTTTATTCAGATTTTCCCAGAGCATCTTCAGGGATTTAAAATTGAATTAATTGCGGCAAATGTTGGCGAGGGATTTAAACTATTAAAAGAAGGTGCATGTGATTTTCTTATTGGATATAATGACCATAATAAACTTAGCCAAATAAATAGAGACATTATTGATTATTTAAAGCTGGGGCAAACTGATATTATTCCTGTATGTATAATAAATAAAGATGGTGAAGCCAAGTTTGATATAAATAAAAATTTCCCCTTACTTTCTTATAGTAAAAATGCTTATCTTAGAAATTTAGTGGATCAGGTGATTGTTAATCAATTGGAATATCGAATATTATATGAAACCGATCATGCAAATAATTTAAAAGATTTTGTTATGCAGGGCGCTGGAATCGCATGGTTACCTAGAATTACGATAGAAGATGAGTTGTCAATGAATAAGGTCAAAATTCTTGCAGATAATAAATTCAGTATCCAGCAAAAAATTTTTATTTTAAGGAATAAATTAAATAAAGATGCATCCTTGCAGCAAATCTGGGCTTTTTTAAAAAATGTTCAACTATAATTGAAAAATAAATTTTTCCAATTTAATTGTTTAGAGGTATTTAAAACCATTTGGTTATAATAACTAAGTCTAGAAGATCATAGACTTATTTTTACTGAATGGTTGATTTTATAAATGCATTAAAAAAAACGTCTAAATTACGACTAAAATTATGACAGTAGCATATTGATTTTAAAAAAATAAGTATTCTAGAATGCAGATAGTTTTATCGCTGATCTGAGCTTTTATTTCTTTTATTGCATAGTTGATGGTTGAATACATACTTTATGTCAAACAAATATTCCAAGTTTTTTCCAAATCATGATGAATTTAGTCTAGATAATTTTCCCTATTATTGGATTACGCAAGTCTATGGTCTGTATGTTGCCAAAATGGATAACTCTTTAAAAAAATATGGTTTGGATAATTCCAGACGACGTATTTTATTAGCAGCCCATCTTCATCCTCATGCAAGCGTTTCGGATCTTTCGGAAACCACGTTGATAAAAATATCAACTACAACCAAAATTCTCATCCGCTTACGTGAGGAATGTTTAATTGAGACGATGTTATGTCCCAATGACAATCGAGTTACTCGTGTCAAATTAACGTCTAAAGGGGAACAAATGGTCAATAAAATCAATGAAATGACGGTTGTATTATTTGATGATAGTTTTAAAGGCTTAAAACCTTCAGATATTGAACGTTTAAATGATTCGTTGAAAATAATAAAGACAAATCTGGAATAGTTTGAAGATTTTATTGTTCATAATGAGTCATTCTTAGAACTGGGTCATTATGAACATCATTGGCATGATATGAAGCCATCCAATAACTCATAAAATTAATGATAATTAGATTATTTAGAAAGCTTCATAATCAATATGTACTTATATCAGGAACGTTTGCAGAATTTATGATAGTTGAAGCTCTTAATAAAGCCACAAAAGTTGAAATATAAAAGTATTAACAATCAAATTCGGGCCTTACTCGCTGAATGTGCTGACAATGCACAAGAAGTAGAGATTCAGTTTGTAGAGTCACAGACAAAGTTCGGTGCACAGATGCAAGTGTTTAGCGTTAAACCGTTGCCAAAAAAGAATCCTGACGGATCACAGCAGCCACAAAAGCCTTAATAATCAAAGGCTTAAAATACATAACTTCGCATAATTAAATCAGCATTATGTTACATAGCCGATTTGCAACAATGGTCATGTGCAAATCGGCGTTATTTAATATAGTGCGCATTATGCGAATCTCGAAGCTACTGTCTCCAGTAGCTTTTTTTGGAGAGTAGGAAAGTACGACTTGTTTAAAATGTCGTACTTAACTCCCATATTTAGGAGTTTT